>NZ_CAJMZA010000010.1:0-271941 GCF_905220195.1 Paraburkholderia sp. J8-2
GACATCATCAGGCACGCACACGTCGAGGCCGTGCACGCGTTCGGCGACGCGGTCAAGGAAGCCGGCAAGGCATCGCCGGAAGGCGAGGGCAACTGGGCCAAATCGACGTTCGAGGATCTCGTCCAGTACAACGACGGCTTCCGCACGAACCTGATTGGGACGCCCCAGCAGATCGCCGAGCGCATCGTCGAGCTCAAGTCGATCGGCGTCGACCTGGTACTCACCGGTTTTCTGCATTTCATCGAGGAAGTCGAGTATTTCGGCCAGAAGGTGCTCCCGTTAGTGCGCGAGCTCGAGGCGCAGCGGCAGAAGCAGGCCGCCTGACATAAGCAGCGGTGGGCCGTGGTTCACGCGCGTACAGAACCCGGCCGAGCCGAACCGAACCGAACCGAAGCACAGGACAGTAGAACGGAACCCCGAGGGGTGAATCAGCATGACGCAAGCCTCGACGGCCTTGCTCGCGCTCGACGGCATTTCCGTGTCGTTCGGGGGCGTCAAGGCCATCACCGATATCAGTTTCGAAGTCGCGACAGGCGAAATCTGCGCGCTGATCGGACCCAATGGCGCGGGCAAGAGTTCGCTGCTGAACGTGATCAACGGCGTTTATCGCCCGCAGCACGGCACGCTGCGTTTCGACGGTCACGCTTACCGGCGCATGGACGCGCACGATGCCGCGCATCGTGGCATTGCGCGCACGTTCCAGAATCTCGCGCTGTTCCGGCGCATGAGTGTGTTCGACAACGTGCTGGCCGGCCGCAACCTGCATCGTCGCAGCACCTGGCTTGAGCAGACACTGCACGTGGGCCGCGCGGCAAGGGACGAAGCCGAGCAGCGCGAACGAGCCGAGCGCGTGATCGAAGCGCTCGAATTGCAGCCATGGCGTGACAGCGTGGTCGGCACCTTGTCGTACGGCTTGCAGAAGCGGGTCGAACTGGCGCGTGCGATGGCCGCTGAACCGCGCCTGCTGCTGCTCGACGAGCCCATGGCTGGCATGAACGCCGAGGAGAAGCACGCGATGGCCGAATACGTGCTGGATGCCAACGAGCATCTCGGCGTGACTGTCGTGCTGATCGAGCACGACATCGGCGTCGTGATGGGCCTGTCCGATCACGTTGTAGTGCTGGATTACGGCAAAAAGATCGCAGATGGTAGGCCCGATGAAGTGCGCACGAATCCGGACGTGCTGGCGGCCTATCTCGGCACACGTCATTGAGAGGGACGCAGATATGGAGTTTTTCATCGAGGTGCTGGTGGGCGGCCTGCTGGCTGGCGTGATGTATTCGCTGGTTGCGATCGGTTTCGTGCTGATTTACAAGGCGTCGGGCATATTCAACTTCGCGCAGGGCTCACTCGTGCTGTTCGGGGCGCTGACCTACGTGAGCCTCATCGAGCGCGGCTGGAACCCGTGGCTGTCGTTCGGCGCGACGCTGGCCGTGCTCGTGCTGATCGCGATCGCAACGGGCCGCTTCGTGCTGCGCCCGCTCGTCAATCGGGCGCCGATCGTGCTGTTCATGGCCACCCTCGGCCTGAGCCTGATTCTCGAAGGCGCGGCGCAGCTCTTCTGGGGCGCGCAGGTGCACGGGCTCGATCTCGGCATCGACGACCGGCCGCTGCACCTGGCCGGCGTGATGGTGAGCCGCTTCGACCTGTTCGCGGCCGCCACCGCGGGCGTGCTGGTACTCGCGCTATCGCAGCTTGCGAAGCGCTCGCGCTTCGGGCTGTCGCTGCGCGCCGTTGCCGACGACCCGCTCGCGGCGTTCGCGGTCGGCGTGAGGTTGCCGCGCATCTGGGCGATCGTCTGGGCGCTGGCGGGTTTTGTCAGCCTTGTTGCGGGCCTGCTCTGGGGCGCGCGGCTCGGCGTGCAGTTCTCGCTTTCGCTGGTCGTGCTCAAGGCCTTGCCCGTGCTGATCATCGGTGGCTTCTCGTCGATCGGTGGCGCGATCGCCGGGGGCCTGCTGGTCGGCGCAACGGAAAAGCTGGCTGAGGTCTATGTCGGAACGGTGATCGGCGACGGCATCGAGAACTGGTTCCCCTATCTGCTTGCGATGCTGTTCCTGCTCGTGCGCCCGTCCGGTCTGTTCGGCGAGGCGGCGGTCGAGCGTGTTTGAGGAAACCTTGATGGAACTGACCCGTACCCTCGCCGAACCGCGCCGGGTGAACGTGCGCCAGGTGGCCGTGCCCCTTGCGAGCGCGCTGATCGCGTTCGCCGGCGTGCCACTCGTGGCGAACGATTACTGGCTGAACGCGATCCTCGTGCCGTTTCTGATCCTGTCCGTGGCCGGACTCGGCCTGAACTTTCTGACCGGCTACGCGGGGCAGCTGTCGCTCGGCTCGGCCGCGTTCATGTCGATCGGCGCCTATGCGACCTACAACCTGCTCGTGCGGGTACCTGCGTTCCCGCTTCCGGTCGACCTGCTGCTCGGCGGCCTTGTGAGTGCGGCGGCCGGCCTGCTGTTCGGGTTGCCGAGCCTGCGGATCAAGGGCTTCTACCTGATCGTCTCGACGTTGGCCGCGCAGTTCTTCGTGGTCTGGCTGTTCACGCGCGTGGGCTGGTTCTCCAACTACGACACGTCTGGCGTGCTGAGCGCGCCGCGACTCGCGATCGGCCACTGGCAGATCGACACGCCGGTGTCGCGTTACCTGTTCGTGCTCGGTGCCGCATGCTTGCTGTTCGCATTCGGCGCGAGCCTCGTGCGCAGCGAACTGGGCCGGCGCTGGATGGCCGTGCGCGACATGGAAGCTGCTGCGCGTGTGATCGGCATTCCGGTGGGGCGCAGCAAGCTGCTGGCCTTTGCGCTGAGTTCCTTCGTGCTTGGCGTCGCGGGCGCGCTGTGGGCGTTCGCCTATCTCGGCACGATCGAGCCGGACGGCTTCAACCTGAATCTCTCGTTCCAGGTGCTGTTCATCATCATCATCGGCGGAATGGGCAGTATCTCGGGCAACTTCCTGGGCGCGGCCTTTATCGTGCTCCTGCCGATCCTGCTGTCGAACGCAGCGGGCGCGCTGGCGCAGGTGGGCATCGGTGCGGACCAGGTGCAGAACCTGCAGAAGATCGTGTTCGGCACGCTGATCATTGTCTTCCTGATTAAGGAACCGGAAGGCCTTGCGAGACTCGCGCAGATCATTCGTCAACGTCGGCCAAAGCAATCCTGATCCGTTCAACTTTTCGCTTCTTGTTATTCTTATCATCGTGGAATATTTCGTTATGCAAAATACAGATGTTCACCCCGTTCGTGCGAAATGGGGAAAATGGTCCTCGGCTTTTGTGGCCGCACTTGCACTCGCTGTCAGCGCTTTGCCTCAGGCACATGCGGCGGGAGAGGAGTACTTTCCGCTGCAGAGCTACCGCGTCGGTCCTTATGCGGCTGGCGGAAGCGGCTTCTTCGGTGGCTTTATTGACTATCTCCAGCTGATCAACGCGCGTGATGGTGGCGTCAACGGCGTCAAGCTCACATGGAAGGAGTGCGAGACCGAGTACGTAGTGGAGAAGGGCGTCGAGTGCTATGAGCGCTTGAAGAATGGCGGTCCCGACGGCGCGCCGACCGCGGCCACGAACCCGTTGTCGGTCGGCATCGCCTATGCGACGCTCGACCGTTCGACGGCCGACAAGATTCCGCTCATTACGATCAACCACGGCCGCACCGATTCGACCGACGGCGCCGTGTTTCCCTATGTGTTTCCGCTGCAGCTGAACCCGTACAGCGAGGTCTCGGCGATCGTGAACTACATCGGGCAGCGCTCGGGCGGTCTCGCCGCGCTCAAGGGCAAGAAGATCGTCGTGCTGTATCACGGTTCGCCGTATGGCCGCGAGACGATTCCCGTCGTTGACCTGCTCGCGAAGAAGTACGGCTTCGACGTGACCCAGATCGAGGTCCCGCACCCCGGCAATGAACAGGGTTCGCAGTGGCTGAAGATCCACCAGATCAATCCCGACTGGGTGATCCTGCGCGGCTGGGGCGTGATGAACCCTGTGGCGATCAAGACCGCGCAGAAGGTCGGCTATCCGGTCGACCATATCATCGGCAACATCTGGAGCAACTCCGAGGAGGACGTGCGTCCGGCAGGCGAGGCGGCCAAAGGCTTCATCTCGATCACGACGCACCCGTCGGGCACGGACTATCCGGTCCTGCAGGCGATCAACCAGTACGTGGTCAAGCCGGGTAACGGCAACCTCAAGGACCCGACGCGCTTTGGCACCGTCTACTACAACCTCGGCGTGGTGAATGGCATTTTGAATGTCGAAGCGGTGCGCGTCGCGCAGCGCAAATTTGGCAACAAGCCGCTGACGGGCGAGCAGGTGCGCTGGGGCTTCGAGCATCTGGATCTCGACGATGCGCGCCTCAAACAGCTCGGCGCACTCGGCCTGGTCCAGCCGCTCAAGCTGACCTGCTCGGACCACGAAGGCGGCGGCGCCGTCCGCTTCCAGCAGTGGGATGGCCAGAAGTGGAACGTGATCAGCAACTGGGTGCAGGCCGACCGCGCGCTGCTGCGTCCGATCATCGAGAAGTCGGCCCTGTCGTACGCGAAGGAAAAGGGCATCACGCCGCGCGATTGCAGCAAGGACCTCTGACATGACGAACAGCCCGATCCTGCAGGTCGATGAGATCGCCGTGACCTACAGCCAGATAATCCCCGCGCTGCGCGGGGTGTCGCTGGCGGTGCCCGAGGGAGCGATTGTCGCGCTGCTCGGTGGCAACGGCGCGGGCAAAACTACCACGCTGAAGGCGATTTCGAACCTTGTGCGTGCCGAGCGCGGCGAACTGACGGGCGGACACATCGTCTATCGCGGCGAGGATGTCGCTCGCATCGAGCCGTGGACACTGGTTGAGCGTGGGCTTGTTCAGGTGCTCGAAGGGCGACGTTGCTTTGCGCATCTGACGGTCGAGGAGAACCTGCGGATCGGGTCGTTTGCGCGGCGGCCGCGGCGGGCCGAAATCGAGGCGGACCTCGATCGGATCTACACGATCTTTCCGCGTCTGAAGGTGAAGCGGCAGACGCCGGCCGGGTTGACGTCGGGCGGCGAGCAGCAGATGGTGGCGATTGGTCGGGCGTTGATGGCGCGCCCGTCGCTCGTGCTGCTCGACGAGCCGTCGATGGGACTTGCACCGCTGGTGGTTCAGGAAATCTTCGAGATCGTCGCGGCGCTCAACCGTGAGGGTGTGAGCTTCCTGCTCGCCGAGCAGAACGCGACGATGGCGCTGCGTTACGCCCAGCACGGCTACGTACTCGAAGGGGGGCGAGTGGTGGCACAGGGCGCGGCCGCCGAGCTTGCCAGGCTCGATGTGCTGCACGACGCCTATCTTGGGGGCAAAGCCGTCGATTACACGGCGCGTCGCGCCAAACGGACGAGTCAGGCCATGACAGTCTGACGCGCTCGTCGTGACAGTCGACCGTTTCACACGGAGACGCGTCAGGGCACCCGCTCCGGGCCCGCGCGCAGTAGCAGATGCGGTTTCTGTCGCGACGGGGTATACGATTCCAATTCGCCTGCGGAAGTCGTGTCGCGAGACGAGTTGCATATAGCGCGTCGGCATAACTCTGGCCAAGAGGCGTCCTTAGCACAAATCTCAAGAAAATGGTTGACTTTTTACTGTAGATGTGAGAATATTCTTCTTGATTCACAGGTTTCGAGGGTGGTGGTGGGTTCGATTCCCGCCGCAGCAGTTCGAGCTCTTTGTGGTCCAACCCATGTGTGCGCCTTTTTTGTTTTATGGCGTTAGCCACTGTTTTTGGATGTTTTTCAACTGGCGTTGTACACACACTTTTTAATGGGGGTCTTATGGATACACATCAAATGCTTGAACCAGTAGTTAACCTTGCAGTAGAACAATTCAGTCACATCGGATTTCTTCTCTCTGCACATATGGTTGTCCACGAAGTTGTAGAAAACTGGTGCACCACTCACCCATGCAAGACGGCCCGCTGAAAGCGGGCCGTTTGTTTTTGCGCTCGCTGCCCGCTCACATGCCCGGGCGCCTTCACTTCGTGGCCAAATAAGACCGTTGCCGCCTTCTGCTCATGTCAATGGCGCCTTTGTCGCGAGCGAGGCCGCTCGACACGGGTAAAACTGTCCCTTTATCATGTGCCCACTATTGGCGTCGGTGTTCCGGCGGTCGTCCGAACCGGGCTCTATCCCGGTGAGGGCAGACGACGTTAACCGTCTATTGAGCGAGGTTCTGTGAGCGAGGGCACTGTAGCATCGGCAGCTTCAGCCTTGAGTGCGTCAGCAGCGAGTGCTGTGGCCGCAGTCGCATGGCACGCCACGGCTGGCGACTGGGGCGGATGGCTGCTGTCAAATCTGATTGTTGGCGGATCGGCACCGGCCGTCGCTATCGGCGTCCACAAAGTCTCAAAGCATTTTGGGCGTACGAAGGCGAGCCTGACGCTATTCGACGCCTATCGGGGTGGTGCGGTCGGTTTCATTTGCCTAGGCTGGCTCGCAGGTGCAATGGCCGATCTCGTAAAGCTCATGTCGTCAGAACCGGGGCCTCTCACGGCGGGACAAATGGGCCTTTTCGCGCTTATTGTGATTCTCAGCAGCGCCTCCACCTACATGGCAGTTGTCGGAATGGCTCCGGTTATTGCAACCGATCCGTTACAGCAGCCGCAGCCGCCGACACAGATACAGCTACACTTACAGAGGTTGCAGCACGAAACCGCGGTAGCACCTAGACAGGCCATCCTGGCGGCATTGGGGACAGCTGAACTCGCCGAGATACTTCTCGAAGCCATCAAGCAACGGGAGGACGACGCGGCGAAGCTGGAGGGCGAGAGGCTTTACGCCTTAAATAAGGATGCAATCATGCTTCGGTGGTTGCTCATCCTGGCTGTGATAGTATTTGGTGTAAGCGCGTGGATTCACGGCGTGACCGGCTGACTGGAGAAAACCTATGTTCATCGAAAACCTGCGCGAGCAAGAGTCCCATCGGACAATCAGCTCTGAAGAGGCGCGGGCGAATTTCGCGCTGGTCCAGAAAGTGAAGTGGGTCGTCGTCGCCGCGGCAGCCAGCGTGCTTGTTGGGATTATCGCCAACGTGATGTACGTGCATCTCTGAGCGGCCCGGCCGTGAAAAAATGAAGCCCGCAGTGATGCGGGCTTTTGTTTGCTCGAATAATTTTACATAAAAACAATTATCAACATTTTTAAAACGTTTGCTAACGTCAATTTGATATCGGCATCACGGGATGGGGTTCAACTGAACGCGAGCCACATGTTCCCGGCGGGATAGACCGCGGCTACCTGCCAACCGGCTGCCAGAAGTGCCTGGTTGAACCTGACCAGCATCAGGGAACGCGGGACTCGTATACCCGGACAGAAAGAACCGACCGTTACGCGTTTTCCGAGTTCGAGGCGATGGCCGCAGAGGAATACTGGCACCTGTCGAAGGACAGCGAGACTGTCGAAGATGGCCGCAAGGTCCTCGCCCGCCTGCGCCGTCGCCTGATGGCCGAGCTCAACCGCATCGGCGCGATCGATTCAAAGAGGGAGCGTTGAAATAGAAAAGCCCGCCGGATGGCGGGCTGGTGTGGGTTGCGACGCGGGCCAAGTGCTCACATCGGTCACGCTCACTGGGTCTTCGGGCCGAAGAGATTGCCGGGCTTCGACTTTCGCGCGACCGGCTCTGCCTTGCTCACGGCCAAGTTCACGTCATCGAGCGTTTTCTGCAGGGCGTGTTCGATCGCCGTGGCAAGGATCGTGTCCATTCCCCGCGCTTCTTTAATGCGGATTTCACGCGCCACGGCGCCACTATATCTCCTGCCGCCGCGCACTATCGGGTCGCACCAACTGTCATGTGCCATATTTAGACCTCCTTATTGATCTGTGGCATTCGTGATTGACGGCATTAGCGGCAAACGCCCCTAATGCGCACCTACTATATCCAGGGCAAAACGAAGCCTCAAGGCCCTTATTTTGCGGCTATGGCTTGACATTCTGGTAGCCCACGCATCTCAGGCCTTTGCCTCCAAAAGACGACGGTTTTAGGGCTCTTCGCGCCTCTTTGCCATACATTTTCTTCACAGCCCGGCCCAGAGAAATGCAGAAGCCCGCGCGATGGCGGGCTTCTGCATGCGTGTCAGCCGGGCTTGTTAGCGGACTGCCGTCAGACGCGCGATGGTGTCAGTCAGGGAGTCGGCAACGGTAATCGTTTTTTCGCCGTTCGCGAAGTTGATTTCAGTTCGACTATCGCCACCAACTGCCTCGGCGTAGGTGACATTATCTGGATTGACGAACGCTTTTCGGCCGTTGGTCTGCATGAATTCGACGAACCTCGCCATTTGGTGGTCTCCGTAGCGGTAGGACAGTTAGTTGCCTTTTCTCGCGCCTCAACGTACGCGTGGCGCGAGCCTTAGAAGGTCTTCACGAGGCGCGGCACGCTGGTGCGCGACGGCTCAAGGAAGAGTCCTGATTTCGTGGGTGAGACCGTCGCCTACGGCGCGCACTTCTTCTATGCCGGATATGCATACAGGTATGAGGTAGCGCAATGGGCACGGCTACGTGGCTGTAACGATCGGGCTCCTGCTTAGTGCTTTACTTCCCAGCCAGCGGTCGTAAGGCGCAAGGCAACCGAGGACGTACTGCCGGTTCCCGCTCCGCGCACGAGCCGTCCGAGCGTGGGAAAGGCGCGCTGAATATCCGGCCGCTTGGCCCATTCAGGAAACCCGACCATTTCGTAGTTGAAATAGGCCGTGCTTTCCCCCATGGAAGCTGGATCCCACTTGACGACTCGTGTGATATGCACGTGGCCGTAACAGAACGCACCAGTGCGAGAGCCGGACGCAATTGCGCCGCGCGAGCTCGGCGCGTCCGTGAAAGCGGCCGATCCTGCGTCCGTCAGGATGTAGGTCCGCGCCACGGCACCATCGCTGGCAGGGCTCGGAGCGTCGTGCGACACCAATAGGCCAGCCGATTTCATTGCCTCGAGTCCGGGGATTGGCGTCAGCACGGGATCGTTGTGGATATCCTCCGCATTCCTGATGTCGGCGCGGCTGATGGCGTACGGAAACTGCCAGCTATGCAGGCAGATCCCCGGACCAGGTGCGTAGTAGGCGTTCAGAGCATCAGTCAGATTCGCCTCGTTCAGGTCCTGCTTGTTGGAGCAGCCAGCTACGACGATCGCAAGTGCAGTGACTGCTATGGCGGTGAACGCGGTTTGGTCTTTTCGCATACAAATATGTGGCGGTCATTTGGCGAGCAATCATAAGACAAAAGTGCCGCGCGTGAGGCCGCCTCGCAACGACGCGCTCCCAAGCAAACAACACGAGATTGGCCCCCGGCCGCTGCATGGGCTAAGATACCTGTATATATATACAGTATCGAGGCCGGCATGGGACATGCAATTCAAGCAGAGGCGATCCACCCGGATTTGTGGCGAGCGTCCCAACTCGGCTCGGCGCAAGGCCGAACCGTTGCCAGCGGACACGCAGAACTGGATGCCGAACTACCCGGTCGCGGGTGGCCCACCGGCGCTTTGTCAGAGGTACTCGTTCCGCAGCCGGGTTGCGGAGAACTGCGCCTGCTGAAACCGGCGCTGGAATCCGTAGCGCGCCGGCCGGTCTTTGTCCTGCAGCCACCACATCGACTGCAGCCCGCCGCGCTGGCGTGGTGGGGCTTGAGCGTTGAAAACGTGCGTGTGTTGAAGGCACCTGCGACTGCAGACTGTCTTTGGGCGGCCGAACAGATCCTACGCTCAGGGACAGCCGGCGCCCTGCTTTTCTGGCAACAGCAGGTACGCCCCGAGGCGCTGCGCCGTCTGCACCTCGCCCATCAATCGCGGAGACGCCAATGCGTCGGCTCGACCGGACTACTGCTCCCGCTACTGATGGTGCGATTGTTGATGTCCCGTATCGGCACCTCTAGCCCGAACCCCGCGTCCGGACAACTCACCAATCCGACCCGGCGGTGATAGAACGCGGCGTGTGGCGACTCTTCCGGCGCGAACTTGACGGACACCTTCACGCTATCCTGTCCGTCCGGTATGACCGGCAATACCTCTTGGACGCTGATCCACGCACCATCGGGGTCATTCGCCAGCGACGGCACGGCTCGGCGGAAGCCGTGTTCTTCCAACCATTCATTGGCCTGATTCAGGTCGTAGCGAGTGTACGTCCCATCGAGTTTCTCGCCCAGCTGGATGGCGCTGGAACGAAGCCTTTCCTTATGCTCGCGCTCAAACTCGAGCTGCGCCTGGTGAAGACGCCGTCCAATCTCATCGCGCTCTTCTTGGGTGACTTCATCGAACATCGTTGTTTCCTTCTTTCAGGTGTCACGCTCCCCCTGTTCGCGCCGTAGTTCAAGTGGCTGGGAGCATGCCGGTAAAGGGATTTTCTGCATCAGGACCGACGCAGATGGCCGGCGTCGAACACCTTTTCGACAAAAGGCTCGATTGCTATGTGAACGTCCTTCGGATCGCCGGAAAAAGTGCCTTCAGTGACCACTGTTTCTACTAGACACGGAGCGGGTGGAAGTGCCCGTTCACGCCCAGCGATCGCAAGACGTCTTCCCTTCATTCCATCGATTCCTGCAATCCATCGATAAGGACCACCGACACCGATCCGATTGAGCATATCGGCAAATCGGGCCAATGCATTGGCATACGTCTCTGGGTCGAAGAAGATGCGGTTGGCGTCGGCCTTCATCAGTGCAACGTCAAAACTCCATACTTCGCCGGTGGTGAAGGCATACAGCAACATTGACGCCCATTTTTTCTCTGCCACGAGACCAATACCATAGCCGTCCGATCCTCTAATGCCATATGGGTTCAAAGAGTCTTCGCCATTTAATGGGCGAACAATGTTCCCGCTGTTGATCAGTGCGTCGCGCAATTGGGTGACTAACAACCCTTTTTTGATGGAGAACTCGGGCATCACCCGAAGCCACATAGCTGGGCCCTCAGCGAGGAATATCGGGACGTCAGGCTGCGGCAACTGGCTCCCATCGTGCAACGACCCAATTGGCTCATGAGCGGCGCGGAGGCGCGCCTCACCATTATGGGAGGGAGCGGCGTGAAATACGGCGCGTTCTCGTTCGTCAGGATCGGGGGCCTCCAAATCGAGGATTGCTTTGAGTGCAACTTTGAGCTTTGCAGCCAGTTGCTTTCGTTCTCGACCTCGGACTTCGTCGTCAGCATCGTCGGGACAATTGTAGGTAATCGGATGCCGCATGTGCCCCAAATCGAAAGGCAGGGATTCGCGAGTCGGTTCGCCGTGAACTGCGTTCATGACGCCAATGATTCGTGAATGCGACAGTGACTTGAGTGCGTAGCCATACTCAATGGTCACGTTGGGATTGGGAATAGGCCTTCCACCAACACGCTCTCCTACAAATGAGAGGTCTGCGACAAAAGCTGCCGCCGAATCGATTTTCCCGAAAATTGTCTCCACTATTGGTGGAGATCCGGGAACGTCTTGCGTGTCACTATCGAGCAACACGTCATCGCGCGCGGCGTCCTCAACATCCGCGTCGCTCTTCAACATGTTAATAGCGTCCACAAGCGCTCGATGCACGAGATTTCGCCCTGCGGTCTTCAAGCGGTCAGCCTGCCATGAGTAGAAAATTCTTTTCATGATTCGGTCGACACAATGACCAGGCACAACGCGATCATCCACGCGCCGCTCACACATATCGAACGTCGTTCGAGATTCATGTCGGTGTTTTCCGAGTTAGAGTTCACCGACCTGAGACCGGAACAGTTCGATGCCCGAAATGTGGACTTGAAAGAGCGCGGCCTCGTGTTCGCTGAGAGCCAGCGCTTTAACAAATACGGGTTGGACGTAGAAAGACGGATCACCACTCACGCGTGCGCCTACCACGTACCAAAGGAGCGTCCGAGGCGTGTAGCCGCTGCTGCGGCCGTTCTCTTGAACGTCTTGACGCACCGCCTTTGTCAACGCGTCCATAGCCGCATCGCGGCCTTGGTGCGCAAAAAGCGTAAGGATTCGATCCAGAATCACCCCTGGCTCACTCACGAATGACAGTTGGTTGTTTTCCATTTGGCCTTTCATTTGCCAGCTACCGGCTGGCATACGGGGCGCACTTCGCTCCGGTGTTTTCCTGATCAGAGCGATTCCGCACTCATAGCCGCCCTAGTCTACGCGCTACGCGCCCCCAGCCTCTGCTCACGCTCCCGAGGGCCGAAGTTCCGGTGGGCCGCGAAGGGATCTACCAGCCGGCGCGGCAGCTTCAAGATGCGGAGCATGAACGCGAGCATCGCCCCGATCCCAACGCCAGCCACCATGCCCGCGACAATGCGGAAGGTCTCCCACGTGGACGGTACGGCGCCGACCAATACCACCGCAGCGATGCTGCAGACCACCATCCCTATCCCAAAATTCCGAGGCACTGGTATTTCGTCGATGTCCAAAAGACTGCAGGAGATTTGCTCGTTCTGGTAGGCGTCCTTCTCGAGCAACAACGGTAGATTGAGCGCCGGCAGAGTGGACAAAGCCGGGTCAGGCGAGCGATGCCGCAGCGCGGCCGTGGTGAGCTCGATCGACGGAAAACCGGCTGGCCAGTCGGAGGTTTCCCGCATACCATAGGCTCGCAGTATCGGCAGCGCCCAGGTGGGGTGCAGCACCGGCTCAAGCCATGTTCCATCGAGCACCGCCCACCAAGACGTCCGCTCGCGTGGTCCCACCTCATAGAGAGTCAGCCGTTCCGGTGCAACGTAGCTGCATGGGAAGACACGTGCCGGAATCCAATCGACGTTCATGTCGCGCAGGAAGCCCACACGATTCTTGCCTTCGTGAGCGAGAAAAAGGCCGAGTGGCTTGATCCAGAAGTACTCGGCACGCTCCCGAGCGCGCGGCATCGCGCGTTCCGGCGACTGCAGGAACGCGAGCAGCTCTTCGCGCTCGTGCTCCTTCACGGATTCTGTGTGCCACCGCCAACTGGCGCCGATGGTCTGCGCCGTCGGCACGAGTGCACTGAATTCCTTGCCGTCGCGCTCGATACCGGCGAACGGGAGGATGTCGCGGAAGATCTCGCTTCCGTCCCGCGGCCCCCTTGATCCGTCATGAAAGGCGCCGGTCAGACGTCGCCCGGCGCGTTCGTGCGCGAGTGCGTCGACCAGGTATTTCGCATCAACCAGCGTTCGGATCTCGCCACGCAATGTTTCCCCGATACCATCGTCGATGCGCTCGAGCGCGATCGATTCTTCCATGTCCTTTTCCTACACGGCGTCGGCCGCATCTCGCTCAAGATATTCAGTTTGTTTTCGGTACGAGTCATCAAGCTCGACGTTCAGAGTCTTTGTAAGCTTGATGTATCGACCTTGGGCGTTGAGCTGTTGAGCATTCGGATCGAACCGATAGATGTGGCGCAGAATGCCCTCAAGCTCGCGGATCTCATCCTCCCTCACATTAGGCCACACGACGAAAATCGAGCAGGTGTCCCACAGTTCTTGCTTGTGCTTGCGGTGTGCCCGTAGACGCCCTTTCATACCGCTCGCAGACATGCCGACGTAGACGACGTGCCGATGCGGGATCTTAGGGTTCCCCGATTCGACGCTTCGGTACAGAACGTAGATGCCGCGCAGGCCCTTCGGTATCGAATCGATGTCGTCGATCGAGATTAACTCTCGTTTCTGCTCGATGAGGCGCAGAGGCTCGAAAGGCCGCGCTCGCTCCGCTAACTTTTTTGTCATCGTTTTCCGTGATCTATCTTGTCAGCGTGCTGCGGCATGAAAGTCTTTCGTACCAAGTTCATTAGCTTCGGAGTCGTCCATTCAAGTTTTCCTACCCGTGGTCCGAAATCTCGTGCCTACGTGCGTCCGACGTTGGAAGCGCAACGGGTTCACGCGAAATGCCCCACGCCTCAAGGAGGCCGTCGAACGAAGGAAGCATGCCGTGCGTTCGAGGTGTCGGCAGCGCAATGCCTGTCGCACGATACCGCATGCGCTCTTTGGCGCTCGCGCCGGCACGGACGACACGCTCAAGCGCGCCGCTCCGAACGGCATATTGGATCGCATCCGAAGCGGTCCGCGACTTCATTAAGCCGGAGGCGGCAATCTCACCAACCGTCGCGCTTTCGCGATCGCGGAACCAAGCGAGTAGTGCCTCTGCGTTTGCGTGGGTGCTCATGCTCAACGATTTCCTTTGTGTGTTCATCACAGAAGCAGCGATCCACGGCTATATTGCATGTCCCCAATGGGGAGGGTCAAGCCTTCTTCCTCTGCCACTCCAGAATCTCCTGCACATAAGAGCGGCCCATGTCGGGCATGCTCCGAAAGTCCGGAGATTCACTAGGCAATAGCCATTTATCCAGGGTGCGTCTAGCGACGCTCACACGCGCCGCGAACTCATCGCGCGTCATCCCTAGCTGCTCCATCGCGTAGCGCAAGAACTCCTGTTGTGGGAGGTCGGAATGCTGCCTGTTTGCGGCCATCTAACCCCTCAATATCGGCATTTTCCGAGTCTCACTGTATATCCCCAACGGGGACTTCGGTCAAACACTTATGCGCCGCGCCGGTAAGCGCGATTGTTAGCCCAGCGATGGCCTCACGTAGCTCGCTACGTGAATTGCCCACAAGCAGGAACACTTCCACCGTGATCCCACAAAGCAAAATAGCCCGCAGGTCCTGACGGACTTGCGGGCTTCGTTTAATGGGCACCTCAGGCGGCAAGCAACAGCCGGCGTTGGTCGCCTGGCGCGGGAGAAGCCCTTGTCTGGGCTCTTTCCATCCAGCGGGACATAGTCGTCGAGCGGTGCGCGATGGTGTTGGAAATGGCGCGCTCACGTGCGCTCACGCGTGCTCCAAAATCCCATGCCATTGAGTCCACCGACGCGATCCAGTCGAGTGCCCGGAGTTTTTCCAGGCACTGTCCTTTAATGCCGAAGAGATGCAGCTTCGCTCCGGCTGGCAGGTGCCCTTCAAGGCCCCCGAGCACGGCGTAAAGTCCGTGCCGCGGGTCATGGAGATTGCGACGGCAAACCGACCCCAGCCCAATCAGCGTCGGTTCGGCGAGCCACGGCCTCCACCGTTCCCAGACTGACAGAAGCAGGTCAAGACTGCGACGGTAGTCGTCAACCGAGTAGCCCTGAATCACAGGCACAGGCACGCGAACAAGGTTGCTCACGGTTCGGCTGTCACAGTCCCATGCGAGCCGTTCCTGCCAGTCACACACGACCCGCAAGGTACCTTCGAGCATCGTCGCCGTTCCACGAATGCGATAGTCGACTTGATCCTGATCCGTTGCTATCTCGGGTTCGCAACACATGTCCGGTTGGGCATACCACGATGCGCCGCACGACGACGCAAGCTCGACGTACTGCTGGTAGCTCCACGGATAAACACCGGCAATGCCGGCCTGCTTCCCGCGCGTCTTCCACAACTGCATGGCCGTGAATCCCGCGCTGTCGAGCGCAAAGTCCAATTCCATCAGGTCCGTCGCGTCAGGGAAATGAAACTGTTGTCGCGCTGGATTCCAGAAGGCGTTGGCGGAAACCATCGCCGCGTAGCCTTCTTCAAAAGCGTGAAAGGCGAGTTTGCCTCCACGATGCGGTATGCCAGCACGAACAAGCAGGCCGTCGGCGAGATGACAGTTGGTTTGGAAAAGCGGCATACCCGTGAAACGGGCATCGTGATTCTCGTTGGTCATGCAAATTGCTCCTGTAACGAAAACAGGGCAACACCCCCACGGGGCGTTGCCCCATGAGGGAAAGTGGCGCGATTCAAGCCACCAATGCAAAAAGGTCCATCTGTACCGCGTTCAAAGTGCTTGCATCGCCAGAAAGGAATATTCAAGCCGCACGCGGACCGAAAGAAACGACCGAGCCGCGGCGCGTGCGACTCTCGATAAGACCTCGGCGTGCCACTTCACGGAACGCCGCATTGATCGTATTCAGATGGAATCCAAGGTCGTCAGCGATGCTGCGCTGTGTGGGCAAAGCGTCACCTGGCTGGAAAATCCCGGCCAGAATCGCCTGTTCAATCTGGTCTGCGACGGCGAGGTAGATTTTTCCGCGAATGCGCGCAAAGTCCGGGCGCCAACGTAGTTGCTCGCGCCGGCCGATTGTGTGAGACAGCGGGTAGGAATGGGTAGCCGGATACATCATGGCGCGCATCCTACACCGAACGCAGACGAATCTGCTTTGCCCACTCATTACCGCTGGGCAACGAAGCAACAAACACGGCAAAGGATGCACGCGCTGGCGACAACTCGAGCGTGCGTTGTGCGGCGATAGCTTCCGCCAGACGCAGGGCGTCAGCAAAAGCGCCTTCACCCGTCGCTTGGAGCGCGGCGCGCGATTCATCGCTCGCGAGAACGAGCGAAATGAAACGCGCCGCGCGCGTGGCGCAACCCGCGGCTATGATTCCGGCGATTGCAACGTCGGCCTGTTCGCCGATATCTACGCCTGCTACCGCATCGGCCTCGACTACTTCGGCGTGGACCAGACAGCGGACGATGTCTTCGGAAAAGTCGTTGGACGAATAACTCATGCTTAGCTTCCAGATGATGGAGCGCGTCCCCGTCGGGGGCGTCGACGCCCCACGGGGTATTGGTGATCAGGCCGCTCGCATCATCGTGGCCTGCAGCGGCAGAGCAGCGGCGTACGCAGACATCGCGCACAGGCACGCCGCGGCGACGATCGAAGCTGCGACTGTGGCAATCACAATCTGACGGTTCATCAGTCCTCCTCCAGAAAATGAGGAAGGCCCCGTCCCCAGACGGGAACGGGGCCTTTGAAGCGCGAAGCGTCTCAGTTGCAGGACTTCGGGTGACTCGCCGGATAAACCAGCACGCGCCCGTCGTCGCAGATACGGAAGTCGCCCTGTTCGCCCTTCGGCGAATGCACGACGATTACCGCTGCTTCAGCCTGCGGCCGGAGCGGCGCCTGCGTGCACGCGCCAAGGCTTGAGGTACCAGCTGCTGCAATGAGCAGCATCAAAAAGTTCATCATGGTCGGGTTCCAGAGAAGAAGAATTTGCCCGGTAACGGGCGGCGTAGGAGGTCAGGCGGCGACGCGCTGCGGTACGGGAGCGGATACGGAAACCGTAATCCACAGCCCGTTGACCAGGACGTCGCGCAGGCGCGAGCCATTGAGCGTGTAGACGTGTTCGCTGCCCGTGCGCGGTGACGCCGCACGAGCCGAACGCGTGATGCCGGACAAGACGAAAGGTTGCTTGTTCAACATGGTTGCTCCTCGATGTTCAGACGAGGAACGCCCCTTGCGGGGATTCGCTCCCCACAAGGGTTAAAAGGAAAGGTCATGCGGCCAGCGCTTCTACATCGATGACGCCATCGGCCTCGAGAACGAGATCGGGTGTCTGCGAGATGAAGAATTCGCGCTCATAGCCCCCCTGACGGAGAACCTCGCGCTTCATCCTCATGAACTGCACCTTGCGCACCGGATCGAGCGGGCCATCGGATTCGTCGCTGAACAGCGTCTGGTACGGTTGGCCCGCATTGCGCGCGAGATACAACGCAATGCCACGCGTCAGGCTTTCGTTGATCCACACCTTCTGCCCACCCGACATCACCGAAACTGCCTTGGTGCTGTCGTTGTCGGCGTCATGGACAAGGATCTCGAAGCCTTCACGCAGGTCACCCGAGGCAAGCTCGCGCTGCGTGCGAATCTCGACGGTAAATCGCGGGCCATAGCACGCAAGCAGCAGGTCATTGACCGTCTGCGTGAGAGCGGGTCCCGCGTCGTCGATCGTCAATGCCACGACGCCGTCGTTGCCGAGACCCTTTGCGAGCAGCTTCCAGCGCGCGATTTCATCCGAGAGGCGTACCGCCCTCTCCTGCGTTGCATCGAACCCGTCCAGTTCCGCCTTCATCGCATCGCGCTGTGTTTCGCGCGTTGCATGTTGACGGATGAGCGCTTCGATGCGCGCGTCGAGTGCCGAGTTGGCCTCCCGGTTCGCGAGGAGTTGCCGGTCTAGATCGCCCATCGCTCCGGTGACATCGAATGCGGAGAGCCTGGAGGTCTCCGATTCGATATCGCGCAGCTTCGCCTGCAGGCGGGTCGTTTCCGCCTCCCGGCGTTGAGCGACCTGAAGCAGTTGCACATCGACGTCGGCGAGATCGGCCTTCGACACTGCGAGGCCGCTCGCGGCTGCTTCGAGAAGCGGCTTGCGCGCGGCCAGGGCAGTGGCAGACTCGAAAGTGCGCCGGACCGAAGTGAGCGCAGCGTTGGCTTGCCGAAGCTCATCGCGCCTGGGTGCAAGCTGCGCAACCATGGGCGTGAGTTCGTCGGCGATCGCCTTTTTCTCGCGATAGCTCCTGCGTAACGATTCAACCGCGACGCGCTGTTCAGCAACCTGCCCCGACGCATCACGCGCCTGGGCAAGCAGCGGGCAGGTCGCATGCATGACATGGCCAGCACACGGAACCTGATCGATCACGGCGGCCTGCTGTTGCAGCGTCGTGAGCAATGCAGCCTTCGTTGATCCTTGCGCCTGCAACCCGCCAAGGGTCGTATTCGCTTCGGTCAACGCGGTCAGCTTCGGCTCGAGACCGGCGATCTCAGACTGAAGCGCCAGAATGCGCGCCTCCTGCCGTCCGATCTCCAGTTGCACCTGATCGCATTGCGCCTGCGCGCCTTCGATCGCAGCGCGCTGTCCGAGCGTCGCCTCGTGTGTGGTCATGCCTTTCACGAGGGCCGCGCGGCGGTCGTTGAGACGCCTGGTCACTTCCAGCGTTTCCGACTGCATGGATGAGAGCGACGTTTGCGTCTCACCGCGCTGCTTCGCGAGTTCACGCAGGCGTGCCTCCGCCGTTGCCGACTCGGCCTGCTTCGCTGCGAGCGTCGCGCGCTGCTGTCCGAGCGTCTGCGCGGTGGCCAGTAGGCCCTCGCGCTCGCGCCGTGCAGTTGCGATCGACTCCGCATCCGTCGTGATCGCCCTTTCCGTCTGTGCGAGGGTTTCGCGCTTCAGGGTCAGGGATGCGAGTTCACGCTGGATTCCGTCGAGCTTTCCACCAAGGATCTTCGCGACGTCCGCGGCCTTCGCCGAGAGCGTGCGCAGATGGTCGATCTGCAGCAGTTCGGCCAGCAGCGACTTGATCTCGCCCGCGTTGTAGGACGCAAGCGGCCGCCGGTTCTGCGCGGAAAATACGCTCGTGAAAAACGATTCGAGCGAGCCGCACACGGATTCGACGCAGCGGTCGTAGGTGTCCGCTTTGCCATCCGAACGTGTGCCATCGGGCGCAACGAACGGCTGCCAGAGACCGGCCCTGTCGAGCCACGCGAGGAAGTACTCCGCCTTCCCCGTCTTGCCGGGCTTGCGGAATGCGAAGGTCGAGCGGTAGCGCACGTTGGCGTGCTCCCATTCGAAGATCTTCTGCGCCTGAGTGCCACAGAGGTGGTCCCAGTATGAGAAGGCGTCGACCGAGAGCTTGGCGGCGTGCGAGGGCATGATGCGATACGGGTGCAGGTTGTCCATGAGAGTGGATTTCCCCGCGCCGTTTGCGCCCTTGAGCGCAATCAGCCCCATTGGCAACGCCTGCAGGTCGAGTGTCACGCTTTCGCGCTTCATCCCGTCGCGCACGCCGATAAATCCCTCAAGGGTGAGGATCAGCGGTCGCATGGCATGCCCTCCCCGACCGGCGCGTCGTGCAGATAGTCGGACGGCAGCCACGGCACATTGTCATCGTCAGGAAACGGCGCGGCGATGACCGGATCGACCGGTTCAGGTGCCGGCACAATCGTGCCGTCAATGGCGCGTTCGAGCGCCGTACAGGCCGCGCGGAACCGGGTGCCTGCCACCTTCAGCAGTTGTTCCCAGTTCTCAGTCGCCGTGAGCGCTTTCAGTTCACGAGGTGACCACTGGCTCGCATAGCCGTTGCTGTGAGACCAGAGGAGGTTCGTCATCTCGACGTCTGGCGCCACGACGAGCTCAAGCTCGGCGGCACCCTCTTCATGAGCCATCACGACGAAGCCGTGACGCACGGCAATCACGGCGCCGCGTGCGCGACCGTAGGGTTGATGGAAGAGCCCTGCGGTGAATCCAGCGTGCTTCACGAGAAGCTGCTGGATGTCGCGCGCGGGCGAGGTTGCATTGAAATGCTGGACCCAGTCGGGGCCGGCGGGATAAAGACCAAACATGGGGACGCTCCAGAGGGAAAGGACGGAGTGCGCCCCCTTCGGGAGATCGCTCCCCGTCAGGGTCAAAAGAAAATGGATACAGCGGGTGCTGCGATCGATGCGTCAGGGACGCGGGTGAACCTTGTTCCGGCAATGCGCTCACGACACAGAGCGCACTGGCGGGACACGGCTGTGTCCACGAGCGAGCGGGCCGTACGGGCCCCGCTCACTGGATGGCGGCTATTTACGCCGCAAATAGATCGCCTTCCAGCCAGTCGACTGCTTCGCCTGGGGCGCCGCTCACGCGGGGCGTGGGCGAGGCAACGACCGGAGGCTCCTCAGGCGGGATTGCTTCGGCGGCAGGCGTTCCTACGACAAGTGCCAGCGGTGTCACCGCCGGTGCCTGATCGAGTTGGGCCAGTACCGCGTCAGCGATCGCGTTCGCGTCCCCGGTTTCGAGCAGTTGCAGACGCTCGAGAACAGGTGCTGCGGTCACGTTCGCGACTTCACACCAGCGGCTTAGCTTCGCATCGACCGACGTCTCCAGGCTGATACCCTGTGCGCGGCTGCGCACGACCGGGAGAATGCGCGGTTCGAGCTTCACGCCCTGCGCGTTCGCGAACATCGCTTCGATCGCGGCGCGATCGACCGCCTGCCGGTGCTCCTCGTCGACCTGCCAGCGAACACGCACGAACGCATCGCCGGCGTCGCTCGCAAACCGCGCGAGACGATCCATGTCGGGCGGACCATCGAAGTCGATGCACACCATCCGGCGCGCGGGCGTGGGAACCAGTTCGGCCGAAGCCGAATGGGTATCCACCTCCCATAGCAGGTAACCCTTCTCGCCCTGCTCACCGAAGTGAAACCGGCCGATCGAGCCCGCGTAGGCGATGAGATGGCCACCCCGCTCCCACGACTGATGCTTGTGAATGTGACCCAACAGGAAGGCAGAGCACTGCGCATCGAAAAGTGCCGAAAGCGAGAACTCGTGATCGAGTCCCGCCATCGTGACCCCGTGCTCCGTTTCGCAGCCCACCACCGCGCCGTGCGAGATACCTACAGTGGCGATGCCAGCCTCACGCAGACGCGCGTTCACCTGCCCCGACGCTGCCAGATACGTCGCGAGCACGTCGCCGAGATCCGTCGCCGCGGCGAGTGCGCCAACACTCGCTGCGAATTGCCCCTTGTTGACGGTCGGCAGACAGGTGAAGACGGCCTCGGGCTGCATCGCCAGTACCTGCGCGAGTTCGCCTTCGTTGAACACCGGACCCGCAGATGCAAGGAAGCGTCCGTTCGCGAAAGCAACCTGCTGGATGCGGCTCGCGATGAACACTTCGTTGGCCGAACCCATGAGCGCAAAGATATCCAGCGTGCCGGGCGGCTCGTGCGAGAACGTGCCCTGAAGCATGATCACAGGCATGGCAGCCGCGAGACGGTGAATCCGGCGCGCAAGGGTGACGAGTGCCGGGGAATGCGCGTCGAGGCGGTGGTCAGTCGAGTCACCGGAGACGACGGCTACGCGGGCGCCGCGCATGATCGCGTTGTGCGTAGCGAAAACGAAGCATCGGTCCGCTTCATCAAGACGGTCAGGCGAATAATGCAGGTCAGAAAAATGTGCGATCTTCAAGGCGCACCTCCGTAAACGAAGATCGGCCGCCCGAAGGCAGCCTCGATGGGTTGAGCGCCGCGGTGCGGCGAGGAAAAGGTGGGTCAGGACAAAGCGTCACGAACACGCATCAGTGTCGTGCCAAGCAGGTTCAGGCCACGCCATTTAGCCGGGTCTGCAATCAGCGGATCGCGCTCGCGCAGTCCCACGCCCCAGATACGATCCCAGGGGCTCGCCTCCACGAGCACAGTCGGCGCGGACGCAAGCAGCACGGAGCGCAGGCCCGGGTTCTGCCTGAACTTCTCCCGGCAGCCAACGAAGACGATAGATTCGCGTTTCGCTTCCCATAGCGCGCCATCGAAGCCGACGACCTTCCGGCCGATCGCCTTCTGGTCGCGAGGATCGTTTGTTGAGAGCACCGCTTCGGCGGCAGCTTCATCGTCGAAGAGCTTCGCCTTGGCGAACATCATGAACTGCTCCACCGACGTAAACTGATGGCCGCGGTAATCAAAGCGGCACCGATGCCAGTTGCTAAACGCATCGTCCGCGCCAAAAAACGCGGTGAAATTGCCGATTCTGTGCATCGGACGACTCCATATGGACACAAGGGGATGGCCGCGGTTGCGGGCTGTTTCGATGCGCTGCTGTGCGCGGTCGAAAGCGTTTTAGCAAGTCAGCTTGCTGAAACACTCTCCATCCGGTCACATGAGAAGGGCAGCCAGCCCCTTGAAGGGCTGGCTGTCGTCAGTTGGGTATCGCCTCCCGAACCGCAGTCTCGATCTCGCGATCAAGTGCGTCGCGATTGTCAAGTGCAGCCTCGAGGCGAGCGTTCATGCCGTCGACATCAGCGGGACGTTGCGCCCAGCCGCGGCCGTACGTTGCATGTGCGAAGACCCGGAAGTTGGGTTGCCGGTCCTCTGCGTTCAGTCCGAGACGACTGAGCAGGTCCGTCATGCGCTCGCGCTTTTCCTCAAGCGTTTCCGCTTCACTGGACGCACCGGTTTGGCCACCAGTCGCTTCGAGTGATTCGCGGACGAGCGTCATACCTTCGAGCGGAACATCGCTCCGGCCACCTGCGAGCTCTGCGACTTGTGTCAACGGATAGACGTTCGTCGCACCTTCGAGCAGCGTCGCCGCTTCGGACGCTGCCGCGAGCGCGGGCGGCTGATCCTCCGCGCCATCGAGCAACGCGCTGATGTCGATGTCAGCGTCGAGCACGGTGAGCATCTGCATCTGACGCACCGGGTCGCCCTGCTCATTGATCCGCGTGATCTCGAATTCGCGTTTCGAAATCCAGAAACGCGTGCCGGTCAACTTGCCGCGCGCAAGCGCCACGGTCTGCATCGCCGAATACGCTTTCTGCAGCACATAGATCGAGTTCGTCGGTAGCTCCATGAGGCCGAGTCCCTTGATCTCGGGGATCGCAAAGATGAAGCGCGCCGAGAGGTTGCAGTGCCGTGCCTGATACTGGGGGCAGACCTGCGGGTTGCACACGCCATCGGGAATGGCGTTGTCCTGGCGCAGGATGATCGAACGTGGACCGAAGTTGCGTTGCGCACGCTGGGCCCGCGCGTCACGCTCGGGCCTGGCGTACTGCTTGCAGAAACGCGTGCCGTCGACACCGTACTCGGAGAAGAACTTGCGCCCGGTCGTACCCCACGTCGCCATCTCGTTCGGGATGTTGGCCATCCAGTCGTTGAAGGCGAAGACAACGGGGAAGCGATAGAGCTTCAGTCCGTCGCCGCGATCCTCGCCATAGAGACGCAGGATTTCATCAGCGACGTCGGGGTTGGTGAAGTCCGAGCGGCGGCAGGTGAAGTACGGGACATTGCGCGGCGCGAGCGCGTTTCTGACCTTGCAGCGTCGCTCGATCTCGTCGCCGATTTTCTCGAACGATTCGCCGGCGGAAACAAGCTGCTCGTACAGCTTGACGGCCTGCTCGTTTTGCCGGGCGGCTGACGTCAGGACCTTGATGCCGGGACGGATCCGGCCGATGACGGGGGCGCGTGGTGCACGCTCCTCGACGATGCTGCGCACGGGCGCAGCGCCCAACGGAACAACAGCGTTCATGAGGGTTTCCTTGCAAGAAAGAAGATCGCCGAGGTGCGCATCTCGCTGGCCGATTGCGCCAGGTTCGATGCCGCCGCCTCTCCGCGGCGTGTGGCGATATGGGACAGGAAAATGCGGCGCTCGCTGTCGGCAAGCATCGCGATCTGGGCGACCTCACAGCGCGCGCGCCAGGCGCCCGTCGTGGTGTCGGTACTGGCGCGTTCGCCTTCGATCGTGCTGCTGATCGCGTCGGCGATGCGCTGGTCAAGACCATTGGGAAGAAGCATGGGAGCGTCTCCGGACAGGGAATGAAAAAGCACAGGACGAAAAAAAACGCGCTCCCCTGGCAAGAGGAACGCGTTCTGGATTCTGATAAGGATGACCCGCACGCCACGTCCCTTCTGGGGACGTGGCGCACAGGGAGCCGAAAGGCTCATAACAGGGAACGCTAGGTCGTTCCCGGCGCGACATGGTCACGTCGCGCAAACAGCCCCTTTCCGAAAACGTGAGTTTTCGCCGCAGGTTCACGGGTCAGTCCACTTCGATCGTTCTACCCAGATGGGTCTGGAGAGAGACACCCGAATATCCGGGCTCGAACGATGTCGCGGCGCAAATAAATGCGGCCGGCAACGAGTATTACGACTGACGAGAGGGGAGCAGGTGGCGAGCCGCTCAGCACGAGAGATATTCCACACCAGCAGCCAGCTGGTCGGAGCATGCCGAAAAGGCACGACTTGAGGCAAAAGATGGACTCCGGGCTACGGAGTCGAGGTCGATGCGTCAGGAGACGCGAGCAATGGAGTCAGTATCGCGAAAAAAAGGGCGATGTGCGGCCGGAATGGTGGCCAATATCGTGCAGCTTTTGCCGGAAATCTGCAGACGAATCGGGAACACAATGACAGGTGAGAGAGACCACACCCGAATAACCTCATGGCCGCCGTTCTTGAAACTGCGCCGCAACCGGAAGACACACCCGGCAACGCGGCACAGGGCGGGGCGCCCGACGCACCCGCCCCACTCACCGCTGTTCCTTCAGGCACCGGGCTCAAACCCATCGAGCGCCTGACGAGCGACACACGCTACGAGAAGATCGTCCCGGATTCCGCCCAGGCGACGACGCTGAAATACAGCTCGATCTTCGTGCGGACCTTCCTGCGCTCGGACTACAACTTCTGTGCCGCCAAGATCTCTGTCGCGCGCGATGGCAAGCTGCGCGCCCTCGACCAGGCGATCCGCGAGACGAGTGAGTGGTTCACGAAGGCGATCGTGTGGACCGAGCAACTCGGCGCTCGCCAGATTCCCCGACGCTACGAAACGATTGAGCTTGAGGTCAAGCGCCCGCTTGCTGGCCAGCTTGTCCGCTGCCTCACGCAGTACGAGCGCCTGTTTGCCCGCGCATGGTCGGCCCACGCTTCTCACCTGCTGAGCCAGGAGCGGTGCACGGCGACGCTCACGAACGCCGAGAAGAAGCTCAAGCAAATCGTCCAGGTGTGCATTCCCGACAACGAAGAGTACGACTTCGACGGCGCCCGCCGCGATCACTAGTCGCTCCCCCAACCGCCTGATGTGCCCGGCTTGACTTCGCAGCCGGATGGCTACGCTCGACAGTACCCCAGTGAGGAGAATGTCCATGGAAATCGACCTTCGCGAGGTTCAGGCGCTGCATGCGCGCTATGCCCGCGAGCATTTTGTCATCGACCTGGAAAATCAGGTCAAGGCCCTGCCTGCGCCTCTCCTGATCGCGCATGAACCCGCGGTCAGTGCATCAGCTGTGCGCAAAGCGTGGAAAGCACGCTGGCGTCTCGGCCGCGCCGCGCTAATGATCGCGGGCGGCGCTGCGGTTTGCGGCGCTCTTGGGATGGGGGCGGCCCGCCTGTTGCCTTTGATGCACGGCGATCGCCCTGTTTCACGCGACGCGCAGGGCACGCACGCAGCCCGCCCTGCCAGCTCGCCCGAGGCGTCCACGCCGGTCGCGTCGCCTCCAGCCCTGACATCGCAGGATCTGCTTACGGGAAGTGGTCGCGCGAACTGGAGCGCCGCGGTGGATTCCGCCGCGGTGCTGCACCAGGCGCCACAATCTCAGGCGACAGCTTCCGCGAAGCCGGCGGCCACGCCGGACGAACAGCAAGCGCTCACCTCCCCTGCGCGTCAGCACGTCACGCAGGCCCCGCAAGCGCAGGAAGCCGCTGCGACGGCCGCGAAACCCGCACCCGTCACGACTGCCACTGCTACGCCTTCGCAGCCAAAGGAGGATCAACCGACACCCCGGCCAGCCGTGCGACACCTATCGCGCGCGCACGTGTCGCCGACGCGAACGGAACAAGCGGCGAACAACGAGTCGGCGAAGCCCGCCACAGCGCCGGCGCAGCGAAACGGCGACGTACAACTCTTCTGAAGGCGGAACCAATGAAATCGCAAAACACGCTCAACGTCACGCTGCTCGCCCCCGGTTCCACGATCGAAGGCAATTTCATCCTCGATCATGGCGTGAGTCTTTTTGGAATCGTCGACGGCAACGTGATCAGTAACGAAGGGTTGCTGCACGTCGGCGCGGGCGGTCTGGTGAAGGGGCAAGTCGAGGGCGAGCACGTGCGCATCGACGGAACCGTCGAGGGCGATCTGCGCGCACGCGGTTCCCTTGAGATCAACGGGCGGGTACGGGGCAACATCTTCTATTGCGGGACTATCAGGCTTGGCGAGCGCGCTTCTCTCGAGGGCCAGCTCAAGCGCGTTGCGCGCGAACTCACGATCGAAGGCCCCGCATCAGTGCCGGAGCCATCGAACGTACAGCATCTTGCACATGCAACCAGTTCCAACTGAGAAAGTAGGAGCCTTCCCGATGAGCAACGTAAAGACGACAAACGCGGTGTCCGTGACGGAGCGGGCGTTGTTTGCGCTGTGCCTGCTCGCCTCGGTGGCGATCACCATCGCTGTTGGGGCGGCGGCGGCGCTGTACAACCTTGCTGCGCTCACCCATCCAGACCATGCCCTGGATCACGCACTCGCCTGGGGTCGGTTCATCGTGCGCAGCATCATCTGAACCTCGATCGGGGGCGTGCCGATCGTTAGCGACGCCCCGTGTTTTCCTCGAACTGAACCCTTTTGCCATAAGGAAACAAAATGAAAAAGCATCTCGCAACCCTCGCAGCCGCCATCTCGTTTTGCAGCCTCGCCCACGCCGCCCCCGCTGTGCCCAACTACGAACTGTTCGTCGCGCTGTCGCATGATGGCGCGACGCTGACCACGGCGAGGTCGATCATTCGCGATAGCTTCGGCAATGTCGTGCCGCTACACGTCTCGAGCGGCACGAGCGTTGGCTACGGTGAGTGTGCGAAAACGGCGAACGGCCAGAGTGTGACGTCTCACCAGAAGTTCGTCGGCCATCTTGTCCAGGTGGTACCGACGAAGATCGACGGTACTGCTTTCGATCTTTCGGTCACGGCTGCAGACACGCTCGCGACCGGCATCACGAATGAGGGTCCGGCCGACTGTGTCCGACAGGTTGTCCACACGAAGGGCCTGGACGTGCACGACATCGTCGTTCACATGAACGCTGGCGACACGACGGAGGTGCCGATTGGCGACGCGCACTACAAGCTCGTGTTGAAGCTCGTCGCTGAATAAGAAAAGAACGCGACAGTTGATACTTCGGGGCCGCACGACGCGGCCCTTCTCTTTTCCGGGAGTACCCGGCGACAGCGTCGCTGAATCGCGCCTCAACCCTGCCCGCCCGGCGCCTCCTCAAAATCCAGCAGGCAAATGCAAGAGTCGAGACCAGAAAACCACGCATCGACTTGTGAATAGTCGAACTGGTCGACGGCAAACACGCGGCCGTCGCGAGCGCGAAGCAGAAAGATCGCCTCGAACGCGGTCGTGCCGATCATGCAGACCCCTTTGTCCTGCAGTTCGCGCTCTTCTGTCGCGTCGATGATTTCGTCAGCTTTCCAGAGCGAGCCGGCTTGCGACCAGAGGCCATTCGGATGTTTCGATAGATAGTCCCCAAACGCTACCGGAACCGGCAAGTGGAACTTCGAAGTGAACCAGGTCCCGAACCATTCGGGCACCATCACGGACCCTGTCACTCCTCACCCCCTTTTCCGGGCCGAACCGCAAGTGCCCTGCGGCGGCGCCGTAACAGCCATGTGCCAGGCACAACGACCGCGAAGAGCAAGCCGCCTGCTAAAGCGGCAAAGGTGCCCAAACTTGCATAGAGCGCAAGGGCCGCGAGGAGGAAGGCACCAAGCCACGGTGCGGGCCCCGCGGTCAAGGTAATGCTGCCCGTCGTATGATCGCGCTGCCAGATACTCATAGAGAACATTCCAAAGTTTCAAACTCAGACTTCGGGCACCTGGGACTCGTGGATGAAGCGCGTGGGCGGATTCTTCCGGATCGAGGTGATGGTGAGCGTTTCGCGCGCGCGCGTCATCGCAACATAGAACAGTCGTCGCTCCTCCGGCTCAGGGCTTTTCTGGTCCGGCACCACGTTCTCTTCCGAGCGGGTGATCCATACGTGGTCCCACTCGAGCCCCTTCGAACTATGCATCGTCGTGAGCACCAGCGCATCGGGAGCGGGCTCATTGTTGGCACGCTTCAGGAACTCGATGCGCTCGCTGAATGAACCATTCAGGCGCGAGACGACGTCGTACGTCGCGACGATCGCACGCTCCGCCGCTTCCTTGCGCACATAGAGCATCATCCATTCGCGCACGCCTTCGAGCGCCAGCGAATAGAACTGTCTCTCGCACAGGGTCTGCCACTCGGCGAGGCGCTTCATGAAGCCACGATAAGCCGTTGCAGTCTCCTCGTTCAGTCCGAGGGTCACAAGATCCTTCTTCTGCTTCTGCACGAGCGTCGCACCCATGACGTTATGCAGTGTCGTCAGGTCGCGCGTGCTCATGCCGGCGTAGCCGAGCACCGCATCCAGGCCGTTAAGCTTCACACGCTGCACGATCTGCAGCAGGTTGCACATGAGTGCACCCTCTGGCTGGTCGAGCACCGAGCGGCCTGATGCGCGGTAGTACTTCACGCCATACGAACGACACACCGATTCGATCGGGTCCAGCACGCGGTTGGTACGGGAGAGGATGGCGCAGGTCTGGCCGGCGGCCAAAAGCGGCTTCAGCGCCTCGACGGCGGCCGCCGCGTCGTCGTATTCGTCGTTGAATCGCCGCGCCACGACGGTACCGCCCGCACCCTTTTCCGCGTGCAACACCTTCGCAATCCGGTCGGTGTTGTGCTGGATGAGACGGTCTGCTGCGGCGAGAATTTCGGAGCGGCAGCGATAGTTGCTCCCGAGCACGACGCGCTGTGCGTCGAACTTCGTGGCGAATCCCTCCATGCCGCGAAAGCCCATCGCCGCGCGAAACCCATAGATGCTCTGGTCGTCATCGCCCACCACCGTGACGCGCGCGCCTGCGGCCGCGTGCAGTTCCACCCAACGGTACTGCAGCGGGTCGGTGTCCTGAAACTCATCGACCAGCAGATCGGTGAATGCGTAGGGCTCGATGTCCCCGGATTCCATGCCCGCGATCGCGAGGCGCAGCATGTCCTGGAAATCGATCTTGCCGTTGCGCGCGAGCGCGTCCTCATAGGCTTCGTACAGGATCGCCTCTGGAGAACCCTCGATCGCGTGCGTGATGCCCGTCTTGATCTGCTCGATGACGGGCACCGCTTCCTCCACCTTCCAGTTCAGCCCGGTCTCGGCAAGGACGCGCATCAGCAGGCCGGTGCGGTCGCCGTCCGACGCAATGTCGCGGCGCTTGCCGCCCGGTCGCCCGAGCTGCCGGAATCCCAACGAGTGAAACGTGCCCGCTAAAAGCCGCGCCTTGGCGCCCGCACCGGCGAGCGTCAGGATTCGAGTGCGTAACTCCTCCGCCGCGTCCTTGCTGAACGTCACCGCACCGACGCGGCTGCCGGGCCTGGCGAGTAGCGACGCGGCCTTGGACGCGATCGTTTTCGTCTTGCCAGCGCCAGGGCACGCCACCGCCAGGCAATGCCGCTGGGCCAGCGCGACTTCGAGTTGCCGGGGGTTCAGACCGTCGAGCATCGTTCAATGCTCAGAGGCCACGAACCGTGGTCATCAGGCGCAGGTGCGTCATGTACCCGCGTACGCCAACCGGATGGAACTTGCGCAGAAACCGCCCGGTTTCTTCGTCAATATCGGATTGATCGCGCACGCCGTTCCAGACCAGAAAATCGAAGTTGTCCATCACCCGGTCAAAGCGCGTGATGACCGAGAGAACGCGCATGGAGAAACGCGAGTAGGCCTCCACCGTGATCTCCAGCGAGGGCTTGGTGACCGCGGGACGGAAGACAATGTCTCCTCGCTGCGTCATCTCGCGTTCGGTCCTCTCGCGGAAGCCCTCGGCGACCTGTAGCTGCTCATCCACATATGCCTCGAGCGCCTTCACCTGCTTTTCAAACCAGGTGTCCACGGTCTCCTTGTCGCGCTCGCCGAATGTCGAATTGCCGAAGCGCTGAATGTTCAGGCTCATCCGGTTCAGATACGGCCACCATTGCTCGAAGAGCGGCCGCAGGCGCGTATGGTTCAGGCGCACCGCCGCCGGCACGATTGCAGCCCCCGAGAGTTGCCTGTCGAGCAGTTGACGGCCGATCTCCCGGCGACGGCGCACGATCGCAGCCCGCTCGGCTGGTGGTAGATCGCGGAAGAGGCGACGCGTGCGCTCGACCTGCTGGCGCTTGTCGTCAGCTTCCGACTCGCTGATCATGCCCTCGCGCTGAAGTGTGGTCGCGTCGTTCTCCATCTGCTGGAGCTCGTTCTCCAGTTCACCGTCGTCTGCGCCGTCCGTTACGCCCGGGGTGGCGCCTGCGACTGCCGCGTCGGCCGCTGCGATTGCGGTTACGTCTGCCGTCGCGAGAGGAGTGCCCTCGCCCGTTGCCGCTTCGTCGACGAGGACTGCGTCTTCGTTGTTGGTGCTCATGGTTTCGATTCCTGTGAAAGTTGCACGCGCACCAGCGCGCGGCATCTGCTTATTGTTCCGGGGGCCGCGCGACGGTTGCGGGCAAAACGCGTGGAAAACGAGGGGCTTTTGGGCGTTGGTCGAAAACAGGACAGACGACGAGGTGCCCTCGTTTAGGCGCCTAAACGCTTAAACGCGAAAAGCTCACGTTTTTCGTGAGCTTTTCGGGAGTCAGAGGTGGAACCGCAGAGGATTCAGGCAGACGAACTAACGATCCAGAGCAGCAGCGGAAGGAAGATCGCCAGGATCGTCCACCACTGAGCGATGAGTGCCACTGGCAGGACAAGAACGACAAACGCACAGCCCAGTACGACGAGCACGCCGTGCATCGCCAGATGGAAGGAGAGCGGGCTGGCGAAACCGGCAGCGGCCGCACGGATCCGCCGCCGCATGGTGCCGTCCACCCACGCGGCCATGCACAGCACAATCGTTCCAGCGAGCCACGCCTTCATCACCGCGGCCCGATAGAGCGCACGATAGGTCTGCATCCAGAAGTGCCGTGCCCAGCCACGCGCAAAGTCTCGCGTGCCATCGGCGTCAAATCCGTCTCCGCCGCCTCTTAATGTCGCAGCCACCGCGCCGGTGGTCACGAAAAAGCGGCGAAACAGCACGTCCGTCGTGTCGACCGAAGTCTCTGCGCGCTCATCTCCGAGGGCCTGAACCGCCGACTGCGATTCGGCATCGCTGATCGCGAAGAGGCCATCGTCCGGGATGATCGGGAGAAGGACGCTCGCGAGGAGTGGCACCACGAAGAACCACCACTTCACATGCCGAACGAACCTGCTGCTAGCCATAGAGCCACGCTCCAACACGGAAAATGAGGTAGGCGGGGAACGCAATCAGGCCAGCGAGACCGAACCAGAACCGGGCCGGATTTCGCACGATCACGAGGGCAAGGCCGTACGCCCGGGCGCCTCGCCCGCGCGCGAACTCTCCCGGCGCGGGCGCGGCGGGGTCATCCTGCGCCGCAGCCGTCGTGAGCGCGCGCTGCGCGTCGGCCGGGTCAAGCCCCGACAGCAGCGCTATCAGGGTAGCTGTGAGCGACATCGTAGTCCTCGAAATAGAGCCTGAAACCCTCGCCGGTAAGCGCGCGCGCGGCAAGCTGAAAAGCGGCCGTCTTGTGCGTAATGCGTTCCGGGCACGCCTCGTCGATCATCTCGGTCGTGCATTCCGGAAAGCGCGCCTCGAACGCGGTCACAGCTTCAAACATTGGCGACCAGACGTGAAGGCGTTCACCCTCGCGCGCCACGTAGCGACGGGCGTACAGGAGGTACGAGCGGCTAAAGAGACCCTGCATGAATGCGACGTGCGGCTCGCCGGTTTTGCGCACGCGCTTGTACGCAGCCAGTCCGTCCGCGAGCATTTCGCGCATGAGCGGTTCGCTCTCGCCCATGAACCGCTCGCCGATAAAGTCGGCCAGACGCGAGCACGCGAGCTCTAGTTCCGGTGCGAGGGTGAACACCGGAACGAGATGCCCCGAGAGCTTGTAGTCGCGAATGATTTTCTTGAACACGGTGGAAGTCATGCCTTTTATATTTAGCCTTGCAAGATTGGAACACGGCCCTGATACACAGCGCCACCGGAGATGCGCATGAAGTACTGCAGGTTGGGCAGTCGCTGGATAAGCGCGGTAGGTATCAAGGGCGCCTTTTCCAGCTGCAGCGATCGCGTGATGCCGCCGTTGAACTCGCCGATGTGGCCTTCACTGCCGCGGCTCGTGGATCCGGAGATCTGGATGTTGCGGATTGCTGTCTCCCCGACCTTGTCCGAGAACCACTGAGCCGTGTCGCTGTCTTCCAAGCGTAATATCACCTGATTGTTCAGGTTGCCCAAAACCTGCAGCATCTTTGCGGCGTTTCCGAGTTTGGCCTCCAGGTCCGAGCGGGTCTGGAACGCAACGAACGCCTTAAAGCCCGCGCCTCGCCCCTTGTTCAGGATCTGGATCACCTGTTCGTTGATGGCTTCGGCCACCTCGTCGATGATCAGAACGACATCAGGGTTCGTCTTGTAGAAGTTGTAGATGGCACCGCACACGGCCGCCACATCGGCGAGTACGAGCGACGCGATCGCCTTCTGCACGATGCTGTTCGAGAGCGAGTCGAAGCCCATGTAGAGCACGGCTTTCTGCTTGATGATTCGGTCGATGTCCCAAATCTCGCGTTCGTCCTCGAAGTCCTCGACCTTTGGCGCGAGCATGAGACCCGTCTCACCGGTGGCTAGCATCTGAAGCAACGGCATCACCGAGGCAATCACTCGCGTGTAGTGGTCGCGATCGTGCATGTGTGTGGCGATGAGCCCGTCGATTGCCTCGTGCCCGTGGTCCTCGTGCGCGTACCGTTCGTTGTAGAGCAACACCATCGCATCAACTTTCGACACGCTGCCGGGTTTGCCGCCGATCTGCGTCTTTGTTGTGGCGACGAGTTCCTCCCAGTTCACGAGTCCCGCATCGCGGAAGAAGCGTTCGAGGCTGCGCTCCAGAAGCTTTGCGACACCGGCCTGTGCGTACTTCAGGATTGAGCGCAGGTTCGGCTTGTCGCCCACATAAAGTTCGCCCTTCACCGCGCGGTCGATGAAGAGGAACGCGAAGTCGCGGAATGGCCCCTCCTCCATCAGCTGCGCAACGCGTCCCGGGATCTCGGACGGCTGTGACCAGTTTTCGAGCGGGTTCAGGCGGATCGACTCCGAGGGCTTCGCCTGGCTAAAGTACAGGAACTTGCGACCAATGCGCGCGCATTCACGCTCGACACGCGCTTTCCAGTCCTTGTCGTTCTTCGGGTCAATGACGATCAGCACGTCCCCGCAGTGGATGACCTGCGTCGAGATGACCTCGTATGTCCGGGTTTTTCCCGAACCGGTCGTACCGCCGACGGCGGTGTGCGCACTCATCGCCTTGTAGTGAAACGGCACGCGGACCTTGTCCGGCTCCATGCCGTGGATCCACGACACCCCTTGTGGCTCACGATCACGAATGCTGTCGGCCGGTACAAAGAGCCGTTCGATCGCGGCCTCGATCTCGCGCCCACGCTGGGTCTTCCCCAGCCACTTTGGCAAGCCTGGAATATCGCTGGTCGGCATGCGCAGGATGTCGTGGGCGATCTGGCAATGCTTCTGCGTCCACTCGAATCCGGTGCCGAGGTACATCGAGTTGCTTTCGTCGCGCATCGCTTTCTGGACATCCATCAACCGGGGCACCGGCAGCGTTGTTAGCCACTTGGTCGAAATCGCCATTCGAAACCGGAGAGCCTTCCACACCTGCCGCCCGCGAAGCAGCAGTGGCAGAAGCGCGGCGAGCCCGAACGCCCAGCCATACGGCATACCAGTGAACGGGAGAACGACGAACGCGGTGAGCCAGAAAATCGTCGCGCGAAACTCGTAGATTGGCCGGAAATGGTTGATGTAACTCGTGGTCGCGTTCATTCGGCGCCTCGTTCCAGGATCAGTTCACCCGCGCGCGGCGCGAGCACGATTTCCGCCTGCACGTTTGCGACGAGAAGTCCCCGCTTTCGAAGATATTCAACGAGCGTGTCACTTGCCACGCCGTAGCTTCCAACGAGGCGCTTGGACACCGCGAGCCCCTTGTCGGTCCAGTTGACCTTTGCCTTGTCTGCCGCGACGTCCTCCCTTAGCGCACGAAAGAATTCCCGGATCATGTTCGGCTGGCCTTCGAGCACCTCATCGAAGCCTGCGGGCGCCGCCGCGGGCGCCGGACGTCCAGCCGGGCGAATGGCGGCCGGATCGACTGACGCCTGCGGCTGTTTCTCAACAGAAAACGGCAGGCCGAGCTGCGAATCGTCCTTCGTCCGCGACACGGGCGACCGCGCTGGCTCGCCGGTCTCGCCGGAAGGCACAGTCGACGGCGTTGCGTCGCAGGTCACGGGCATCGCGGGCGGAGTCACGTCAACGGCCGCCGATTTAGCCCCGGTCGTCGAGGTCGCGCCGGAGGCCACCGCTACCGGTTGTGCGAGTGTTTCGGGCGCCGGGGCAGCGGGCACAGTCGGTGAAACTGGTTCAGCTGCTACGGCTCCCGAGGTTGGCGTCGCTGCTGGCGTGGGCGTTACAACGGGCTGAACGGCGGCAGCCACGTCGATGGCGGGTGGCACAGGGTACTGAACCGCCTCGAAGATCGCGTGCTGAGCCTTCTTGTCAAAGTCTGCGGCTACACCGACGGCCTGGCGCACGACCTTGTGCACGAGCGATTCACCAGGCGGCGCAGCGACCGTCGGATTGATTGCCCCAAACAGTTGGGCGAGGACTTCCGCCTCATAACCTGCCAGCAATTCATGGCCGATGAGATTCTGCGCAAAGAGCGCGGTGCGCATGCGCTCTACCGGAAGCGGCGTCGGCCTGCGCTGAACCGAATAGGTGTCGCCGGCGAGCCACGCTCCGAGTGCTCCATGTCCCGCTGGGTTCCATTCCGCGCCGTCGCGGCTACGAAGCACCACGAAGTGCCGGTATGGTTCATCGAGCCCCGAGCAGAGCGCCGCCAGAAAGACCGCATGGTTGTATTGCGGCTCGACGTGGCGACGTCTTTCCGATGAGAGGTTCGTACCGAACTTCTGGCCACCAGCGAGCCGCATTGCGTAGAACGCCGTTTCCACTGTGCAGCGAAACGCGCCGCCCGGTTCACGATAGAGTGCCGGCGAATACGGCAGGCTTGAAAACCATGTCGCACAACGCGCGAGCAGATCGCCCCAGCGCAAACGGTACTCGCCGTCGCTCGCCTCGTTGGCGGCCTGCCGGATGAGTGCGACGCGGCGATCGTGTGCGGCAAGCAATGCGTGCGCTTCCATCGGTTGATGCAGGGCCGTGCCGCTCACAGGATGCCTCCCGTCGCAACGCTGGCTGCCTTCTTCATCATCGAGCCCGATGCGTTGGCGCCGCCGCCAAACATCCCGGCCATCTTGGGAATTTCGAACGAAAGCAGGAACACGAAGAGCGAAAGGTCGAAGACATAGGACGCGCCTTCGGCCGTCGACAGGCCCATGGACGTTGCTTCGTCGATCGCGCTGTTGAGCGACGTAGCAACGAGCTTGAGCAGGATCGCCGAGACCACGCAATACATGCCCGCGCTGACCATGTAGTCCAGCCACGACTTGAAGTAGCCGCGCGTGTACGACGAAAATCCAAGCGCCACCGCGATCTGGCCCATCACAATCCCGACGGCGGCCTGAATGAGACCGAGGTTGTTCATGAAGGCGAAGACGATGCTCGTGATCACCAGAACGATGTAGGCGAGAAGCAGCGGGAACAGCGAGATCGTGAGCGCGACGTAGTTGGTCCACGACGTACCGTTGTATGCCTTGACCACGGCCTCCATGACTGCGCCGCCGGCGGCCGCCATGGACGACGAAACCCCCTGCCCCGCGCCGGACTGGATCATGTTCGCAAGCGTCTGGAACCAGTTGTAGAAGCCCGGCGCGAAGGTCTGGTAGCTCACGTAGATCGACGCGAAGATGCCGAGCGTCCCGATCTCTTCGAACACTGTCACCCACGCGGACACGGGATCGCGCGTCGCGGAATAGCGGATAAACGTCAGCACCAGCGTGATAGCGCCCAGGCCTGCGGCAAACTTGTCGGCTTCGCTCTTGATACTCTGGCTGACCGTGACCGCTGCCGGGATCGCCGCCGCGAAGAGCGATGCCGCTTTGGCCGCCGCCTTGGTTGCGCCCGCTGCGATCTCGCCCTTGGTCATCGTCGAACCGAAGGTGTCGTTACCCGACGACGACTGCGTGACCGTCGTGCCGGTTGACTCGGTGATCTGTTGCCCAAGCGCGGGGGAATCGTCGGCCCACGCGGACGACGCAAGAAGCCCGAGACTCACGAGGACGAGCCCGGCACAGAACTGTCGGAAGCGCATCGTGCCCCTCAATTTCCGTTCGGGAGTGCATCGAATGCCGCCCGCTCGGCGGCCTGCTGTGCCGTGTAGGACTGCGCGGCTGTCAGCCTGTCCTTGGATGCAGCGTTGGTCGAAGCCTGCTGCTGTGCGTCGTTCTGCGTTTTCGCCGCCATCATCTGGAGCATGTCGGAGTTCTGGCTGCTGACGATGTCCAGATAGTGCGTCGTGAGTTCTGCCGTCGCCTGCTGGGTCGGCGTGAGCGACAGTTGCGACTGCAGGTCCGAACGGCGCTGTGCGAGCGTTTGGGTGTGCTGCATCACGTTGTTGCCCATCTGGAACAGGTTAGTCGCCGTGGCGTCGCCCTGCTTGTACAACTCGCTCATGTCCGACATCCACTGGGTCGGCGACTTGCCGGACGTCGAAATGAGGTTCTGCACGTGGGTGATGTAGGACGAGCCCTGCTGCAGGCTTCCATATAGCTGGGTCAGCGTGGACGTCAGGCTGCCGACCTTTGAGATGTCGCCCGTGATCTGGTCGTACTGCGCCTTCATCGCCGTCGGATTTAGGTTCGTGGCCTGCAGCAGCTGGTTCGCCATCATCTGGTACTGGTAGGCGATGTTGGTGTCCTGATAGATCTCGCCCTTCACTGCCTTCGCGGCGGTGATGAAGTTCTGTGCAAAGTTCGTCGGGTCGAACACCACGAGTTGGGCGCGCGCGGCCGAGGACACGCACAGAAGCGTTGCCGTAGCGACCACGGCACGAAACAGGGTCTTTTTCATTGTCGGTTCCTCAATCAGAAAGAAGCATTTCGCGCATGTAGTTGTCGGCCCAGTTCTCGTCGCCAGACGTGAAATGCCGGTCGAGCACACTTTGCGCACGGCCATCTGCGCGCAACGCGGCGAGCGTTTCCTTGTCGAAGCTCGCCTGCAGCATGCGGGTCTGGGTGGGCGTTATCCACAGGTAGTCGCGATTCGGAATCGCATTGACGATCATGTCGATCTGTCCTTCGCTCAGACCGAACACGTCGCCGTACAGCTTCATGTTGCTTCGCGCGTCGGGGTTGGCCAGATAGAAGATGTTCTGCAACTGCTCCTTGAGCACCTCGAAGTTCGCGACCCGCTCAAGCTGCTTGAGCGACTGCGTGGCGAGCGCGAGCGTGCCGTTCAGGCGCCGGATCGTGACCGCCCACAGTTCGAGTCGTGCATAGAAGCGCGGGTACAGGAAGAAGAAGCCGCATTCCTCGACCTCGATGACCGTAAAGCGCGTGCCGTCCAGCCACTGCGAGATCCGGTAGAACGCGTAGTCGGTAAAGAGAAGCGCTGCTTCCGGGTTGTTCTGGAACAGGTCTCCGCACTCAATCGAGAGGTTGTCCGAGAGCGAGAAAGCGTCTTCGACGTGATCGAAGAAATTCCCGTTCTTTTCGCCCTTCGTCCAGATGCGCAGCCGTTCACGCAATTCGGCCGACAGCAGCGTAGTCAGGAAGGACAAGGTCCAGTACTCGGGGCCATAGCCCCTCGCGAGCATCGCGACCCGTTCAAAAATCTCGCGCTCCTGCGTCGGCGTGCATTTGAAGGCGTCGTCCTCGATCGCCATCTGGACCCACATCGCAACATAGGCGTAATGCCGCTCTTCGGACAGCAGCGAGAGCGGGTTGATTGGCGTCGCCGCCTCATAGCGTCCAGTGACGTCGATGAAGCGTCCGCCCGAAAGCACCGTCGGAATGCGTGTGGATCGCTCCTTGTCGAAGCGGATGCGCCGCGCGCCGTGCCGTGCCATCTGGGAGAGCAGGAAGTTCAGCAGCATGGTCTTGCCCGCGCCGTTCGGGCCCACGACCAGCAAATGGGAGCGCCCGCCCGGGTGATGGAGGACGACACGCTGCAGGGTCCGGTGGCGTGTGGGCAGGACTGTCGTGGCGCCGGTCTTGCGGCCGAACTGCTGCGTGAGCCATTCGTTGATCTCCGGCCCCTCTGATACGCCACGCACAGGCGCGACATCCGAGACGGCAGCCGTTTCAACAAACTGCAGGCGCTTTTGCTGGTCCCAGCGTCCGGGCAGCGTCGACGCCCATGCTGCGCCGAGGTTGTCCTTTTCCATTACGAGGCCGAAGCCCGCGTTGCTCAGCCGGCCGACGACGTCGGAGGTGGCCTGGTCGCACTCCTCGAGTGTGTCGCCGTAGACAAGGACGGAGATGTTCGCGAACCCGTATTGCGTACCCTCGGCGGTCAGCTTCTTCAGCGCCTCTTCGGCCTCATCGGCCAGGGTCTCGCGCCCCTTGTCGTTCTTCTGCTCTTCCTTTGCGAAGAACTGCTTCAGGATCGCCCACGGGTTAATGGCCGCGGCCTTGAAAAACTTGCGTACGGACTTGATGAAAGCTTCCGCGCGGCTGGTGCTCAGGAAGCGGTACATCACGCAGATGTCGAGTTCCGCATCCACGTCGCACAGCACGTCGAGCGCGGCTTCCTGGAACCCGAGCCATTCCTTGACTGCGATGATCTTCGCAAATCGCTTGCCATGGGCGGACTCGAACAGCAGATGCTCGGCGCCGTAAGTGACAAACGATTCGGTCAGATGCGTGTCGAGCATCGTGACCGGATAGCGCACGCGCCGCGGTGGCACGGATGGATTCGCGGTCTGGTGCAGATGGGCAAGTGCGTTCTGCAGCTCCAGACGCTTCATCTTGAGTCGCCCCATGCCGCCGCGGAACGCGTCGAGCAGCCCTTCGAACCGGCGAATGTCGGCAGTCAGCTGGTCGATGTCGAAGGCGAACGCGTTGCGCGTGAGCACCTGATCCCGGATCGCCTCGAAGACAGCGAGCGGCATGGACTTGCCACCGACCTTCAGGTGGTAGCCGACCTTCTCGAAGAACTTGTTGAAGCCAGTCTCAGGCGTGAAGGCAAGCGACAACGAGTGCGAGTTGCGAAAGTACTTCCCACTACCGATGTTCTGCCGGTTGATCGCGTCCAGCCGCGTATCCAGCGCTGATGCGAACTCGCCATCGATCGCCCCCTTCACCCGGCGGTGAGAAAGCCGCCACCAGGCCGTCACGCGATGGTCGAAATTCTTGCAGGCGTTATCGAGGTTGTTGCGCGCCGCGGTGATGTCGCTTTTGTTCGGCGTATCAGCATCCACGCCATCGAACGTGAACGAGGTCAGCAGTGACCCGTCCTTGTCCAGAACGAGGTCCGGCGTAACCATCGTCGCCCATGGGGCGATTTCCTGTATCGGCCGGCGTGCAAGGGCACGCCGCTTTCCGGGCTTCAGCATGACAGATCCTGATCGAAACCGTAGGGACGCCGGAAGCGCGCGGACCACTTCCCGCCCGGCGTGGGCTCATGAACGTCCGGATACCTGTTGTAGACGAGCATCACCAGGCGCCACCATGGGTCGCGCGAACTCATCCAGCGCAGGAAGAAGTGCATCCCCATGCCCAAGCCGATGAAGCCGATCGAGCTCACGAGGTCAAAGCCGCACGCGTAGCAGAGCAGCAGCGTGATGAACGCATTGGCCTGTGCAAGGAGGCGGTCCGCCCCGCCAATCTGGCGGGGCAGCGACAGCCCGCGGCTGACCTTGACCCGGTTACGTGCAGACATAGCTGATCTTGAAGTGGTCCTTGAGCACCGGGATCGCACACGCTGCGAGGCCGACGCCAACGAACACGCTGCCGAGTACCTTGCCGAGCGTACTTTCCGAGTTCGCGATCGCAATGAAGGCGATGATCATAACGACGAGGCCAATACAGAAGAGCCACGGACCGCTGATGTAGTTTGATATCAGACAGATTGCGTCCGTTGCGGGACCGAGATCGCTCAGGTCCGTCGAAGTGGCGGAAGCCACTGGCGCAATCGCACTGAGCGCGGCTGCAATCAGCGTGGTGCGAAGCTCACGCCGGCTGAACAGGCGCGCGCATGCCGTACGCACGCGGCGCGCGGCGTTTTGAAGGAAAGAGGTGAGGTACTGCTTCATCGTTGGTCCACTCCAGTGGTTTAGAAAACGCGTTTGAGAATGTAGTCCCCGTTGTCATAGCCTCGGACTTCGAGGATTTCGGAGAGGTGGCGCATCTCGCCCGTGCGCTTCAGATGGACGACGTAGTTGAAGCAGCTGGCGATGTTCTGGCGAAGGTCGGAGATGTCCCAGCGCGTGCCGGAGGGCACGCCAAGCATCGCGAGACTCTCAAGACGGCGCAGGCCGCCGCGCGCGGTACTCGAGTGAATCGAGCCCAGACCGCCGTCGTGTCCCGTGTTGAGTGCCTGGATAAAGTCGTAGGCCTCACCAGCGCGGACTTCGCCCACGAGGATCCGGTCGGGCCGAAAGCGCAGGCAGAGCGCCACGAGCATCTGGGTCGAAACTCCGGTATCGGTGTTCGAGAGAAGCCGCAGCTTGTTCGGCACGGGCAGCTTCAACTCCATCGTGTCCTCGATGGTGATCACGCGATCTTCATCAGGAATCTCGGCGCCCATCGCATTGAGCAGGGTCGTTTTGCCCGATGAGGTGCCCCCAGCCACGAGGATGTTCTTCTTCGCGCGAACGATTTCACGCAGCGCCTGACGTAGCTCCTGGTCCTCGATACCGGGTCGAAAGAAATCGAAGTCCACGTCTTCGCGCGCGCGGGAACGCGAAAATGCACCGGCCTGCACGTAGTCGTCGAGCGAGAGGTGCTTGTCACGGTGCTTCCGGATGCTCAGTGCGTCGCCGTCAATGGCGGTCGGACGCATGACAGCAGCGATACGCAGGTTGCCGTGGCCGGCGTTCAGAATCCCCTGGGCCGTGCCGGCCTTCGCCGACTTCTCCACCGATGACGCGAGCGAGTGAATCGCGCCGGAGAGCGTCGCGGGGTTCAGCTCAATCGGCACGCGCGTTAGCACCCCACGACGCTCGATCCAGACGTCTCTCGGGTTGTTGACCATCACTTCGGCGATGTCGGGCGCATCGAGGAACTCGCGCAACGGCGCGAGCGACGCGAAGAACATCTTGACCGCGCTCTCTTCGAGGCGGTTGAACTTGAGCAACGGGTTTTCGGCGGCATCGGACATGCTGGTATTGTTCCGGGCCGCCCGCCCCGTCAACCGGGCAAAAGGGTAGCGATATTCGGCAGCTTTCCCGGCCGCCTGCACGCCGGATTTGCAGGCGAGTCGCCCGCCCGCGTTCGTTTAGGCGCCTAAACGCTTAAACCCGAAATGGTGCAGTTTTTATGCAGCTTTTCGCCGGTCGCATCTGATTCGGAGTCCATGCGCAGCGACGCACGGACGAAAAAAAACCCGGCTCACTGAGCCGGGTTGGATTTAAGGCAAACAGGGATCAGATGATCACCTCCACCATTTCGCCGAAGGGCGCCTGGCGGGCCCGGCGAAGCGGCGTCGTCGACGCCCACAGCACCGGATACGACGGCGTCACATCGGGAAAGCTGCCGTCCATGTCCGTCAGGTAGACGAGGAAAGCCGGATTGATGCCCTCCTGCTCCAGACGACGGAACGGATCGGTGAACGCCGTGCCGCCCCCGCCCTTCACCGGCGCAAGCTCGATCGGGTCGCCCCGCTCGAAGACCTGCACCTGCGTGACGCGCGTATCGCAATCCAGCACGATGAGGCGCGCGGGACGTACGACTTCGGCCGTGTGGATGATTTCGGCCGCGAACTGCGCCTGCGTCTCATCGAAGACCGAGCCGCTGCTGTCGCGTACGAACACCGCGTCACCAACGGCCGGCGAATGCAGCGATGGAAGGTAGAACCCGAGATGCAGGTAGCGGCGGTTGGGCATCGCGAAGCTGTAGTCGTCGTTGGTCACCTGCTGCGCGAAGCGCATCAGGATCGCACGCCAGTCCACAGACGGCTCGGCTGCTGTTTCCACCATCGACTGCAGTCCACCGGGGAGCTTGCCGCGCATCTTCGCCGCTTTCGCGGCCTGAAGCGTGGCCACCTTCCACTCGGCTTCCTTCACAGGCTTGTCCTGCCCCGGATAGGGGCGGACCTCGCCGCAGGAGGACGGTGCATCGGGTTCGGGAGCCGCTGACGGTGTGTTCGCGCCGTTCGCGGGAGCCTGCTGGCCACCCGGCGCTTGCGCGCCCGGTTTGCCGCCAGACTTCTCCTTTTCCTTCTGCCTCGCCTCCTGCGTGAGGACCGCGTAAATCTCCTCGGCCGACTTGCCATGAAAGCGCGCGTCGTCGAGGTGCCCCTTTGGCAGAACCATGCCAGCCTGCTTCACGATCGGGTTTATCGCGTAAGCGCAGGCCTCGTTCCACCGGTCGGCGTCGCGCGGCCCGCGGCGGAAACAATGGCCGTTGGCAACATGCAGGATATTTTTCGCGAGCACGCCCCGGCACTCAAGGTCGTTGAGAGCGGCGAGGTATGCCGGGCTGTAGCCCAGCGTCTCGCCATCCACCCAACAATCCGTGCATGCCGGATCCTCGAGCACCTTCAGACGTAACGCCAGCGCGCCAAAGAACGGCTGGTCCATCACAAGCGCCGAACGCTGTTTCGAGATGCGGGGATCCATGATCACCTCACGCCGCGATGCGCAATTGCGGGGCCTGGCCAGGCTTGGGCATTGCCGCCTGCGGCTTGCCGCCCATGAAGGCTTCCATCAGCTCCTCGATCTCGGTTGCCTTTGCGGCCACCTGAGAACGAAGCACCTCGGATTCCTTCAGGTCGACGCCGGTGTGCACGGCGAGGTGACGGTTTGCCTGTTCGAGGATGTGGTTCAGCTGCGGGTCGTTGCTGAAATTCAGCTTCGGCAGCAGTCCGCACAGTTCGCGCACGTTATCGGCCACGTCGATGCGCACCCCGCCCGTCGCATACAGCCGGTTGGCCATCGCGGACACGGCATCGTAGAGACGGCGAACGATGTCCTGATTCGCGTGGTCAATCGAGCGCATGACGTGCTGGTCAATCTCCGAGCGCAGACTGGTAAGCACGTCCTCGGGCAAATCGACGCCGAACTGGCTGGCGTCCGGGAACGGCAGGACACCCATGCGCACACCAAACTTCTCGCCAAGCTGCGCGAGCGTCGGGTAGTCCGCCTCGTTGAACAGGCCATTCATTTCCTGCCGCGCCTGTTCCTTGAGGTCCAGGTAGTCGGTAAGGAAGACCTGCACGGCGAGATCGAACTCGTCCTTCATCCTGCGCATCTGTGCCGAGAACTCCATGTAGATATCGGTTGGCAGCAGACGCACGGAAAGCTGGTTGTACTCCAGCGTGTGGTCGTAGAAGTAGCGGCGGATGCGTCCACCAAGCGACACGACCTCCTTGAAGCTGGAGGCGTTCTCGGGCAGCAGGCGCTTGTTGAAGCGACCGATGCCCTTGGTGTCGTGACGGGTCTCCACCTCCTCGGTGACCTTCTCGTCGAAGCGTCGTGCGACCCACGACGAGATGGTGACCGAGCAAAGCATGACGCTCGATTGAATATCGGTGATGTTCATGGAATAACTCCAGAAAGGATATGAAATGGAATGAATCAGGAAAGGGAACAGCGACGCGGGCCGCGTGAGGAGCGCGGCCCGGAACAACGAAGAAAAGGGAGGAATCGGAACGTCAGCCGTGAATCAGCTTGCCGATCGGACCGCCTTGCGCCTTGATGAACGCATGCGTGTTCGCGATATCTGGCGTCTTGCGCAACGCGTCCGTGACCAGCAACGCGGCGAACTCACTCAGACCTGCTCCGATCAAACGCTCGGTGTAGGTGACGACGCGCTCGAAATTGGTCTCGCTCGCGTACATCGCCAGCGCCGCGCTGATTGCGTAAAGCGCCGAAGGCGCGTCCGGAATCGGAGCAACGTCGGGCGTGGCGAGGATCGCCGCCGGCGACGGCAACTGCCGGTAGATCTGGATAAACGCGAGAAGCTCGGTTGCCGCGCCCTCGCCCACCGAACCGGCGTGGGAGATCAGCTCAAGGTCCTTTGGCACCACGCCCATCGTTCTGGCGACGAAGCCCCAGCTGCGGGGACTCGGCGTTGCTTCGATGTCGCGTGACGTCTTCTGGACCGACAGCAGATCCGGGCGGAAGCGAAGGAAAGCGATGAGCTCCGGCGCAATGTCGTTCGCGACGGCCCATGCAGTCCATTCCTCGATCGTCGCCTCGAGCTCCACCACGGTGGCGAAACGCGAGATCAACGGGTCGAGGATGCCGCTCACGCCGGCGTTGTCGTTGCGGCGGTTGGTGGCCGCAAGGAACGTGACGTTGTCCGGCAGTTTGTGCTCGCCGATGCGGCGCGCGAGCAGCAGCTGCATCTTCGCGGCCTGCACCGCTGGCGAGGCCTGTCCGAGATCGTCGAGAAACCAGATCAACGGGCGCTTGCGCGGTTGCAGCGCACGTTCAAGATCCCCAAACGGCAGGAAGCGTGCGGACATGCCATCGGCCGCAGCGAACGGCAGGCCCTTCGAATCGGTCGGGTCTTCGACGACCGGATGACTGATCATCAGATCGTGGTCGACCGTGTCCGCAACCTGCGCCACGATGTCGCTCTTGCCGATGCCCGGACGCCCCGTGATCAGCACCGGAAGGCGCTTCGGAACGTAGGCGGTGAGCAGTGCGTTGAGCTGGGAAGCGTTGACTTGCATGAGAGTTTCCTTGAGAGAGAAAACCCCGAGCGAACAACGTCCCCGTCGGGAACGTTGTCCCGACAGGGTGAAGTGGGTTGCCGCATGCGCGGCATACGATGCGCCGGTAGCGCGAAAAGGCGGTTAGCGCAAGACGGCCGCGAGGGCCTCACGCTGCATGGCGTTGAGCGTCGAATACTCGACGCTCGGGGCGCCGCTGAAGATGAGGAAACCGTAGACGTCTGCCAGTGCGCGAGCTTCCGCGCACAGCACCGTCTGATCCTCATCGGATGCCGGACGACGATCACGCCAGTGATTGATCGCGCTTTCGAGCTGCGCGATCGTCACGGCGACAGGTTGCTGGTACATGGGCGATTCCTTTGCGGAAGCCCGGGAGACGCCGCGCCCGAACCGGGACGGTGTCCCTTCCAGGCGGGTTGTATTGCCGGACGCGCCGGCGGGTCGATGCGTCATGGACGCGGGTAACAGAAGCCAGTTTAGGCGTGCGCACGCGTGCGCGACCGCGCAATGCTGGGCAATTCGATACAGCTTTCGCGCGCGGCCCCCCTACGTGAGGACAAAAAAAAGCCGGCGCAAACGCGCCGGCTGGTTCAAGGGTTCAGGACAGCAACAACTTCGCCTGTGATGTCTCGCGCTCCCGGATACGGGAAAGCATGGCCGCTTCGCTCTCCCGAAGTCGACGGGTTCGCTCTTCGCCCACGCCGTTGTGCTTCTCAACGATGTAGGTGAAGTACAGCGGCCTCGCGGGACCACGCCACTGGTTCCATTCGGCGATGATCGCGGCGCGCGTCTCAGGCTCGCACACGAAATACGCTTGCCTGGCCTGACGCCAGAAACGCGCCTGCAGGTCCCGCCAACGCTGCTCGCTTTCCAGCAGCATGCGCTCGCGACGCTTGCGCTCATCGTCAACAGGGATCGTCGGGCGCGGCTGAAACTGCCCCACGAACAGCGGGTAGTCGCGCGCTATCCTCTCCGCCTCACGCGCCTCCCGGCGCAGAAAAAGTGCTTCCTTGCGGGCAGTCCAGTTGTAGCCTTCCGCGCGCGGTTCACGTTCGAATCGCATGGCTGCCTCCTATGACGCGAGGGCGCCGAGGACCGCACGCGCATAGGCGAGCGTGCCGCCTTTCGCACTGAGCCGGCGCGCCGTGCGCTCCTCCCCGCGTGCGAGGACGTACCTGACGGACGCACCGCGTCGATAACTACGGATATCCGAGTAACCCTCGCGGATCGCCCGATCGACATGCTCCACACCCGTGATAACGACGTCCTCAGGCCCCTTGTAACGGGCATGTGTGGCGGCTTCCCGCGCGTCGTGCAGGTCGCGTTCAGCTTGCGTCTCCGCCTTGCGTTGTGCGGCCTGCGCTTCCCACTGCGCCTGCTGCACCTCGTTGTAGCCGCACAGCAGGAACACCGCGCGCCGACGTGCTGCCGGCCGCACGCGCAGAAGCTTCACGCGGAGCACTTCCTCGAACGCCGTCTTGCTCGCGCGGTTGTGTTCGTCGGAAGTGTCCAGCACCTTGAGCAGTGCTTCAACGTTGCGTTCAGCGAGGCAGCGCGCCATCCGGTTGCCATACTCGAAGGTATGACGTCCCTGATCGAGACGTGCGATGTTGCATCGGTGCCGGTGCATGCGCTGGCTGATGCGACCGGCTTTCAGCTCGTTGTCGGCGTATTCGACTGAGCGCCTGCAGATGCTTGCCGCAACCAGTTCGCGAACGCGACCGGCCAACGGCGAGACAGGCTCGCCAACGTCAACCGGCTTGCTGAAGGTCTCGGGCAAGGGCAGATCGTCGATCAGGCCGTGAGCATGAAGGACATCTTCGGCGTGCGGATACGCTGGGTCGTCCGGCAGCAGGCGCGCGAGCATCGCGATGATGTCCGCATTCTGCTCGTTGACAGGCTTGCCGTTGTGGCGCATCACGGAGGCAATCGTGCGCAGCTTCGCGCCGGGGATCACCCCACGCAGGCTGGGCACACGTGCGAGCACTTCGCCCCACTCTGCGTATTCGAAAGCGCCCGGATCGGACCGGTAGGCGTCCAGCACCGGTTCCGGCACCGGCAGGTTGGCCAGCAACGCGTACGCGACGTGCAGTGAATGACGGCCCTGAGCCTCCCGTGTCCCAGGCAGACGCGGTCCGCAATAGCCGAAGCCAAAGAGCCGCTCCATCGCCTCGATGCAGATATCCGATAGCACGAAGTGCTTGCCGGCCGCGCGCGCCTCGGCGGTTGCGGCCTCGATCTGGTCCGAGGAAAGCAGCAGATTCGGATTGCGGCAAAGCTCAACGAACCCGAACAAGGCGTTCCAGTCGCTGGCGAGAATCTCCCACGGTTCGCGATGCGAGCCGTCGGGCCGCACGAAGCAGCCAGCGCGACGGATCTCGTGAAGCATTTCCGTCACGATGCTGTGCGCGGTGCCGGGCATACGCAGTGCCAGCGCGCCGTTATAGCGCGTGATGCGCTCGCCGGCTTCGGCGCCTGCCAGCCGGATGAAGCAAGTGTCGGTCTCGCGCACGCGATCGTCCCTGAACAACGGAAAGAGGCCCGCGAGCGTGGGTGAAGTCAGAACTGCATTGGGAGTGGACAAGGTATACACGGATGAAAGCTCCTGTGAGCAGGGGCCATCACCCATCGGGGCGAAAGCCCCGCGAGGGAAAGGGAAAAGCGGTGTTGGGTCAGGTCAGTCGATGTCCAGCAGCCGCGAAACGACAGCAGCAACGGCCCAGGCATACGACCGGCTCAGTACCTTGATGCGCACAAGTGGTTGGCTGAGCCAGTGACCACCAGGAGCGTCTTCAACGAAGCGAACATAGTCGATCTGGACGAGCCACCCTTCCGAGTTGCCGATCGAGATCGAAAGGCAAAGCCGGTCCAGCCGACCGCCCAACTGCGGCCAGGGCGAATCGGGGCGCGGGCCATACCGCGATTCGTTCACATCGTCGAGGATGTTTGCGGCCGAGACCCACTCAGGCTCGAGCTCGGTCCGCCACAGCTTGCGGCTGATCTGGGTAACCACCTGCCCTACCGTCTTGCCCGTGGTGTCGAAAGGCGTGGTGTCGAGCGCGCCAGGCGCGTCGAGAAGTTCAAGTGTCGAAGGCATGAATAATCTCCAGAAATGCAAAAGGCCGCACCAATGGTGCGGCCCGTGATTGGGTTTGCCAGCGGAAGCTGGCGCTACAGTGAATGTTCAGTGCGGATGCGAGCGACGCTCACGATCCGCGGCGCGACCCTTGTTCGTCATGTAGCCACCGTAGAAGTAGATGGCCAACCCGACAAACAGGGTAAAAATTCCGAAACCCATGTTCATTCTCCGTTCATGGAATCCATGCCTCTCGAAAAGAGTATCACAAACAAGAAAAGCAGAACTCCCTCGTTCAGCACTGAGGAAACGCCCCAGTTCGTCGTCGCGTGCCCGTAACCAATAGCACCCACGATCGAGGCCGCAGACAGCGTATGAGCGAACCGTCCAAACTGCTGGCGTTGCTCCTTGCTCCACGCATGCCCAAAGCGGCTGAACGGGATTACCGAGCGAGGAGGCGTCAGCGGCACAGCTTCGCCCCTTTTGAACTCCGTTCGGTCGCGAATCAACAGGTGACGGACGCCGCCTACGACCACGGTAAGTCTCGGCGGTGACTCCGTCCTGTCGCATTCGCGAAGCAGCTGCTGAAGGCGGTCGGAAACGTGCACTGTCCCGGTCGCTGGATCCAGCGTGGCGCCTTCAGAGATTTCCAGTCCGCCCGCATACTGGACGACCACAGTAACAATCTCCATTCGCGCCTCCTACCGACGCTCTGAATCGAGTCCGTTGGTAAGACGCAACGCGCCGAGAAACGCCTCGTAGCCATCGCGCGACGCGAGCTGTTCCTGACTCACTGCGTTGTCGCCGCCTCCCGACAGGTCCTTTCGGCCCCGGCGAGTGCGGAACGAGACAGCCAGGCTGCCGCGCTCGGGCGCGTCCGCAACCTCGAGCATGAGCCTCGTGGTGCGGAGCGTGACACGGCAGCCGCGGCCGCGTTCGGCCGGCTCGGTCACGATTTCGTGTTCGCCTGTGCGCAGGCGAAGGTCGCCCGCAACACGACGAAGAAAGCGCTGCGCATGATGCTTGATGCCTGCCTCCCGCGCGGCACCCGCGCTACCGCGGGACGCGTGGAAAACTTTGCTGGTGTGATTCATGAGTACCTCAAAAAGAAAACGGCGAGGTGCTCCAAAAGGAGTCACCCCGCCTTGCAGGTAAGAGAGCCGGTTATGTCCGGCGAGAATGGAAAGCGTCAGTGCGTGACGCGAATGCCAGAGCTTGTGTCCATGAGGAGCACGTGATCGCCCGGCGAGAACAACTGGTCGTCTGGTTGCGGGATGACGCGAAGCGAGCCATCCGCCTTGCGCACAATGATTTCCAGACCGGCGGTGCGCGACAGCGCGTCGCTGACGTGTTGCGCGATGAAGCCAGTCACGGCGCCTGACATGGCAGCCGCGACATAACGGCCGCTACCGTTGCCGATCGTCTTCGAACCGAGAAAGGCGCCAAGGCCTGCAGACACGAGGCCTGTCAGGCCCGAGTTGTTGCCCGGGACCTGGATCGTGATACGGCGAACGCGAACGACAGTGGCCTGCTCGAGGGCACCGGTGCGCTGGACGTCCGAACGCTGATAGACGTCAGGCGAGCCGAAGTCGGTACTTGCGCAGCCGGAGAGCACGGAAAGGACAACGATGGCGAGAAGAATGCGGATCATGGTGGTTGCCTCACGACGATGAGGGCAACCGGAGCCCGTTCGGGCAAAGGTTGCCCGAACGGGTTAGTGGTTTGGCCTGTTGGCTCTCAACAGACATAAAAGATGATGGCAGGGCCAAAGCCCGCGCGTTTACGGATGACGCGTCAGGTTGTGCAGTTCAACGTGGCCGCTGTTCACGAGCCGACGTTCGACAGCGAACGGCAGATCGTAGTCCCATTGCACGGTTGCCGTGCGATCCCTCCAGACGGAGACGATCGTACCGGCGTGAACCTGCGGGGGACTGGCCTGCACATCCTGCGCGACGATGCGCTGCTTTTCGCGAAAACCGTTGAGTTCGGAAACCTTCACGGTGGGTTGCGAGGCAGCGGAAACGTTGAGCATGGTACGGCTCCTTTGAATAAAAAGAGGGAGCCGTGTCCCGAATGGGAGTGGGCTCCCGACGGGGGTAAGAATAGGCAGAGGGACGGTTGTCCGACCGCTGAGACAAAGAGAAGCACAGCAGCAAGCCACTGTGGTCAGGTCGATGCGCAAAAGGCGCGGGGAATAGGGACAGTCTACGATCTGCGCGCTCTATACCGGACTGGAATGCTCGCCTAAACAGCCCATGTTTTACCGGTCGGCGCCACGCGCGGGGCAAAAAAAAGCGCAGCCCGCTTTCGCGGGACTGCGCTGGTTTCAAGGATTCCGGTACAGCTGTGCATCACGCACGATAACCGCGCCCCGGAACATACTGCAGCCCGCTCGAGCGCTCCGGCCATGTCAACCAGACAAACGCGATGACCAGACCGAGCACGTCGGCGGCCATCTGTGCCAGCTGGTTGATGTCGCCCGTCGCGAGATACTCGCGACCGTCGTACATGAGCGTGGACGTAACGCCGTACAGCACCACGAACACGAGCCCCAACAGGGCGCGGTTACGGGTGACCTGCGAGACGAAGTTCGACCAGAGCATGACGAACATCACGCATCCGGCGATTGCGGCTGCCAGGTGTTCGATACTGCTGGGTGCCCAGCGGCCAAGCCCCTGCACCTCCAGCACCCGCAGCCACGCATGGTGAGGCTGTGCGAAACCCCAGAACCGGTGAAGGCCGGTCGCAGCGAACAACGCCGCCGCGAACAGCATGGCCCTGAAGCGCCCGGCCGCCGTGCGGCCGAAACGCGCCTGAACAGCCGTTGAGAAAAACCTGCTCATTGAATGCTCCTTGCAGAAATAGGCAACGGTCGGCCCTCACGTTGAGGGCCGACATCATCACCATGGGAAATGAGTCACACAGACGCGTATAGCGCTGCGTGACTCGTGGAGGTCACCCTCACGCCGACTTGCGACGACGTGCGGGCTTCTTCGCGGGCGGCGCGTCGTAGCCGAAGCGCGCCCACGCATTGCGGTCAATCGGAATCGGGTTCGTGCGCCCCGTTGCGAGATTCACGAAAACACCCGAAAACGACAGGCCGCCATTTCGAAACAGCGACCAGAGCAGGTTGAACGCCTGCACCGAGATCGCCTGGTTGATAACGAGCGACTGCTTGCGCAGCGCGTCCGCCATCGAGCACGACGGCGTGTCGTCGCCCTTGTCATTCTTCGGATTCAGCAGATCCGGAAACAGGTCGCCCACGTGGGGCAGCCTGTCATGCCGGGGTTTGCCGAACTCGCCGAGAATGACCTGGCCACGGTCCGTCTCATTGCCGCAATCGAGGTAGTAGAGACACTTCCCCCGCTTCGCCGCCTGCGCGATTGCGTGACGCGCGCGCCGCGAATCGACACAGCCGACGACAATGTCAGCGTGCAGGTTGATCCGCGAATCGATGCGGCGCGGCTCAGCCACCCAGTTCGTCCCCATCAGCAGGTTGAGCCGGTTCACCAGCAACGTCGCCTTGTACTGGCCGACGTCGTTGGGATAGAAGCCCTGCCTGCCGACGTTGAACTCACTCACCGTATCGTCGTCGTACACCGTGCACTCGATACCGCCCGGGTGACCCAGCTCGATCATCGCGTGATGCAGTCGCGCGAGAGACGGCAGCAGCGCGCTTCCAGTGCCGCCTGCGCCAACAACGACGACTTTCCACGGTCCCGTGAGCATGTGTGCCGGGGTCTTGTGAAGGATCGGTCCGTTCATGCAACCTCCCCTTCCAACGCCGTCATCCATTTCTGCGGAACCGTCTGCGCGAGTTCGAACCGTCCCTTCGCGCACAAACGCAGCGCGACGGACGGGACACGATGGCAATGCCCGAGCACAAGCGCAAACTTCACGTCGTGCTGATCGTCGCGATCGTCAGTGGTCGAGAAATACGCGCGCCCGCTACCGTGCGAATGGCAATCCACCACCAGCCATTCACCATCGCGCAACTCCGGTCGCTCATAAGTCAGGTGCGCAGGACTGTGAGACAACGAAGGAAGCGGCACGAGGCGAAAGAGCCCTGTAACCACGTCCCACACAATCCATGCGCCCACCTCGTTGGGCAGCGCCGCACGCGCCATGCGTGCGAACTCCGCAATGAGTTCGGCCGGCACAGCGCCGCACGGCAATTCGGTCAGCTCGGCCGCCTCGCCATAAGGAACCGGCGTGCGCCATTCGAAGGAAGCCAGCCGGCGAACCAGCCGGATCCACGGGCGGTTGATCTCAAGGAACACGCCATTGGACGCGATGAGCAACCGCTCGCCGGGCGCGGTCATGGGTGCCACCGGCTCGCGCGTGGGCACCATCACCGAGGGAAACGAGCCCTGCAGAACGAGATCGAACGCATTCATGCCTTGCCTCCGATCGCTCCAGCGACGAGCTTGCCTGCCGTTGCTCCCTTCATCGGAACGAGCACGTCGAGCGGAAACGCCTCGAACTTGCCGTCGAGCATGTCCCGCCAGAACGCGAAGAAGCCGTCCTTGTAGTCCACGCGCTTGCCGCCGTGATTCGGATGGGTGAAGGCCGAGTTAAAAAAGCCGTCTTCCCAGCCGCCGATCGCATCAACCTCGATGCGCCGGGGAACCTGCGCCGAACCAATGCAGATCTGGCCAAAGTCCCAGGTGTTGAAGTACGGCGGTTCGAACAGCGGCGTGTCCGGTTTCGGGCGCCCGCTCTCCTTCAGCGCGAACACACGGAACCCTGACAGCGAGGCCTGAAACACCAACCCCGGATGCGCGACAACGCGACAGCGCTTGCCGAGTTCCCTGCAATTGAAGAACACGCGGCGCGGCGTCGGCGGACACCACCACGTCACCGCGGCCGACGACACACCGAGCAGGTTGGCGGGAAGAAACTCGCACTTCGGCGCTGCACTCTTCTCGAGTTGCACGAGCGTAGCGACGAGCGCGCGGCGATCGAGGGGACGGCCCGCGCCGATAATCGGACGACCGGATACGCGATCGGCAGCTACCCGGTGCACGGTCGCGTAGTGCGCGCCGTTCTCACCGGCATAAAGCAGCAACGCAGACGACAGGGAAACGTCATGGCCAGTGCGGCCAATTGAAACATCACTCATGGGAAAACTCCTGTTCAAGGGCTCACCACCAGCGCCAGCAGGCGGTCAAGGTGATGAAGCATCTGGAAGGCAAGGCTCCACTGCGCGTACTGCTCGCGGATGCCCTGTTTCGTGCTGGAAAATTCAATGAAGCAGCTGTACTCGGTCGCTTCACCGGCCTGGTACTCACCGTTTATGTAGTCGTCGAGTATCTCGATGGATCGATCGTTGGTCGCGAGCATCAAGGCGCATCCTGAGTACATTGGGCGCGAGTCGTAGCCCGTGTTCAGCAACGCACGCTTACCCGCTCGCCCGAGGAGTCGATGAAGCGCGACAAGCTCGGCGCACACGCGGGCAGGCATACCAGAAGAGCTGGCCTGCAGTTCAAGCAACTCGCGCTCGGAGAGCACGAGCCGCCTGCTGCGGCGCCCCTCCGGTCTCGACGGCGACCAGATTTCATCGGGATAGATCTCCGGGCGAACGATCGATGGGAGATGGCGTTGAACCGTCTCCTCATCCTGACCGTGGTACTCCGTCAGGAAATACCGCACGTCCTCGTCTTTCGCGCGCTCGTCACCCTCCCAGTTCATGCAGGCGAATTCCTGAAGGAACCAGCCGGGCGTGCGAATCAGGACGGTTTTTCCCGAGACCCGGTCGACGAGAGAGAAAAGCGTGTGAAGCAGGAGCGGATGGCAGGCCCTGAGTGGCTCTGCAAGCGGGCCGATTTCGTGGACCCACTCATCGGTTAGCTTCACACCAAGATGGAGCGGACCCTTCGGCTCAAATTCGTCGTTGTGCTGATAGGCGAGGCGATCCGCAACGGCGTTGGTATCGCAAAGCTCCAGCTTGACCGAGAGGTACTGCAGCGGCTGTCGCAACTGCCTTTTGAGCCAGGCGAAAAACGCCTGCTGGAAGGCGTCGGCGGGACTCGCCGGCGCGTGCACGTCCGTCGCGCGCAACGGGCCGTACCGGAACTGCTCCAGGACGATCTCGTTGACGGCGACGTCAGCACGCCACTTGAGGGTGATGCCCGATGGAACGTCGGGCGCCACATCCGGCAGCGTCAGAACACAAGGGGAAGATCGATGTCGGGGAGTGGCAAGGCGTGGCGATTGCCAGGCTTCGCACGCGCCGTCAACGACCGTTCGATCAGCGTATGAAGGATCGAGCAGCATTTGTTCATCTCGTCGTCGTATAAAAAAACCGCCCTTTCGGGCGGTTCCTGTCGGTTAAAGCTGCTGTCCGGATCGGACAGGGCCTTGAGCAATGTGTCCTTACGCATGGGAGCCCTTGGCACCCGCCGCGCGGACGAACTTGTAGCTGGCGACCTCCCCTGCGACTTCCGGCCCATCGACCGTCGCGGTCGTGAGTTCCGGGTACTGCGCCGCGTAGAGATCGCGAACCTGGTCGGGCGAAAACGCCGGACCCGGATCCACGAAGTGCATGCCGTTGTAGATAAATTCGCGAACGAGTGTGGCAACTGTGATAGCCATGGTGCGAGCCCTCACAGAAGTTCGAAGAGATCGGTCTTGCCGTCAGCGGCCGCCGGCGGTTCCGACGTTGCGGCAACCGTCGCCGGCTTACCAGCCGGGTCGCCGTCATCGTCGGTCGATTCATCGTCGTCGCCTTCGGTTACCGATGCAGGCGCGGGAAGCACTGCCTTCGATCCCTTCGACAACGCCTTCTGCGCCTTGCCCGCCTGCGACTTTTCGGCCGCCTGCAGGATCTCGTTCGTGGCGCTCACCTGCTCCGAGAGGGAACGGTGCGCGCCCTGGAACGATTGCAGGGCGGCCACAAAGCCGTCATCGAGCTCAGCCGGGAGCGCGGTCAGCACCAGGGGTTGCCGAAGCGCCGCCTCTTTCGAGTCGCCGCAAGGCATCACCACCACTGCCATCTGGTCGCCTGCCATCTTCAACTTGAGCGTGACCTTGCCGGTCTCGCGCACGATTGCTTCGAGTTGCTGGAACATAAAAACCTCTTGAAAAGAAGAACGCCGCGAGTAACGCGGCGTGAAATGGGGAATGAACCAGGGCGTACCCCGGCCGTTGTTAGAACTTGAGGACCTTCAATACCTTGCCGTCGTAGTCAAAACCCTTGACGGTCAGAAGCGCTTCGATCACCTCGGGCTTCGATTTCGCGAAGACCTTCTTGAAGTCGTCGCCCATCGCCGCGCGGATGCCGAGTTCGTCGGCCACGACCTTCATCTCCGACTTGGTGATGAGTTCGAGGAACGCTTTGTCGAGCTTCCAGTACTTCGTCAGGTCCAGCCTGTGGTGCCTGCACATCTCAGTGAGGTACTGCACGTCCACACCTTCGATAGCAGAAGCCAGCATCGCAACGATGAGGTTCTCCTGCGCGAGCGGCGTTGCCGCATTTGCGGCGGTCGCTGCCTTCCCGAAGCTGGATACCGGCGGCTTCTCGTCGAGCAGTCGCTCCCAGAGTGCGCGGAAGGCCGTCTCGCTGATGCAGCGAGCTTGCCCCGTCACGACGATCGCAATCAGGTACTGCCGAACCAGTTCGAGATTCGTCCCGATGTCGCGACGCAGCGCCTTGCGCCAGAGCGCAACGCGGTATGCCTTCACCCTTTCGGATTCGGCAACCGAAGTGGCTTCAGGCGCCGCTGCAGTGGGCTTGTCGCCCTTTGCTGGGGCCGCGGCCTTCGAAGCAGCGGTTGCCGTAGCAGCTTTCGCTGTCGCCGGTTCCGTTGCCTTTTCGCTCTTGATGCGCGCGGCAACCTTCTTCATGTTGCAGACCGTATCAAAGCACTGGCCCTTGTAGACGTTGCCAAGTGAGTCCGGCAGACCGCTCACCGCCGCACCGAAGTTCTGGCACGCGTAGCACGCTTTCGCCTGCTCTGCGCCAACACCCTTCGGACCATCCGACACGAGCTGAATGCGCGTGTGGTTGTCGCCGGGGCGCACGATGCGAACGGTCTGGTACTCGTCGCGCAGGCCTGTGGCCGTTGCTTCGAGCTGTCTTTCCGTTCTCTCGTTGTAGCAGGTGCGGTTCGTACAGCTACCAGTGCCAATCGACTCCCCAAACATCTCCGCCTGGGCGGCCGAGTTGTGCTGGCATCCGGCGCAGTCCGACTTGTCGAAGATGGCGGCCGAGAGTGAGCAAGCTGCCCGCTCCAGCACTTTCTTCAGGTCGGCGACGCTATGGCCTTCTTTCACGACGACGGGCAGAAGCTTGTCCTGCTGGTCCTTCGTGAATGCGGCGAACAGTTCGGCATGGCCGAGCTTGATGCTGCGAGTGTTGAGCGCTTCCAGAACGGATGCACTGCAGTTCATGAGTGCGAGACGGCTGTTGAGCGTCTGGAGGCTCCAGCCGAGGCGGCGTGCCGCCTCCTCTCGATCACCCTGACAGCGGCCGACGAGCTTCGCCGCGTCGACCGCTTCCTCGCCAGGCGACATATCGGAACGCTGTATGTTCTCGACAAGCGCCATTTCTTCGGCTTCAAACTCGTCGACGTACTTCACCGCAACGGGCATCTCGTAGCTCTCGCCACGTTCTTCCATAGCGGCTCTGTAGCGCCGCCCGCCGGCGATGAGTTCGTAGAACCCATCGTCGATCGGGCGAACGAGAATCGGCGTATCAACGCCACGAGCACGCACAGACGCACGCATTTCCTGCATTTCTGCGTCGTCAAAGTATGTTCGCGGGTTACGACCGAGCTTGATGCGGGACAGCGGAAGCGTAGGTTGCTGAATGAGATCTTGCATTGCGGGTCTCCTGAGAGGGAACCCGCCCCTACGGGAACAGGATTCCCGAAGGGTAAAAAAAGAATGGCCGCGAGGGCCGGTGTCGATGCGCATGGAGCGCGGTGAATATGGGAACGATAGCCCGTCGGAGCGTGGCGCGTGGGCGGAAAGATCGCCAATACGTGACGGCTTTTAAAAAAAGGGGCCCGGAGAAACGTCCGGGCCCCTGGTTCAAAACAGCGTCATCTGGTCGACGGCATCAAAGATGGAGCGCGATGCAGGGAGCGTCGCGATCGCCTCCTCGAACATGTCCGCGAGATCGGGGGCTTCGGCGCGCGGTTGTTCAAGCACCGCAACGCCGTCCGAATCGACCTCGTTGAAGTGGTTCGCCGGCGGCGTGGCCTCGACTGCGGGCAACACAGCAGCGTCGTCTTCAGGTCCTTCCGGACTGCCCATCAGTTCGCGCATCGCATCGAGCGCCTTGCGCGCACGCAGCCGGTGACTCCAGCCGCCAAGCACGTGCGCAGGTGTGAACCAGTGCCCCCATACCTCCATGGAGAGCGCGTTACCGTGCACAACGATAGCGGGGATGTGGAGCAAGGACAGTTGCAGATAGGTCATATGCACACAGCAGGGATCGATATCGATACAGGTCGCGTGCATTACCTCCTGGTAGTTCAGACCAGCATCGTGAAACGCTTCGGCCGTCGCGATGATCATGCCGCCCGCACCGCAAGCTGGCTCATGGACTCGCTCGAAGTCGCGCGAACGGGCAGCCTCTATCCTGCCGCCCATCAGCAACCCCGCCATGAGGTGCGAGATGCTGTACGGCGTAAAGAACTGCCCACTCCGTGCGTTGCCGAGATCGAGCATCATATAGGTCTCGCCGAGTATGTCGGTGAGACCACCTCCTCGAACGCCGACCGCCCGAGCCCCTGTCATCGTGGCGACTCGCACCTCGAACGACATTGTCAGCTCGGCGAGCATCGTCGGGAACCTCGCCACCTCTTCCGGCTTGTACTTCGCAACGATCTCCAGATAGCGCTTTTCGCGCGCGTCGAACTGCGCACGGTCGACGCTGTTGCTGATCGCCAGCGCTGCCAGCTCGACGAAGTCGCGAAAGACCGTGTCGAGATGATGCCCATACGAAAATTCATTGATCAAAGCGACGAGCCTGCGTTGATGCTCATCAGCCGTCGACTCGTGCTTTCTCTGTGCACTCTTGCTCATGCCCACTCCAGAATGAAAAAGGGGCATGGCCCCTGGGGGCGCGATGCCCCACAGGGATAGAAAAGACGGACCGGCAAGCGCCGGTTTGGTTCGATGCGTCGGTGACGCGGGTGATATCGCAATCGTACGTGGGAATGCTCAACGGACTCCCGTGTAAAGACCGCCGTTACGTATGGTCTTTCGGCCGGGGAAAGCAGCCCGTTATCCACAATTTCGGGTGACAAGTCTGTGGAGAACCCGGCTCCCAACGACTCACCATGCCGATATAGCGCCCATATCGGCGGGCTTTCCGGTCGCATGAGGCCGAACGTGCGCTGGAGAATGAACGCGGGCGGGCAATCAGGCCACGCTCTGTTCTGGAGATATCCATGCTGGATCTGAAAAAGCCACGAGCCTGGGCCGGCTCCCTCGTTTTCGTCGTCGCGATCAGTGCGATGGCGCTTGCCGTCCTATGGGTTCTCGCCGCGACATCGGGCCCTCACCCGAACGTTTCGCATATCGTCGTCTGCGCAGTCATCGTCGCACTCGTTATGGAAGGCATCCGGCGAGCAAAGCTAGCCGAACTTCGCAGAGATCTTGCAAAGGCCGACGACCGAGCGGTCATGAGAGTCACCCTTAACGGCATCGACATGGGAGAGGTTCCCGAGCCGCTCTTTGTGAACATGAAGCTGGTGACCGCGAACGATGCGCGCAACTACGTCGCACAGTTCTATACGATCCTTCGCGCATTCTGGCGCCATGCGGTGTACACGCTCGCCGTCACGATCGCGCTCCTTTTCGGATACTTCGCATGGAAGGGCCTCGTTGCCCCGGCCGACCTCGCCCGCGCGGCTCTCGACCTTGTCGCCTCGACGGAGGCGCACGCCGACCCGGTCCAGCGTCTGGCCGACCGGTTGCACTTGATTGCCAGCAGCGTCGTGAGCATCTATGCCATGTTCTACATGCTACTGGGCTGTATGCGACTGACCTTCGGCGCGTCCCTCTCCATCTCCAACGCGTTTCACGAGGACTTCCAGCGTCGACTGCGCCTGATCCTTGGTACACCCGCAGCGGGCGTAATGTCGTTCCACCGCGTACGAACGGCATAGCTCAACACCGCCCGTTTAGGCGCCTAAACGCTTAAACCCGGAATGGTGCACTTTTTGTGCAGCTTTCCGGGCGCAGGACAGTCGAAACCAGTTCCAAAATCCTCGCCTTTTACCTGTCCGTCTGACCCGCGTCGCGCGAAGATGAACGCATGTCCCACAACGCGTCCATTTCCGGTGTCGTTTCCTTTCGCCTGCGTCGCGTCCGCTACCTGACGGATGCAGCAGCCACGTGCGAAGGCGTCGTCACGCAGCACGACACCGCCAACGGGATGGTGACGGTGCTCAATACGGACGACGGCTCCTTTTGGCGCGGTTCGGAAAATCTCGTCGAAATCGTCGCCTGACTCCCCCTCGCTGGACAATCCAGGAGCCCCCATGTTCGACGTTTCGTTCGCTGGAGAGCGCGTGTCGCTCGCCGAGGTGCAGGAGCATCCTGCCCGCTTCGCTCGCCCCCTTGAGCGCGCCAAGGTCACACCCGGCTTCGCGCACTGCCACTGCCGCACGGACGCGCCCCGCAAGCTCGTGATTCGCCGCTACGGTTCGCTTTTTCACCTCGCTGGCTGGCCTGACGACGGCGTCCATCATGCAGAGCGATGCGACTTCCATAAGAAAGCCGTCTCGGGAGCAGGCTCGAATCCGGATAGCCGCGACGCCATCATTGCCGGCCCAAACGGGATGAACGCGCGCCTCGACGTCTCGTTGGTCCATCAGGAAACCGTATCGGGCCGGAACCGCACTACCGGCGTCTCAACTGGTGCCTCGCGGCGAGCCGCTCCTCTACTCGCCTTCCTGCAGACGCTTTGGACATGCGCCGGGCTGACCTTTTGGTTCGGTACATCGAAACACCAGGGATGGGGCGCCGTCAATGCGAGGCTGCTCGCAGGATTGGGCGACGCGGCCACTGTAAACGGATTACCCGCGCAGGACGTCCTGCATGTGATGCGCCGGTTTGAGCAACACGAACGTGACGCGATCAATGCCGAGTTCGACGCTTTCAGGAAACGGATAGTCAACGACGGAAGGGCGTCGCGGCGTGGCCTGGTCCTCGGGGAGCTCGCTGAGTTCGCCGACACCGAGTTCGGCAAGGCGATCACGCTGCGTCAGCACCCTCAGCGATATCACGCGTCGACGGCTCTTGCCGACCGCGCAGAGAAAAAGTACCGGCGTGCATTCCGCGCCATTGACAAGCCCAACGCACGTGTCATTGTCCTGCTCCTCGTCGAACGATTGACGCACCGACACCTGCGCATCGTCGATCTCGCTGCGATGCTGTGTTCTTTAGTGTTCCTGCCGTGCGATTCGATGTATGAGGTCGCAATGGCCAATCGCCTTGTGGCCGAACGCCGCCGGTTCGAAAAGCCAATCCGGATGGCCGAGGGCGACGAGATGCTACCTGACTTCGTGCTGCTGGACACGCACCCAGCAACGCACGTCGAGGTCTACGGCATGAATGGCGTAGCCGCCTACGAACGCCGCAAGGCTGAAAAGCAGGCGCAGCGTCTCTCTCGTGGCGTCCCGGCAGTCGAATGGAATGTAGACCGCGAAGAATTGAAACAGGTCCTGTTGCCGTCGCCCGTCAGGCGTACTTGACTTGGCGCAGAAGCGGTTAGGCTGGATTCGCTTCCACCGGGTCAGCCAAGAGCGCCGGTCGCAATATCGATCTATCTCCAACCGACGCGAGAAACAGCAAATGAACGACAGCACAAACGAAACAGATGGCAGCGAGGACCGTGAACTCGGCCACAGGAAAAGTTGCCGGGATGGCCGCGTCCTCTACGCCGCTGCCATCGCGCCTGCTACAACGGCGCAGCACGACCAGACGTGTAAGTGCCGGCGGCTTGGAGATTGGAAGGGTTTCCATCATCCGCTGTGCGATAAAGCCTACGAAGACGTCGCCGCTACGCCAGCGCGGATTGCCCTGGCCCAAGGGGGCGAAGCACCGTTGGAAGCCGACGCGCTCTGCGCATGCACACCGAAGCCATCGCGACAACGAGCAGCACGATTGCTGGCTACGATCGCGGCCGCGCGCTTCGATCTTCGCAAAATTTCAAGCTCCAACGAACGAAGCGCCGTTTCTACCGCGCTGGACGACGCCGAGCGCCTGGCCCGTGAGGTCATCGACAATCCCGTCCCAGACTCCGTGCGAGCCGCCCTCGAGCGCATGTGCACGCCTCTGGATCAGTCATGGCTCTCCGGCGCAACGGCGCAGGCGGACGCGAATTGTATGAAGCTCATCCGGGAATACGTCCTCGGCGGCAACGCGGCGCGAGGCTGAAGATGGAAAACACAACGATCGAATGGGCCGACCACACTTTCAATCCGTTTGTTGGCTGCACGAAGGTTTCCCCCGGCTGCGACCATTGCTACGCCGAGCAGCTAATGGACAAGCGGTTACACAAGGTTGTCTGGGGCGCGGGTCAGCAGCGTCTGCGGACCAGCCCGGCCACCTGGCGTCAGCCGCTGAAGTGGAACTCGCAGCACACCGAATTCTTCGCAGCACACGGTCGGAGGCAACGTGTTTTCTGCGCCTCGCTTGCCGATGTCTTCGACAACGCCATCGACCCCGCATGGCGCGCCGACCTTTTCGACCTGATCGATCGCACGCCGAACCTCGACTGGCTGTTGCTCACGAAGCGAATCGGCAACGTGATGAAGCTGATCAACGAGACGGCGGCGCATCGCTTCGATCTCGATCGCCTGCACGAGCCACGGCTGCCGGATAACGTCTGGATCGGCGCGACGATCGTGAACCAGGAGGAAGCTGACCGCGACGTCCCGAAGCTGCTTGCAGTGCCAGCGCGGGTGAAGTTTCTGAGCATGGAACCATTGCTCGGGCCGGTGGACGTTAGCGAGTGGCTCGTGCCGAGCTTTCCCGACTGCGCAGGGTTCGAGCAAGGCGAGCGCATGGAGGACGGATATTGTGGTCTGTGCGCCGGCCATTCGAGCGACCCGATTCACCGACGGGGCGTGCATGACTTCGTCGACTGGATCATCTGCGGCGGCGAGAGCGGTCCGAATGCCCGTCCGATGCGTCCGGCGTGGCCGCGAGACCTGCGCGAGCAGTGCGCAACGTCAGGGACGGCGTACCTCTTCAAGCAGTGGGGCGAATGGGCGCCGGCGCCCGAGGTCATGGATGCCAGCGGGTCGCTATTCCACCGGTTCGAGGATGGCACGTGGATGCAGCGCATCGGCAAGAAAGCGGCCGGGCGCATGCTCGACGGCCGCTCGCACGACGACTTCCCCGAACCACCCTCGCCTCTGTTGCAATCCTGATTGAATCTGGCCAAAAAGCACGGATTAGCGAAGCTTCAGTGACATGAGTTAGGTGCTCCGGCGAGCGCTGAAACACGAAGAGCGGCCCTTGCACCGCGCATATTGCGCATTTGGAAAACTGCGGTGCGTGGATAATGGCCGCCTACCATTCCACCTTCTCTCGCCATGTACGAGCAGCTGATTCCCTGCGACCACTGCGGCGGCCGCCCGACGGTCGGTCGCTCCCAACGTCTCGTCTCCAAGCTCCCGAACCCGCAGTTCGACTACACCGAATGGGGCCGAATGTCCGGTCCGCCCCGGATCGGTGACAGGCTGCCGCGTCCGCCAGAGGTTCCAAAGACTGAACCCCTTGTCTGCATCTATTGCGCGGACTGTGGAATGCAAACGCAATGGGAGGCAACCGGCCGCGACGAAAAGGCCGCGATGGACCGGTGTGGCGCGGTCTGGAATCGCCGTTTGAATCGCCCCGAGGCTGAAAAAACCGCGTTGCAGCGGCTTGTTGAACGCGAAATGGGCGCCGCCGACATTCCCGCCGTCCTGGAACTGCTCTCCCGGACAGACAGTAACTGGGAGGAGATGGGGCCGATGTTCGCGATGATCGCTCGCCGCCTGGTCGATGCGACCATCGTTACCTTCGACTCATGGGCAATCGACCCTGTCCTGAACGACGCGGCGCGGTATCGCAAGCTGATGCAGCTCGTGAAATGGGTCGAGATTGATGGTGAGCGTTACGCACAGTTTCCGAAGATCTACACCCCCGCCGAGCACGACGAGATGCTCTTCGAGGATCGCATCGCGGCCGCCGTCGATTCGATGCCTGACCGCGATCGTTGGTAGCACTTGCGGCAAAAAAAAACCGGCCACATGGGCCGGTTCAAGGGATTCTGGATGTTTGCTTCTAGAGGACCAGAACCTGAGAGACACGCCATCATTGTGCCTCGCGGCCGTGCCGACTTTTACCCCGTATCGTTGGTTCTTGATCGCTCATTCGATGCTCCCCCGGATAGCGTCGAGGCACTGCCATCATAGCCACACGGATCTGGACATCGGTGCGACGCCGAACATTTCTCCAGACAAATAGCGCCTACGCGGTGCCAAGCAACCGGTACAGCGCTTGCCGCGAAATCCCGAGCGCGCTTGCGGCGTGGCTCTTGTTGCCTCCGGCGGCTTCCACCGCCTTTATTGCATCCTCAACGGTCAGTGAATGTTTTGCCAGTCGCTCCTGTCGCGCGATTGTCGAGAGGTAGGCATTCGCCTTGGTGACGCGGCTGTGGCCTGCCGCGGCTACAACCCGGCGCATGGCTTCCGCGTGCAATGCGGCACCCGGGCGAATACCCGCCATTTTTACTGGCGCGGGAACGCCGCTGGTCTTCTCGTAGAGCTCCTGCAGGTACTGATGCCGCAGCCCGTGGCTCGTCACGCCCAACCCCTTCTTGTTGACGTCGTGCTTTCGCAGCACCGTCTTGTATCTGTCGCCCCACTGCTTCAGCGTACGATCGGCGGGAATCGTCGAACCTGTCATCGGATTCGACAGTCGCGCCGCCTCCTCGAGCACCGCAATCTTTTCCTCGATCGGCACTTCGCGATCCCGGCCCCCTTTCGTGCCACGCGTAACGCCAAGCATCTCTGCATCCTTCACCGCCTCGGCAGGCCTGAGGAGAAAACTCTCCTGGACGCGCAATCCGAACGCCGCCTGCAGCCTCAGTTGCACGGCCACGCGCGGGCAAGTCGTTGCGATCTCGGCGATCTTCTCCGTCGCATTGATGCCGTTGCCTGACCATGACTTGTCCACTTCAGCCACGTACGACCGGACCAGCCCGCTTGCCTTGCGATCCACGTAGTCCGCGAGCGTCCCGACCAGGTGATCCTTTTTCATCCATCCGGCAATGGTACGCAGATACGTGAGCTTGTTCTCGATCGTCCCTCCGCTCTGCTTCTCGTCCACCCAGCGCCTCACCAGCCACTCGACATGCTTTTGCCGCAGGTTCCATGGGCTCGCCAATGCGAAGCCGCCCGCCCGCAATTCGACCAGCGCGCCGCAAATCGCGCGCACCCGATGCTCCTGCGTCTTGATTGACACTGCCTTCCCGCTGACGCGCGTCCTGCTATGAACCGTCGCCACATGCTCATCGAGCAGGTCTATCAGATCCTTCGCAACCGTGGGCGTCAGCCGGTAGCTACGCACCACGGCGCGCACATTCAGTATTGCCGCCATCATTCCTCCATCGCCGTTGCGCTCCGCGCGAATCCGCGCAGACTGTTTTCGCCAATCGGTGTGCCCGATGCCCCTGCCTGACATCGTTGCGGCCGCACCTACAGGACCATTGTTCCTCGCCGCCAGAGCGGCTTCGCCGATACCCCGGCGCCGGGTTTGTTGCCTTCCTTGCCTTTAGCGATTCCATCCGATCAGCCCGACGCACGGAAGAGATGCGTTCCGACTGTCCACCTTGCTGCGGCACGGGACGGATTGCGCTGCGCGCAAACACGCTCCCGCGATTACTGCTGTGTTGCCTTGCCGCCTGCTGTGGCTACCCGACCGGCCCCGGACGCGCTCTCGCGTCTGGACACCACACAGATCCTTTCGGCCTGTGGGTGCCCGGGCCAGCTGCCAGGCAATTCCTGTTGCGCATTTCTGGTGACGGCTGCGCGGACCGTTCTATCTTCCGTACAGGGAGGCGCGAATCACTGGCGTTGCCAGCGCGCAGGCTCTCCCCCGTTCCGAAGCACGTTCATCTCCGCCGCGGTGTGTCGGGCTTCGTGAACGCACCCAGCGCTGTGGGCTGAAGGAACGTGTGTATGGCGCATGAGAAGACGGGCGCGAACTGTCCAACTGTCCGCTCCCACTTTTTCTCATTGCGCCGCATTCCGGCGCACACCCGCCGATCGTATGGATATCGCACTGTCCAGTGGTCCTCAGAGTGGGCCAGGGTGGACTTGATATGATTGAAAAAAAAGCCGCGTCACGATGGCACGCGGACAGTCCTGGGAAGGTTGCCCGTGCGGGCGATGGGATGTTGGCCGATCAGGCCGGAAAGAGGACGCACGAAGTGCCTTGCACTTCAGGTCGATGCGTCAGGGACGCGACAGGTACTGACAAGAATAGGAGCTCGCCGCAACCGCGAGCGAGCAAAAGATGACCTGTTCCCGCGCGCTTTTGAAAACTTGACTTCCTCCCACGCTCGATAGACTTGACTCAGCGATCCCGGACTTTTCAGGAATTTGCCAGGCAGCCCCAGGCGATCTCCGGGAATTTCCCGCGCTTTGAAGAAACACATCGCGCGAAACGCGGGAATTTCCCGGGTTTGCATTTTCTGCATCGAAAATCCCCGGTTTTTTCCCCGGGTTTTTACGGTTCACCAACCAACGTAGCAATAAGGATCAACACCATGAAAACATCCGTCTTCGCCATCGACGTCGGCTACGGCAACACCAAATACGCGTTTCGGGCCGGAAGCGGCACGATCGCCACGGGTATGTTTCCGTCGCTCGCGCAGCTCGCCGCGAGCCGCGCCCTTTCCGGCTATGGCGAAGGTGTCCTTGCGTCGCGCAAGGTCGCCGTCATCACGATCGATCAGATCGAGTACGAAGTGGGTCCGGACGTATCGCTCACGGCCGCTTACGGAAAGACAGGCCGCGCGCTCTCTGACGACTACGTGCTCAGCAACAACTACGCGGCGCTGCTCTTCGGCGCGCTCCACTTTTCGGGCGTGACGCACATCGAGCGCCTCGTGCTGGGCCTGCCAGTACACAACTTGAAGAAGTATTCCGCGGTGCTAAAGGAGCGCTTCTCGGGCGAACTCGACTTCGGCCACAGCCGCGTCGTGGTCGACAAGGTCATCGTGATTCCGCAACCGCTCGGTTCGCTCGTATTCGCCAAATACTCCCGCGAAGGCGACTTCGGGCCAAATGACGAACATCTCGTTGTGGACGTCGGCTACTTCACTACCGACTGGGTGTATGCCAATGGCTTCACGATGGATGACAAACGGAGCGGTGGTATGCCCGGAGGCGCATCCCAGATCTATCAGCGCGTAGCAAACCTGGTCGCGCGGGACGAGGGCGACGAGGTCAATGGCATCGAAATGATCGACAAGGCGCTGCGTACCCGAACACCATTCTTTTTCTACGGAAAGAGCATTGATCTCGCTCCCTACCTCGAGCGCGCCGATCCACTCATCACCGGTGTGGTGAAGGAGATGCAGAACAACGTGGGCCAGTTGCCTGACGTGCGTTCCATCATGCTTTCGGGCGGCGGAGCGGCACTCTACGCGCCAGCGATTCGCGAGGCCTTCCCGCGCGTCGTGATCGAGGTAATCGACTCGCCGTGCCTAGCAAACGCAAAGGGCTTTCTGCTTGCTGGGGAAGGCAGTCTCGCGCGTGAGCGCCGCGCAGCATGAATGGGAGACTCGTGATGGAAATCACGGTCACCGAACTCGGGAGTCCTCTGCTGTTTGAACGGTTGAACGCGTGTGCCACGCCGCGCCAGCGCGCGGCGGTTTTCAAGGCCTGCGCAGAGGCGCACCTACGCGAGGGGTTGATCCGTGGCACTCCTGCGCCCGAACGCTATGCTCCGACGAGCGTGCGCAACGATTTGGCCGCCGTGGAATCGGCGCGCGAGGAGACCAACGCGGCAGGTCGTTCCGACGTCACCCGGCAGACAGCATCGAACCCGGTGAAGCCACCAGGATCAGGCACGACGCATGCCAACGAGCCGGGCGCGGGCTTTCCGGCAGTGGTAGACGAGAAGCCACGGGATATGTCTGCAGACTTCATTAACCGCATGAGCAACGGGCTCGCGGACTTCTTCTAGCTAACAGCGCGCGACTTGACTTCGGTTCGGTCGTGTCATGATGAATCAGATGCCGGTGCAACTTCTTGCACCGGTGCATAAATCTCCCAGGAGCAACAACATGGAATACGAACGTCTCTTCGCCATCCTCCACGGCCAGCGCCTGGAGGAACCCCTCACCTGGGTTTATATCGGCGCTCTTATCGCGGTAGCCGTCGCAGGCTGGAAGTTTGGGGGCGTGCTGTTCGACGGTGCACACAACGTTGGAGAAGAGTGATGGGCAGGCTCGAACACGCATGGACGACTTTTATGGAGTGGCACTGGCTTGCGCGCCGCGCTGCCGTCGCACTCACCTGCTATGTACTCGCGATGCTCGGTGTATGGCTCTACGCCGAGGGTCTGCAGGGCGCTGGCAAGTTTCTCTTCACTGCGGGCAGTATCGGCTTCGGCTGGGCGGTCGGCTTCTTCTTCGCCGTGGGCACCGCAATCTCACTGCTTTTCCGATGCCGCCGTATGTTTCTGTAGTTGCGATTCCTATGGACGAAAAAAAACGGCGGCCCTTGAGGGCCGCCGTCGTTTCTAGCGTCGAAATCATTGCACCGCTTTCGCTGGCACGAGTGTGAGACGTCTCGTGCAGAAGTCGAATGCCTCATCGAACGGCTGGTCGCGGCAAACCGTCTGGCAGCTGCTGCGATCGAACACATCGTAGCCAGTCGCTGCCGACTTCAGCACAGGCTGGTGACCGTTGGCTGCACCGTTGGTCGCAACGATCGTGAACCTGTTGCCGACCTTCATCTGAAAAAAGCTCATTTCTGCCTCGATAGAAAAGAGCCCGACGGTCCGTCCCCGGCGGGGACGAATCCCCACCGGGCAGGTTCAAGAAAAAGCCGGACGAGCCGGCATCAATCAGACGGCCAATGCAACGCGTGAAACGTAACGGGCCTGTGTTGCGAGCGGTACTGCTGCATGCGCTGCGATCCAGCGCGATTTCCATTGATCCGCGAAGTCGGTGCCGCGCAGCTTTGGTCGATGAGGCACGACCGTATAGCCTTCAGCACGCAACCGCTTCGCGAGGAGCAAGCCGGCACTCACGCCCGGCGACTGGCGCGTCCCCGGATCGATGTCATCGAAGTCCATGAAGATATGGACGACCTTGATGCCGAGGCCTTCAGGGACCACGAACTTCGAGAGCAGCACGCGGTTCAGGCAATTCCACACCGGAACGCCGGACTCCATGTGCGCGCCATAGACCGTTTCGAGTCCCTCACCCACGCCGATCTCTCCGTCAACGGGAGCCATCAGACGCACAGCGCCGCCCGCAAGCGGATTGAGCGTCATGTCGTTGAGTTTCGTGTCGAGGATCTCGCCATCGGGTGACACGATCGTCGCCTTCGCAGGCTTGACCGGATCGAGGAAGGTTCGATGCAGCGTCCCGAGACGCCCATCAGGCAACTCGAAACGCGCCACGATTCCCGGCCACTCACCAAGCACCTTCTTGTCATGCCGGTACTCGAGCATGCCAAGACGCAGCGCCGGCGACGGTCCTGCCGAGAGGCCCGGCAAGCGCGCCTGCAGATATCGCATCGAGAGATCGCCCACGGCCTGCGGCCGTGCGCTACCCCACATGCCATCCAGCCGCCTCGAGACGAACGCGGGATCGGCCTTGCGCTTCGGCGCAGGCGCCGTTGTGTTGAGCAGCGCGCGCGACGACGGCGGTGCTCCGCCATCGAGCTCGCACATCAGTCGATACAGCCCCATGCGGTTTGCACGGGCGATCAGCTGAAGTCCATCGCCTGCCATCGGGTAGCCGTTGTTGCACTTGCGGCAAACCCAGTCGCCGCGGCCGCTCTTGTTGTCATAGGTAAAGCGGTCATCCCCTCCGCATACCGGACAGGCGCTTGCCTTGCCTGTCAGGCTGTCGGCGGAAATGCCATAACTCATCAAGGTCGAAATCCACGCTTCCGGGGAGAGCGTGAATTCCTTCAGCTTGCGTTGCAGCCACTCGTACTTCTCGGGTGGCAGCCCGCGTCCAGATGTACTCATTGATCACTCTCCTGTCGGAAGTGGGTTGGGTCGGTGCCTGAGACAGGCGCGAAAACGCTTGCTCAAAGGAGCGGCCCGCGCGAAGCGAGCGGCTCTTTTGAACACGTTTCAGGTGTGCGAGAAAATGGATCCGCGACGCGCGGAGTCGGAAAACTGGATGAGTTACGCAGCGCACCCGAAGGTGCGCCACGAAACGTCAGGTGAGGATTTGCGGGATTCGCAAACCCGGATGGTGAGCCCTTACGGGATCAGATAGCAGCCCATGCGGCGCGTGGATACGCTTCGCGGAACGGAATGTCGTCATCCATTTCGTCGAAGCCACCGCCCGCCGGCGCTCGCATCCCGCCACCGCCGCCCGCCGAGGACTGCGGCGGCTGTGCACGTGTGCCCACGCTGGAGGCTGCGCGCGCAGAACCGGAGGCAGCGTTGCCCGCATTGCGTTGCGATCGTGCCGGTTCGTGCGATTCAAAGCCGCCGTCATCGCCACCAGGCTCGCGACGCTCGCCGCCGTTGCGGCCACCGAGCATCTGCATCTGGTCCGCGACGATCTCGGTCGAGTAGCGGTCAGTGCCGTCCTGCGCCTGCCACTTGCGCGTACGGATGCGGCCTTCGATGTAGACCGACGAGCCCTTCTTCAGATACTCGCTCACGATTTCAGCGAGCCGCCCGAAGAACGAGACGCGGTGCCACTCGGTCATTTCCTTGAACTCGCCCGACGCCTTGTCCTTGTAGCGGTCGGTGGTTGCGAGACGAATGTTGGCCACAGCGTCGCCGCTGGGCAGATAACGGACTTCGGGATCCGCGCCGAGATTGCCGACGAGGATGACCTTGTTCACTGATGCCATGGTTTAAAGCTCCTATCTACGTGTAATTGACCACAGCCACTTGTCCCAGAGGACCTGCTGGTTGTTTTTCATGATCGGTTTGCCGCCATCAGTGAAGGCCGGCACCTTGATTTTTTCGAGCCGGCGAACCGAAACGGAATCGCCAACACGACAGCCACTTTCCGCGATCGCGTCCTTCAGGCCTTCGCCCTGGAGCGTGCGCTCGCCCATCGCTGTTTCGATGTGCATCGCGAACGACGTGTAGAACGGCTTGCCAGTCGGCTTGCGGTTCGGAAACTTCTCCTCGCCCCAGCCAAGCACCTTGCCCGTCGTCGCGGCACGGCTATCGTCACCGCGTTGCATCTGCTCTCGCGCCGCGCGCCGCCGAACAGGAACGTGCTGCGTTTCGACCTCGCTCTGAAATTCCTGTGCTACCGGAACTTCTGTGTCGCGCTGCGCAGGTGCGGACGCGGTTGGTCCGACGTTCCCGCGGATTGCCGCTGCGATTGCCGCCTTGAGGGGAGCGCGGTGCTCGCGAAGGAGTGACCAGTACGGAGCGAGCTCGGGAAGGATCTTGGTACCGAAGCGCGTCTCGCATGGCGTCTCCTCAAACGCTGGCTTGAACTGCGCAACGCAGTCGCCCTCGTCAACGAAGAGATGCAGCACGCCACCGATCGTGACAAAAGTTTCATTGGGTGCACCCTGCCCGATCTCACGCGGCTGCGCGACGGGTTGGGGTTCACTCGGGGCGGCCGGCGCCGGTGGCACGTGCGATGCCTGTGTCACGGTGGACCGACCGGGGAAAAGGTCCGCGAATGCGCGGAACAGGTAGGTAGCGGACATCAGTGCGACTCCTCCATCGGTTTGCGGAAGTACTTGCGGCGCACGCGCTCGAGGTCGTGAGCGAGAAGCGGTGTATCGAGAATCGCCTGTTGCAGCGTCTCGGGATCGATCCCGTTCACGCGACAAACGTGCTCGTACGACAACGCGCCATCCCAATCGCCCATGATCCAGCCGAGCGTCGCCTCGTAGTCGTCGACGTCGAGGCGGACGTTGCGCAGGCGCTCGCTCAGCAGGGTCGCGCAGTCCATCAGCGATTCCGGCATGCGATCGCCGCGGCGGCTGTCACGCGCGAGCGAGATCAGCGCATCGACCATGGCGTCGCGCACGGAAGCACTCCAGAGCTTCGGGTGCGGAAGGGGATCGGGCTTAGGGGGAACGACGAGTACCGGAGAGGCCTCGCCGAAGATATCAAGCTGCCAGGCAGCGACTTCTGCTTTCATGGATTGCTCCGGTGAAGCCGGGCAATCGCATACCCTTGGCCGGGAATGGATTCCCGGCTTGGGCAAGGGGCCGCCGCGGCCAGGCCGCGGCGGAGGGGTATGACAGGGTCCTTAGTCGGTCCCGGTCTTCTTCAGGGGAATGACGACCGCCGACTTGGCGTACTGGCGTGCCGGAGCCATCTGAACAACGGGTGAAGGCGCCGCTTGCGCAACTGCCGCAGCGCCCTTCTGTGCTTCTGGCTGTGCCTGCTCGCGCGCCTTGTCGGCTTCGCGTGCCGCTTCACGCTCAGCGGCCTCGAGGGCTTTCGCCTTCTTGTGCAGCCAACGGACGCCAAGACCAGCGAGGAAGAGGCTGACGAAAAACGAAGTCGCAGCCAGATAGACGATGAGGCACAAGGCGAGCACCTTGCCCGGGGACTTGAGCACATCCTTGATCAAAAGATTCAGCATTTTTCTCTCCAGAAAAATTGGCACACCAGGGGATAGCCAGGCATGGCCTGGGGGTTTCGATGCTCGTGTGTCGAGCAGGGAAAACCGGCGCGTAGCGCGTTCGCCGTGACCCGTGAACGGACCACCGCGAACGGACTCGCGAGACGGTTTGCAAATGGAGTGGGCGGCACGAGGACCGTGCTGCTGTTCGATGCGTGCGGGACGCGGGGATACGTTGAGGCTAACGGACGCGCAGTGCACTTGCGCGACCGAATGATCGCAATTTCCGGTGGGCTTACGCCTGGGTCATCCGTTCGTTTAGGCGCCTAAACGCTTAAACCCGGAATGGTGCACTTTTTGTGCAGCTTTTCGGACTTACGCGTGCACAACGCGTCGGCGAAACTTGACTTCGCTTCTCCCCTGGCAGACTGGACTCATCAACATCGCATGGAGTCCAAATGTCCAGCATCTTCGCCTACCTCGCCATCGGGTTTCTCGGCTGGAGATTCATCCGGCGCTCACCGCGCAACCGCGCGACACGCGTTCGCCATCTCGACGGCAGTCAAACCACGCGCGCCCATGCGCGTGGCGAAGCTGGCGAGGCGCTCACGCGGGCAGAGCTGCGCCGCGTCCTCACATCGCTGTGCGGAAGCGACTTCTACCTGCACGACGGTGCCGTGCTTCTCAATCACGCGCCCGGCACGGCGTATCCGACTGCAGAGGTCGATCATCTCGCCGTCACGCCGTTCGGTCTTTTCGTAATCGAGACGAAGTACTGGAGCGGCTTCATTGAACCCGGCGCGAATTTCGCAGAGCTTGTGCGCGTGACGTCGGACGGCAAACGCGAATCACGCAAATCGCCTCTCGCACAGAACCGGACGAAGGTTGCATTTCTGACCGCGAAGCTTCCCAAAGTGTGGACCGTTGAGGGGCTGGGTGTATTTGCGGCACCCGACTGCACGCTCCATCCCGACCTGCCGCCGACGCTCATTCACATTAGCGAGCTGTCGCATTTTCTGCGCCTCCGCCGTCACGAATTCCGTCTGTCCGGGCGGAAACCAGTGAACGTTAGTACTGCCTGGAAAGCAATTATGCTCAATGCATCGATTGACGCGAAAGAACTAGAGGAGCACTACGAACGAGTGCGGGTTAACCCTCAAGTTGTTGCCCGAAATGCCGTATGAATAGTCGCGCAATTAAGCAAAAGCTGCATGTTTTTCATCATCTTTCGCCGGACTGCCGCCGGAATGGACGCGTACGCTAGGCCTGTACCTGCGCGCGCATCACGAGTCCACGGCGGCCGAACCAAACAGCGCTCCATAAACCACGCACGGAAAATCCATGAGCAATAACAAAAAGCCCCCCGTCGATACCTCGTTTGATCCGAGCATCCCGGAAGACGACGACAAGAAGTCATCCAATCGTTCCCTGTTCGACCCGTCTATCCCGGAGGACGGCGTGGCGCTCCCGGACGACGATACCGGGATCGGTGACATCTACAACACCCATTTGCCTTCGGCCGCGGATATTGCCATCGCGGCTCGCGAGGCGTTCGGCGACAAGCTGCCGGAAGATGCGCTTCAAAACCTGATGCAGACCAGTGCCGAGATCAATGAATCGGTGCGCCGCATCATGCACGAGCACATGAATCTCGGGTTCAAGTTTGGCGAGGTGATCCGCCACGTCCAGACGAACTACATCTGCAGCTACGGCAATTCCGAGAAAACGAGGGAACGGGCAAGCAGAGATGCGATCACCTATCTCAATAACCTTCACGGTATCTCGAAGGGCAAAATCCTTCTGCACCTGAAGGCATACGCACGATTCCACGAAAACACCGACGCCGTGGAATTTCTGCGTCTCACGGACATGCAATACCTGCTCGCCAGCGATGTAGGTGAGGACATCGTCGCGGCCATCATCGAAAAGAAGAAGGGCGAACCGGAAATGTCCACGCGCACGGTCAGGGAACTGATCGCGATCATGCGGCAGCAGCAGGAGCGTATGGCGGCGGATAAGGAAGAACTCGAGTCAGTTAACGACGAGTACGCAGGCCTGCTGGAGCAGTTCAATTCGGCAGCGAGTGAAACCAAACGTCTGCGGCAAGAAATCGAGGGGTTGCGTCTTCAGCAGAAGACGACGCAGGAATCCACCGACCTTCTGCGAAATGAACTCGCACTAAGCAGCCAAACGTCGAGTGCTCTCCATCAAGAGCTTCACGACACGCAGGAAAAGCTCAACGTGTTGCGTCGTGAACTCACCCAACAGGCGGCGCGCAAGCCCGAGATGGAAGACCCGCAAGTGAAGGAGGACCTCAAGCGCCTTGAAGACCTCTATAACGAGCTTTATGCCAAAAAGCGCGAACTCGACGGTGAGATCGCCGAGAAAAAGGAACGCTGCGCCCACATCGAGGCGCAACTCCAGGAAGGCACAGCTGCGCTCGAGGCGTCGCGGCGGCTGGATGAAGAAATGAGCGCCCTCGTGAAGGACTTCAGCACTTTTGCCCAGCGCTACAACAGCGCGCAGCTTCTTTGCACCGCGGATGGAAATCCGGCGCGCTTCAAGCCGCTTTTCCAGGCACTTGGCGATCTTGTCGGCAAGTTCCATATCGAGATCAACGCTGCGTTGAAGGCTGCATAACCCGTAACGAGTTCCGCGAGTGTGGCCGCACTGAACGACCATGCGAGAGACACCGAAAAATAAATAGAAGTGGAAAAAATGAGTACAGAACCGAATCACGTCAAGTCCGTTGATGACTACAAGGCCATCGAGAGGCTCTACCTGCCCCGATGGATTGCCGAGCGCATCCGGGCCGTCAACTACGACCTGGTCGATCACATATGGGATAACCTGAAAGCCCACGCGGGTTTCAATGCGATCTATCGCGTCGAAGTCAAGGAGATCGACCACCTGCGTCGAAACAAGAATTCGATGGGAGTCCTCCTCGCCGCCCCCTTTCTCATGCTCTCTCCCTCGCTACCGACCGTCGAGGACTGGCGTTGCTTCGTTGACGCGACGCCCACGACGCGCGCCGTGGATGAACTGCGTCGCAAGATGCCGACGGATCACACCGCGCTAACGAAGCAGTCGATCCAGCATGCCAACCGCCAGTTTGTCGACGTCATCCAGGCAGTGGCGAACACGAGCATCCTGAGCGCGCCGCTGCTCGGCATGACATCGGACCTCGCCCGATACCTTGGAGAAATGCCCGGATACAAGTTGCGCGCCGCGCTCCAACGCATCAGCGATCTACCGCTTTTCCAATGGCGTTTTACGACCCCAGCGTTCTGGTTCGAGTTCACGGCGAACGACCTCAATCACGACCAGGTTGCGCACCACATCATGTCCACGACGCCGTTTCGCGCCGGCGAGCTTCCGCACACCGCGAACTGGGCCGATCTGCGCCTCGGTCGGGAAACGCACGAAATGTACGCTGCTGCCCTCATGGCACACGGGTGCCGTGCCAGCACGGCTGCAACACTCTTTCGCCTCCCGCAAAGCAGGACCCGCCAGATGTACATGGAAATTCACGGCAAACCGTCCCCCTGCGGCAACCTGCCCAACTCGTTGCAGTGGTTCGTTGAGAGGCCCCAGCAGCGCGTGCACTCGACGGTTTTCATCTGGCTCTACCGTTCCGCGCTGAACATGGGCGCGAACACCCCGCAGGCACTGATCGCAGCCGCAGACCTGTACAACTATCTGTTTCGCTCGGGGCGCGCATTGCTCGCCACCGATCGCGGCTACAACCTCACGCGAGCGATGGCAGCAGATGCGCGACTTTCGATCGCACCATGCCGCGAATGCGGCACCCACTACATCGTCTCGAACAACGAGTCGAAGATCGAAATGCGTAACAGCTTTACCTGCCCTGCATGCAGCGACACGCTTGTGGGCCGCGTGCGAACCCCCAAAGGAGCCTAAATGCAAGGTCACGAGCTACCCGCCGGCCTCGTAGTCTTCAGCGCCGATGGCAAGGCGCAGTTCGGCTGGCAGAACCCCGAAACCGGGGCGTACTACGCCGAGGATGACGGGCACTGCATCGTTGACGCGGTCGGCGGCGTGCCGTGGCACGCCGGTGCGATGCATTAACCGGAGCGCGCCGATGGAAGACCTTGCATGGATGGTGCGCGATAGTACGTCAGCCTGGCTTCGTGGCTACGGCGACCTGCGTTTTGACCAGTACGAGAGCTTCTATCGCAAGGCGCGCAAAGAGGCCCGTTCGCCCAGCAACCTCGAACAGATCAACGAGGAATATGCGCGGTGGATCGAGGAACGCCCAAGCAGGATCATTTCCCTGCTTAACCGCCCAGTCTTCGCCCACGCACTGATCGCCTTCACGGCCGTCTGGCTTGCTGCACAGGCTCTGCCCCACCTCGCGGGCGTCGCACCAAAGTCGACGGGCGGCCTTCTGGTCGCCGCATTCATCGCGCTGCGTGTTTTCCATCGGAAACGTCGAAAACGAGCCTGATCGACCCATTTCGCATGGAAGCCCGCTTCACAGTCGGGCTTCTTCAGTTTTCGCTTAAAGAACTTTCCAAAACTTTCCGTTACCGGTAGGGTGTGCCCCGCTTTCGCCACGGGAACTTGACTTCGTTCCGGGCCTGGCAAACTGGTTTCAGGCTCGCGCGAGGGGCGCAGCTAAACCACCAAGGACCTGAAGAAAATGAAACAGAAGAAAATCACCGCGCTCACCGCAATCTCTTTTGCAGCCGCTTTGACGCTTGCCGCTTGCGGCGGCGGGGGTGGCGGCGGTAGCAGCAGCTCGGGCAGCAACAACTCGACGTCCGGCTCGGGCTCGTCCAGCTCAGGTACGACTCCCGCGTCTCCGACGACGGGTAATGTGTCGACGCCGCAATATGCTGCAACGAGCGCGCAGCAGGCCATTTTTGACCAGATCAATACGCAGCGTCAGGCGTGCGGCTTTCCTGCGCTGACGGAAAACACTGTTCTCGATCAGGCCGCGCAAGCGCATGCCGACTACATCGGCAAGAACGGCGGCACGATCACCGACGATGAGGTTTCGGGCAATCCGGGCTTCACCGGCGTCACGTATACCGATCGCGCGGCTCACTTTGGATATCCGACGAGTGCGAGCTACGCGACGGGCGAAAGCGCGGGTTACTACACGAACGCTACGCTTAGCGAAGCCACCTACGGGGCGAACATCGCGACCGCATGGTCGAGCGGGGTCTACCACGTGGCGGCGTATGTGTGGCCGACGACGCAGATCGGTATCGGCTGGAACGAGACGACGTACAACGGCTTTCCGGAAGCTCATGGCGTCATCCAAATCGCGAACCTGCAAACGATGAGCGGTAGCGTTCCGTTGATGTACCCCTGTGAAGGCGCGACCGGAGTTCCCTACAAGGTCGTCGGCGAAACGCCCACTCCGCCTAACACGAGCGGCGCCTGGGGGCCGGCTGTAGCGCTCGGGGCAAATCAGAGCGACACGATCGTATTGACATCGGCAACCCTGACCGACACGTCGGGCAACGTCATCAACCTCCAACTGCTCGATTCGGCAAAGGACACGAACAAGGTTCTCCCCGCGTTCGAAGGGGTTGCTTACCCTGCGGCACCTCTTTCACCGAACACAAAGTATTCGGCGGTGGTCTCGGGAACCATTAACGGTACGCCTTTCACCCGTACACGCACGTTCACGACCGGAAGCTAACCGGCTAACTTTTCTGGCGGTGTCCCAAAAAGAAAGGGGTGCAGTCTTTGCAGACTGCACCCCTTTTCACTACTCCTGCGCCCCCGCTGCAGCCTGATCAGTGACAAGTGCCAACATTCTTCATCATGCCAAGAAAGAGCATATGCGCGACATTGTTCGTACCGGTCGAGAGATAGCAGATACTTGCGGCAACGATACCGGGCTGTCCGGTATTGGCGTCGATCTGACTCGATTGCGCAACGAAAATATCGTACGCCGTGCCGTCCGACGAACCAGGCATCGAGCCAGTCGTCGCGACATAATCCCCGTTGCAGCCGATATCTGGTGCGATTGAATTTGCGCTAATGACGATCGGCGTGTACACATTGCTATAGCTGGCCGCGCCTGTCATCGTGCCACTGGAAGAAATCGTGTACTGCGAGGGAGGGGGTTTAAGTATCGTCCCCGCTATCGTGCCCGGGAAATTGCCGGTTGCTTCACAGGCGGCTAGCTGCGTCGGCGGTGACACTGGTGGGGCCTGCGGGATACAGGACAAGCCGACCCAGCTTGATCCATCCCAAACTGGCGCGGAATACTGGTCGTATCCAAGCGCACAGGTGGGCGGCGCCTCATAGTTGCATTGCGGCGCCGAGAACTTTGATCCTTGCCACACCGCAGCCGTTACCGTTGTCCAACCAGGGCCACTTGAACATTGCGGCGGTGTCTGCGCCGCCCGGTATTGCGGCCCCAGGCAGCTCGAATCCTGGTAGCCATAGGAGCAATGCGCAGGAGCCTCCGCCTTCGCGCTCGCCGCGCCGAGCAATAGCATCAATCCAAATGCAAGGCGCTTCCAGCGCGACATGCCGTTTTTCATTGTTCTGTTCCTAGTAAGCACAATAAGTTTCAACGACGCCTTGCGCGCCAATATTCGCGTTCGAGCCATCGGTCAGATAAACAGTCCAGGGCCCGGTCCCGGTCGTATACGCGTTTATCTGCGCAGTCGTATTGACGTAGAAGCTCTGGGGCACCAGCAGGATCTGGGGCGATCCGCCGGCCGAACATTGCGGCGCCGGAACGTACGTCCCATAGCCGACGGTGTAGTACTGGTAACGTGGCGCGGGACCGCTGACCGGGACCCACTGGTTGTAAAGGCACGAAAGCAACTGTCCCGAACCATCCGCGTTCGCCGCAACGCGCGTGGTGCCGGCGGTCGAGGTGCAGGACCCACGCGGCGTCGCGGTGTTCGCCACCTCCAGTGCGCCATAGACCGTCGCATTGCCGTGCACTGCCGCGGCGCCCGTGTCGATCGGTGCGGGAGCTGTGCCCGCAGAGTTCTGGACGTAGAGCGTCGAGGGCGTACGCACTGCATCCGACACCGCGACGTTTGACGCCGCCACCGTGGGCGCTGCGATCGTGCCGGTGGCATCGATGCTGTTGACGTTGTGCAGGCTCACGCCGTTGACGTTCTGGTCGCCGGTCCACGTCAGGCTGCCGTCACGCCGGATGTAAAGTGAGTTGCCGTCGGAGCCCTGGCCGTTGGTCGCGAGAATCGCAGCGGCAGGTGTGCCCGAAAGCGGATTGCTCGCAGTCCACGCCCCGTTGAGGCCCGAGATCGTCGCGGCGTTGCGCGTGGACGAGTAGCCGAACTGCGCGTCCTGTGAGTTCGCCGCAACTGCGATCTGCGCCGCGCCCGACACGTCCGGTTTGCCGTTCCGCGTGTACGGGAGCGACGGGTAGAAGATCCACGACACGTGGCAGTTGCTCGCGGTTTCCGTGCAACCGGCCGGAAGCATGTTCATCTGGATCGTGTAGCTCCCACCCCAGAACGGCCCGGCGCGGTACGCCTGCTTGAGGTTGCCAGCGGTCTGCAGGTCCGCAACGGTCGGCGCAGTCAACGTCGCGTTGCCCGACTGGGTGTACTGGGTGAGCAGCGTCGAGAAATTCTCGTTGGCCCAACGGCCTAGAGCGTCCGTGATCACCGCCTCGTTCTGGCCTTCAGTAGCGAGCAGCGATGCTAAATGCTTCTGGATGTCCTCGCGGATCGAGTACACCGTCAGGATCGCCGACGCCGCGAGGAAAACCACCATCTCGATGATGCTGCCCATGACCGGTCCTCAGCTGCGCGTCGTGTACATCTCGACCGTGGCGACGTCACCGCCAGACGCACACGCGTTGCCCGCCGTTGCGCTGCTGAACTTCGTCGACGGGCTCGACACCACCGTGCCGTTCACCGATACCTCGGTGAAGATGTTCGCGATCGCGCTCAGCGACATCGAGCAGACCGCTTTCGGGACCGGGTAGCTCGCCACGATCGCGTCGTTCGACGACGTGACCGTACCAGGTTGCGCCGTTACCTGGCCACCGAAAATGCCCGTCACCGTCGAGTAGTCGGAAGCGACACGAGCGCCGGCCGCATCGAACGCATGATTCTGCGCGAGCGTCGACAGCGTTTCCGCCGAAAAGTCCGAATCGTTCGCCGTCGCGTTCTGGATACCTGTGTGGAACATGCCCACTTCACTCTTGAAGGTGGAGGACTGCACCATGTTGCGCACGAACGGCACGCCGTAGAAGAGCGCGAGTGACAGCAGCGCGGCCGCGCCGAGAACCGCGCCCGCTTCGATGAGCGACAGTTCACCGGTCTGCTTCTTCATCCGGGCCAGACGGCGATAGAACTCTTTCTGCTCGGGCGTGCGTTTGTAGACGTTGGTTTTCATCGGAATCGATCCTTGTTTAGTTAGTGTTGCCGTTCGTTGCGCCGAGCGCGCTCTGCATACTCGTGACGCCGGTGACGACATAAGAGCCGACACCGACACCAATGAACACCGCTGCGGCAATGCCGAGCAGCACGTAATGGGTGATTCGCGCGTTGCGCCGCACGGCCTCAACGACGCGATCGAGCGAACTGCGCCCGAGCGACTTGATCGCATCCACGAAGTTGTCACGCCGCTCCGCATCGGCGATGCGGTCCACGACCTCCGCGGAGAAGATGCCGGTGGCGAAGGCGCGCATGGGTTGTTCAGGTGACGCCTTGAGGCGTCGCTCCATCGCCGACACGTGCCAGCGCAACCAGGGGTCAGCATGCCGACGGATTCGCGCGAGCGCTCCAGCAAGCGTCAGGCCGGAGTCGAGCAGACCCGACAACGAGACGATCAGCAGCGCGGCGCGCAGGTCACGCCGGTTGCGCCACACCAGCGGCGCGGCGTCGATGCGGTTGCGCAGCGCACCCGTCCAGCGTTTGAGGCCGTAGTAGTAGGACGTGACGGTCGCAGCGATCAGCGCGACGTTCAGCAGCCAGTAGTCGTAGCAGTACGTATCGATCGCATACAGCAACCTGCCCGCGGGCATCCACTGGTCAAGTGGGCGCACCTCGAGGACCTGCGGATAGACCATGCCGCCGAAGAGCATGGCGAGACCATACATGTAGCAGAGAAGCACCATGGGATACGCCATCTGCATCGCGGTCGTGCTCGACAGTACGCGCTTGGCCGACGCCGCCATCTCGCACAGGTCAAAGCCGCGGCGGGCCGCGTCATCCTTGTCGGACGCGAAAGCCAGGTCCAGCAGCGCGTACTCGTCAACGGGCACGAACGGCTTGATCGCGAGCGCAAGCCCGTCGCCCTTGCGCATGCGCTCCTCCATCGCGTCGTACGCAAGCCAGACGATCTGCCGGCGATCGCGCGCGCGCTTCTTGAGCACCTGGAGTCGCTCGATCAGCGTCTCGCGGTTTCGCAGGCTCGTCGCCTGTTCGATGTCCAGACGCGATTCGCGGTAGAAGCCTTCGCGCACCTTCTGGAAACGCCACCGGGCGACCTTGATGCGCTCGGCGCGCGGCAGCCGCATGCAGATGCCATAAAAGACTCGTCCGATCACGACGGCATCCTCCCGTCACGATCCGGCAACACCTTGTAGACGCTGAACGATTTCATCGAACGGTCGATGAAGCGTGGATCGATCAGCCCCTGCGAGGCCTTGTAGAGCGCGTGCTCGTAGATCGTCTTGCCCGTCATGTCGGCAGAGTCGAAGCCCGACACCCGCTCCTTGCGCCATACCGCCTCCGCGCCACGCCAGTCGCGCACAACGATGTGCTCGAGGAACTCGGGCGTAGGCCGGTACAACTCCATCGCGAGCGTCTGGCCCTTCGTGCCCCCCGCCACCTTGCCGTCGCGCGTGAAAAGCCCTTTCTTGCGGCAATGCTCGCAGCCCTCTTCATTGCGGCAAGCCATCTTCGACGTGTCGAGACCGAACTTCGAGCGCAACAGCTCAAGCGTTGCCGGGCTCATGACATCGGCCGCAGGCTTCTTGCAGTGCGGGCACAGCATCGGGATCAGCTTCTGGTTGCCCACCGCGTTGATGAACTTGTCGGACGCCACCTCATCGGCGGCCAGCCGCAGCCGGTCGCCCATCAGGCGCATGAACACGCCGATGAGGCTGTCGGCGTGGATCGTGGTGCGCACCGGGTGACCGGTTAGCGCAAGCTCAACCACGAGTCCCGCGATGGTCGAATCTAGGATTTCCGCGACGGTCAGATCGTCGGGGTCCATGCGCATGAGCGTGCGGATGATCGTCGCGACCTTGCGCCGGAAATCCTCTTCGGTTTCGTCCAGCCCGCGAGGCACCGACTGATCGGACAGCCACGGCATCGGATACTCGGAGGGCATGCTCACGGCGTACTGCTTCTTGAGCTCGCGCCCGTCGACCATGTACGACAGCGCGCGCAGCAGCGTGCTCTTGGCCGACCCGGTCTCGCCGGAAAGCAGCACCGCGCCGCCACTGACATGACCCAGCGAATGGATGATCTCGAGCTGGCTGGCCTCAAGCCCCATCGTTTCAGGCGCGCGCACGGTGTAGTTGCGGAAGTTCCCATCGAGAACACGCATCGCCACGTCGAAACCGCCCATCTGCGGCGCACTCTGCCAGCGAAGATTGAGCGTGGCCGTCGCGAGCGCGAGCGGGATCATGGCCGACTGCGGGGCGCTCGGCTGGAAAGCGTTGCCGCTGTTGGTGTTGCGCTGGACGAGGTCCTGATAGGCGGCCGACAGCGCGCGCAGCACCGTTGGCTTCGGCATGCGCTGATAGGTGTAAAGGTCGCCGTCGACGCGAAAGCGAACTTCCGCGTCGGACTGGTAGTCGCGCGACTCCCAGTGCACGTCGCTCGCGTCGTAGCCGGTCGAGGCTTCAAACACGTCGCGGAATAGCGCAATGGCGCGCGAGCCCTCGGGGACGTGATTCGACACACGGATGCGCGCACGGTCATACACGTCCGCAATGACTGCGGCCGTTGCCACCATCTCCTCGCGTACCGAGATATGTGCGCGTTCAAGGTCACTCAGGTACGTCGAATAGAGCGCGGACTCCTGGAATTCACGCGTGGCGATCACCACCGCCATCCCGGCCTGCATGTCTACCGCAACGAACTGCAGGCGCGCCTCGGGCGTGATACGCAGCGTGGCCTCTGGCGTGGTGTCGCACAGGATGCGCTTGAAGTCAGCGAGTGCGTGCACCGAACTCAGCTTCGGCATGCCGACTGGCGTGTACTCGATGTCCGGAACCGCGAGTGCGTGACCCGTCGCATCGGCGGGCTGTGGTTCGTCGAAGGCCTCATCGCGCGATGCGTCGGCCGCCGCGCTATCCCGCACGTCTTCGGATGGCGTCGTTTCGACGGACTGCGCTCGGGCCGCTTCGCCCGGCACCTCGCCCGGATCTTCGCCCTGCGCGGCGTCCCGTTGCCCTTCGTCAGCGCTGCGCCACACATCGCTCACCGCCTCCGCAGCGACACTGTGATGGTCGGCGGCCGAGGATCGCCCGTTCCGGTCTTCAACATCTTCGACGGAAGCGGATGCTTCCTTTGACACGAAACGCGCGTCCAGCCCGTGCGGCGTGGCGTCCGATGCAGCTTCAAACGACTTCACGTCGCTCGCGTCGACATCGGTCACGTCCGCATCGCGCAGATACGCGCCGAGCGAGCCCGCCGGCGCGCCGGGCCCCTTTCGTACGGGACGCGTCGCGCCCAGCACCGGCTCCACGGGTGCAGCGGATTCCGAGTCCTCCACGAAGCTGCCACGCCACGCGCGAAGGCGCGCCATCACCCCGCTGCGGGGCTTTTCGTTTTCCATATTCCCGAAGAGCGACATTTACTGCCTCCCGAAGCTTGAGACCGGTTGAGCCATGCTCACGCCCGGCGGCAGTGGCGACGACAGGTCACCGAGGGCGGAGCCGGTTATGAGGGTTGAATTTGAGGATGCAGGCGCGTTACTGCTCATCGGTACGCTCCACGTGCGCTTGCCCTCGGCGACGGTGACCGAGAGGCCATCCACCCTGCGCGCAACCCAGCCGTTCAGGAGCTTTTCGCCGACGCGCGCCGGATAGACCGCGCCGTTGTATTCATAGAGGACGTGCTGCCCGCTGCTCTCGGTATAGGCGCCAACGAACGAAACAGCGGACGTACGGACAGGCGGCACGTACGGTCGCACGACAACCGCCGGTGCGTTGTCCACCGGCGCGGGTGTCTTCAGCGTTACGGCCGCACCGCTCGCCGGCGCATCACCGTCGCCGCGCAACGTGCGCGTGAGCTTGCTGCGCGCGAGGTCGTCGATGTCGCGAAGGGTCAGGTGCGTTTCACCAGTCGTCGTGGGCATGCTGGACGACACGACCGCCGATGCTGCGCTCGCGTTCCCGGCAGCCTGCCGCGATGCCGGCGCCTGCGTCGTTGCAGTCGCAACGAGCGCGGCGGGCACGGCCGCGGAATGCGGACTCGAGGTCGCCACAGCGGCAGCGGGCGCGATCGCCGCGGAGAAAGACGGCGCCGCAGCGTGCGCGGCCAGGGCAGGCGCAAGCAGCGCCACGCCGACGGTGACGGCGCGCGGCACCGCAAGGCGAAGTGATTTATTGCACAACATAGTATTTGCCCTTCGCAACGAAATGGATGCCGACCTTGCCCAGCTCCTCGGGTGCGGCGGTGTCGAGTTTTACGTTCAGGGATTCGAGGATCATGTTTGGCGGCAGCGCCGCGAGCAGCGGAGCCTGCCACCGGTAGCCGTCGATCTCCCAGCGCCCTTCGCGAAGCAGTGCGCGATGACGCTCGCCGGCCGGAGGCGGCGATGCGAGCAGCGCGTGGCTCAGCTCCAGCTTCACCTCATAGCCGAAGCTCTTGAGGTCCAGTGCCTTGACCGACATGCGCTGGGGCGGCGTCTGCAGCATCTCGATGAGTCGCTGTTCGTCGGGCCACGTCTTCATGCCCGTGACGCTCAGCATGGCGGTGCGTGGCAGTGCCGGGCCGCGCGCGTACAGATGCCGCCCGTCCGGCGCGAACGTGACAGGCAGCATGTCGGCCGGCGCGGTACGCGCGAAATCCTCGAACGATCCGCCCGCGCGCTCATAGGTCAGCGAGCAGAACCCCGCTGACGGGCATTCGGCCTGGTTGAACTGCCAGCCCTTGCGATTGGTGTCGATGTAGTCGAGCAACGCCAGCGCATCGGGCGCGAGTTGCGACGCAAGCGGCGTGCGGCCTGCGAAGACCTGGCGCATCGCCTGTTCGTACTGCTGGTCCCAGCTCGGCGCTGCGTTCACGATCGGAGGAGGATTGAGCGCCCCCCACATCTGCTTTGCCCCGAATCCGGCAATCGCCAACGCAAGAAGCACCACGATGGAATTCGGGATGCCCGCGGGCACGCGCGTAATGGCGCCAGCCTTTTTCTGCTGCAGCAACTCAGCCGGGCTGAAGGGCTCATCGCCCGGCTCGATCGCATCACCCGAGACCATGACAGTCAGCGCAAGCCCGAGCTTCCCGCATTGCCGCGCGATCTCGTCGCGCCGCTTCGCGGCTGCGGCCGGGGTCAATACTTCGTCGCGGCGCACCGCGCCGCGCACCACGTGCACCAGATGCACCTGCGGTCCGTCCTGCATGAGCACGAGCACGGCCACCTTCGCTTTCACCCGCTCGAGCATCGCGATGCGTGCGGCGCCCGAAAAGAGCTTCACACGGCGCAGTTCGCCGGTGTCGGGCGCGCAGAAACCGCCGATGAGTTCGGCGCCCACCTTCATTTCGATGTAGTGCGTCGCGGAGAAGTCACCCGCGTATCGCGCACGACTCTCCTTCGCACCCTTCTCGGGATAGGCGCTCCAGTCGAGGCCGAACGCCAGACGCGCGCGCTTCTCTCCCGGTAGTGGTTCGGTGATATGCATGTCGGCCCTTACATCGAGGGAACAACGGTTGCGGTCAGCATCACCACCTGGAAGGTGCGCGACTTGTTCCACGAACCGGTGATACCCGCGAGGCCGCCGTTCGTTGTGCTGTCAGCGGTGTCCGTGACCGCGCCATACAGGACGACGGTCTGTCCGTCCGACAGCGCGATCGTCTCGTCATCCTTGCTGCCGATCGTGTGGGCGAGCTGGATCGCCTGCTGCGTCTGGCCCGAGCCTGCGCCCGCCGACGTGAACGGACCGTTCTGCTTCGAACTGTCACGCCAGTACGCGAGCAGGATCTGGTTGTGATCGTTGACCGCCGGCAGGATGTGCAGGAAGTCGCCGGTCGTAAGCGTCCCGGGCGTGAGGCCCACCACGCCGCTCGACGTGCCGGTGATGCTCCCCGACGAAGGTGAGGTCGTGCGGAGGTAGTCGTCGCTCTGGAAGTTGGCCACCGACACCGGCAGGCCATTGAGCGTCAGCTTCGAGATGGTGTTGTCGGAGATCGTGCGGCCGTACTGGTTCAGGCCGTTGATGACCGCGTTCGTGCCCGAGAAGGGTGCGTTCGCCTGCAGGACAGAGAGGCCAACGGTGCCGCCGCCCGAGGACAACGACGTCGGCGAGGTGAAGCTCACCGCCCACTTGGCAAGGCCGCCCTGGATGCTGTTGTAGACGATATCCGCGTTCACACCCGCCTGACTGCCGCGGTTCAGTGCAATCTGGATCGTGCGCACGCGCAGCATCACCTGACGCGTGGAGATCGCGTTCTCGCGCTTGAGCATCTCTCCCATGCGATCTGCCGCTTCCCTCGTGTCGTAGACGATCACGAGGCGGCTCTGCGGATTCACGGTGATGCGCCCCATCGGAGACTTCAGCTGGTTCAACGTGTCCTCAATCGACTTGATCTGGTCAAAGTCGCCCTTGCGCCCGCTCGAGGTCTTTGCCGAGAACGAACCGGTGTCCGTGCTCGCACCGCCCGTCGAACCTGTTGACTGGTTGCCCGTCGACGTGTCCGTGCCCTTGGACATCCGCGATTCGATCGAGACGGTGCCAGGAATCGCGGCGATCTGGTACATGCGCGTGACAAACCGGGTGATGTTGATGGTCGAGCCGTCGAAGGACCAGTCGAGACCGAGGTCCTCCGTGACGTCGTGCAGATAACGGCCGATCGCGCACGATTCGCACACCTGGTCGTACACGGGGATTTCGGACGTTTTTGCGCCGAAGTTTGCCTGCGTGGTCTTTCCGTCGCTCGACGCTCGCGGAATCAGGCTGTCGCGCGGAATGTAGACGTCGGGACTCACGCGCACCGGATAGCCAGACGCATTCGACACGAGCGTTGCGAGCGTTTTCATGTCGAGCTTCGGCGGGAACGTGACCTTCTTCTCGCGGAACACGGCAGGCAGCGTGGCCTCATACGCGAGCGGCACGGGACGATCACCGAGAAACGCGCTGGGGACATCCTCAACGAGCGGAATGCCGTTGCCGGCGCCGTTCAGTGCGGTGCTCGCGGTTGCATTCGCCTGGTCGTATGCACCGTTGACATCGTTTTGCGTGACGGCGCAGCCAGCGAGTGCTACGGCGGTCGCAGCAGCGATCAGGGTACGGATGGGGTAGAGGCGCATGATCAGTCCTTGCAGTTGGCCGCGCGGGCGATCACGCGAATGACGTTGTTGGTGTGCCTGCAGACGCGCGCGGGCGTTCGCATGTGGTCGGTTGCCTGCATGACCTGGGTGAGCACCGAACGGAAGTCGCCGGTGAACATCGCGTTGAATTCGACCGGCAGGTCATCGTCGATCTTCCAGGCGAGCTGCCAGCCCTGGGTCTGCAGCCAGCGGTCGAGCGCGTTACGCAGGTTCGTGTCCTGCGGGGTGATCGAAAAAGAAACCGTGCCGGTCGGTTCGCCGTTCACAGCGCCCGGAAGCACCACCGTCTTCACGTCAGCGAATACTGGAGCCGAAGCCTGCGGCGTGGCAGGCGTGAGCGGTGCAGCCGAGGCGAGGATCGTCGGCGCGACGGGCGCCTGGCCAGACACCGGCGCGGCAGCGGGTTGCTGACCCGGCGCAGCGGCGCCCGCGCTTGCCGGCTGCGGCGCGGCACCAGTGCCACCGCCGAGCATCTGCCAGCCATCGCCCGCGGGCACTGGGACCTTCGACTGGTCGGGCTCCATGGCCGCAGTCGCCATCGTCACGGCGCTACCGAGCACCAGTGCAAGCAGGGCCTGCGCAATCGTCCGGGTTCGAGCGCCGGAGTCCTTCGGGAAATGTTTGCTCATGATATTTAGTGGCCCTGCAGGCGTCGGTAGATCGAATTGGCGTAGACGAGCTGGCGTGAGCTCGAGGTCGCGTTGTACGCGCCGACGGCTTTCCAAGTCGGCCCGAACTGGCGGAAGTTCGAGGCGAGAATCCAGGTGCCCACGTAGGCATTCACGCAGGCGTTAAAGAGGTGCTCGCGCTGGATGCCGAAGCGCGCGAGCTTCGGAAGCCACGAGGAGTTGATCTGCATGAGGCCGATGTCCTCGCTGCCGTTCGCGTTGACGTTGACCGCGTTCGCGCGCATACCGGACTCCTGTTGAGCGATCGCGCGCACGAGACGCGGGCTGATATGCCGGTAGGCCGCAGCGTCGTCGATGCAGTCGGCACGCGTCACCGCGGGCGCGATGAGAAGCGCGACAACAGGAAGGAGCACGTAGCGCATCACGACGCCGCTCCCACCGTTGCCCCGGCGCGCTCGAAGTACTTCACGTCGTGACGTCGCAGCACACTCACCGTGTTGCCGTCGGCTGTGACGATGAACTGCTCCGAGGTGCCGTTGAACTTGTAGAAACGGCCCTTCTGCTCACCCGAGCCCAGGTGATGAACGTCCGCGACGGTGACGTCGATCACGGTCGGCGCGAACTTAAAATACGTCTGCCCGGCTTCATCGAACACAGCTTCGAGATGCGCGCCGTTGCCAGCCGGGAAGTCATAGACCGTGCCCGAATTGCGTGCGACTTCGACGCGATGCGTGGCGTCGGAAACCGTGAAACGCTCTGCACGATCGATCGTCATGACGCCGCTAGAAGCGTCCCACTTCGGATGCAGCGACACGCCATCGCCCGAGACGAACTTCAGATCCTTCGGCTTTTCCGCAAAGCGGATCTGCGTATGCGCATCGTCGCCATCGCGGATCGCGTTCGCACCGAAGTACTTCGCGAGCAGCGACTCCGCGGGCGGCGCGGCAGTGTCCGACGACGCCGCCACCGGGTCGGCATGCGTTACCGTTGCGACTGCGTAGGCGAGCGCACCGGACTTCTCCACTTCGCGGCGCAGGCGCACATGGCGGCTGTCGAAGTCGACGTCTGCATAGAGGCCGCTCTGCGTCATCAGACGGTCAAGCGCATGCATCCAGTTCTCGCCGGGCTGCGTCTCGAAACGGTTGGCAGCGGTCAGGTCCACGTCCTTCTGCGCGGAGCCGCTCCAGCCCTGCGGCACGAGCGCCTTGACGATGGAGCCCACCGGCATCGTGGCGTTCAGGCTTCGCACGGGCTCGAGCGCGCCCCGTTCGCCGACGAGTGCGAGGCGACCGCTGAAGCCGGAAAAGGCCACCGGCTGGTCATCGCCCGCGCCGGGCACCACGCCGTGGCCGCCGATGAACGCATTCGCTCGGTTCCATGTCGCGACGGCTGGATGACCCGCGACGCTGAACTGGATCGTTGCGGGCGTGCCCTCAACCACGATGTAAGGACCTTCCTGATGGCTGCCCGCGACCGAGATCGTCTGTCCCGCACGCGGCTGGATGTAGGTCTTCGATCCGTCGTTGAAGACGAGCGCCGGGCGCTCCGCGATGCCACCTGCGATCTCGTAGTCGAAATCAAACGGATCGGTATTCGCCGCCAGAGCGAGGTGTGCTGCACTGATGGCGCACAACGTCGCGAAAGTAAGAAGCCTGCGCGTCATAGTCCGGCCTGGATCTGGTTGAGGTTGCGCACGAAGCGCGCGAGGTAAGCACTGCCTGGCACCGGGTTGGCGCTGTGGTAGTACGCAATGGCCTTCGCGATGGAATGCGTGCGGCTGTAGTTCTCGTTGAGAATGTCTTCCGCGACGTGGATGTTCGTTGCGGGCGCAAGGGCATCCCACGGCGAAGCGAAGCGCTGCCGGTGGTAGCACCAGTTCACCTGCATGATTCCGACGTCGAAGTCGCATCGGCCAGCCGCGATGAGCGCGCGGATCGCACCGTATGCGTCATCGCGCGAACGGAAAAAGAAACCGCGACCGGCGACGTTCAACGTCCACGGCCAGGCGCGGCCCTTGTAGGCCGACTCGTTCAGGGCGATGCCCGCAAGCACCTTGGGATCGACGCTCGTATGCATCAGCGCGAACGGTGTCTCTGCCCTGGCGCACGCCCAGCCGCCGCGGCCCTCCGTAATCGCAGCCTGTGCATCGTCGTCAAGTTCCGTGGGTTGAAGCCAGCCACTTCGAACCATGAGCCCCGCGAGCGACACATCGCGCGCATCGACGGAGACGGTCACGCCCTGTTCCGGTGTGCTGCGCACAGTCTGGCCAACGAGTGGCGTGGCCCACGCGCCGAACGCGGCCAGTCCGCAATACAGCACGGGCGTACCGTCCAGTGCGGCAACCTCGCGCGCACCGTTTGATGCCAGCACAAGCGATACCGGGCTGATGAGTTGCGCAATGGAGGCTGCGTGCGCCGCACCAGCCACGAGCGCGGATGTCGCGAGAAAGCCAAGTACGCGCCTAACCACGATACGGCTCCAGGTGGATATCGCGGTTCACCTTGATCATGAAGCGCTGGCCCGGCTTGATCGTGATCGTCGGCGGAATGTTCTGGTAACGGTTCAGGATGGACTGCGAGGTCTGGGCGGCAACCTGGCCTGCCGTGTTGCCCACCTGCGTAACGCCCAGCGGTCCAGTCGTGGTCGAACTCGTGTCGCTGGTGAAGTGGTTGAGCAGGATCGCGGTCAGGAACGACGCACCGAAAATTTTCAGGAAGTGGTTGTTCACGTCGCCTGAAAACCCGGCGTAGCCGTTCTGGTCGGCACCCTCAGAGCCATAGAGCGGCACCTGCTTGCCGTTGGGCAGACGCATTTCGGTCGCCGCGACGAGGATGCTTTCCTGCCCTACCTTGATGTCGCTCTGGTACGGCGCGTTGATCATGGTCCCCTTGGGGATCATCAAACACGTACCCGTCACGCTGTCGTAGATGTCCTGCTCAACCATGAGCGCCGCCGTACCGGGGCGGTCCGAGTTCTCCCCCTCCATGACCAGCACGCCGATGTGATGCGGCGGCGAAAGCGTGCAGGAACCCGACTGGCCGACGAAGCCAGCACTGAGAAATCCCTCGCCCGAGGCGGACTGCGCCCTAGCGTCCTTGAGGAAATCCAGATCGCGGTCCGCGGATGATGTCCTGGCGTTGCCCTGCCCCATCGCGGCCGCAAGCACTTTTGCCTGCGCGTCCGCATTGCCGGCTGCGGCCTGCTGGGCGGCGATCTGCTGCAGCGCCATCTGCTGCGGCGTCAGGATGCCGTTGACGCCGCCCGCGTTCTGCGTGTCTGCCGGCGCCTTGACCTTGACGCCGGGAATGAAGATCGGTGATGCATAAACGTTGTCTTCCTTCGCGTTTGTGGACAGGTCTGCGGTACGCGATCCGGCTTCGAACTGATCGAGCGACAACGCCGGCTTCGAGCCCGCGGCCTGAGGCGCAGATGCTCCAGCGGCCGCCTTGCGCGCACGCTCTTCATCGCGTCGCGCTGCGGCCTGCTGATCGCTGATGATCCGGTCGATGTCGTTCCCGCTGGGTCCGTGATCGACGGAGGCAGCGGCCTTCGCTGCCTTGTCATCTTTCGCCTGCTGCTCGGCCTTGTCGCTCGCCTTCGACTGGTAGTAGTAGCCCATCGCGCCGATGAGCACGGCGAAGATCGCGCCCACAGCTACGAGCGCGTTGCGGGGCGACTTGCCCTTGACGACGCGGTCCTGGTCGGAGGTCGGGGAGGAGTTCTGCGTCGACATGCGCTCAGAACCCGAAGAGGCCTGGGCGACGGCGCGTGATCGTCACCTCATCGTTCGCCGCGCGCAGCACGATCTTGTCCGCCATCTGCTGGACCACGATGTACTGGCCGCGACGGATGAAGTTCGGGCTCACGTCGTCGCCGTGATCCTTGACGATCGGCACCGCAAACGGTGCGTCCGCAGGCAGGCGCAGCCACACGGCCTTTCCGTCGTCGAACACGGTTTCCGGCTTGAACGGCGCAGACCCGTCTACCTTGTAGTCAAAATTGAGCTTGTCGGGCGAGACGCCGAGGGGGCCGGTGTCATTCGGTCCACCGGCACCAGCCGCCATGCTGGTCCCATCCGCGTTGTCACGCGCTCGGACCTTTGCCATCAGCGACTCGGCATAGTGAAAGCGCACGCTTTGATAGAAGAGCCCGCCCACAGGCGACGAGACGAGCGTCATGTCGTACTCGCGCATGTTGGTCGTGAGGTGGAGGGTGTTGACGAGTCCCGGCTTCACCGGCTTGATATAGACGTGGTTCGCGCCGTCCGTGTCGATGATCCACTGCACGGAGTCACCCATCGCCGGGTCGGTGACCAGCTTTTCGCCCGTCGCCAGCTCGATGGTCGTGAGCTTCAGCGGCGCGGCCATGATGCGGAAGATCTGGTCGCGGCTGTAGTTGAAGACAACGATGCGCGCGTCGTTGGGCATCGTGACCGGATCGGTGCCGGTGTTGTACGGATTCACCGGACTCATCGGGTCGCCCAGGATGGCGCCCACATCAAGCGAACCGGCGGCCGCGGTAACTTTTCGCGCGGCAAGCGCGGGATGGGAAATCGCCAGCGCGCAAGCGAGCGCGGCAAGCGGCAGCAGTGAGCGGGATGCCGGGATCGTCATGCGGTTTTCTGGAGCGTGAAGAACGGGAAGTAGATCCCGAAGGGGTTTGTGCCGACCGCATCGTCAGAACTCGCCGGGAGAATCTGGTAGCGCAGTGTGAGCGCGTAGCGTTTGTCGACCGGCTTGTCAGCGGGAAACTGAGTCGTAGAGGTCGTGAACTCGACCACGACGGTCGAATCGTCCAGCACGGAAACGCTGCTGACCTTCACCTCGCGAACGAGCTTCGGATTGCGCGTGATCTCCTGAAACGGCGCATCGTCCTTGAGCCATGCCGCGAACTGATTCTTGCCGTTGTCGACCATTTGCGACTTGACCGAGTTGATGTTGCGGGCAAGGCGCGAGGTCTCGATGGTGGGCGATAGCACCGGCTCAATCGTGAACCAGCGTTGTACTGACTCGGTGACGGACGAACGCAACGCCTGATCGTCAGGCTTGTACGCTGCGAGTTGCCGGACGAGCGGACGGCCACCAGCGTCGGCGGATATGCCGTAAGACTTCACGACCGAAGGCGGCGGTTGCCGTGTCCAGACTGCCCCGGCCGCGACCGCCGCCAGTACAAAGCAAAGCAGCTTCCAGTGGTTCGCCTCGACACGCAGGCGCGTACCGCGGTCGAAGACGACCTTTTCGGGATCTTCTTCGGAATACCCTCCCGGTGCGGTGGAGAGAGCGATGTCTTTACGGGAACGACGAAGGAAGGGCATGACGCGCGCGGACTGTGGGCTCGCGTCAATTGAATCAGTCCGGGCTTGGTGCTCCCGGAGCAAAAGACAAGCTATTTTGCATACGATTGCGGCCGCTGCGTTTTGGAAGCAGCTCCGTTTAGGCGCCTAAACGCTTAAACCCGGAATGGCGCAGTTTTTGTGTAGCTTTTGCCCCGAGCCCAGATGTGCGGAGCTGGCAACCTGTGGTTCAAACGGTTCACGCTTTCGATTTCAGACAAAACCCTGTTAAAACATGAGCTTATTGAAAATGGCGAGGCGTTTTCGTTTAGGCGCCTAAACGGCATCTTTGCGGATCTCGTAGCAATTCTCGGTCTTTTACCTACAATCGATACGATTACTCTAGTCTTAATGGCAAATCGAGGGGAAAACGCTGCTTCCACGCTTCCCGGCTTGACACTAACTCAAGGCAATTAAGCTTTGAAGATCCGACAACGATCACAATCATGGAACCCACATTCAATCCCAAGTCGATCCCGAACAAAGTAACGGCCATCGCTGTCCAGGCGAGAATGCGCGCCAACGCCGCCTCGCATTACGAGCTTGGCCTCTTTTATCAAGCTATGCTCAAGAGACGCCTGTGGTCGTCACACCGTGATCTGGCAGAATCATTTGGCACTTCCAGACCGAACGTCTCGAAGGCGATCGCTCTGGCGCGCATTCCTTCAGAAGTCGTCGACGCTATTGGTGGGGCGAAGCACATCAGCTTCCGCATTGGTGCACTTTTGTTGGGCGCGATCGATAAGATTGGCGAAGCACTGTTCATCCGAAGAGCGCGCGAGGCCGTACGTGTCGGTTACACCGCGGTGGACGACATTCTGGAGTTTGCCGTGTTTGATCGAATCCCGCAGCGCACGCCGAACAAGATTCAAGTTCATTTGGCGCGCGACAAAAAATCTTTACGCGTAGACATTCCCGATCTCGACGAACTGCTACCGCATCTTCCGCGAGTGGAGGCGTTTATTTCAACGGCCTTCGTCATGTTTAAATCGGTGCTTGCAGCCGACGTCGCCGCTGCGGCTGAGAAAGCTCAGCGCCGGCTAAAAACGAAAACGCCGAGCCCGAGAGCCAAGTCGAGGTGAGACGTCAAGCGGCATCGCCAAGGTCAAGACGGCTCTGTGGATGTTGGATGAACTGAAAGTCCAAGGAATTTACCGCGCGCCCGAGCTTTACGGATTTCCAACTGATCACGAGATCGGCCTTCGAGTTCAGTTCGTTCACCGCCATCTCGATCACTCGACGCTTGATGTCGGCAAATCGATACGTGTCCGGTATCTCCAGCACGTTGCGAAAATCCTCTAGCGTGATCAACAAACGACCGCGGTTCAGCTCACGCAGAAGCGGCTCCAAGAGTACAGCGACTGAAGGCCCCGCGCAAACTCGACGACTTGCGATGGCTGGCGCCGTCGACAGCCTGGAAAGAATCCTCCACGTCCACGGCGAGATGGATTCTGACACTAGCGAGCCCTACCCTTGCTGGTTCGTGATTTGTTAAACACGAAGCCAGCAAAACCGTCCCGGAGATCCGGATACTTCCCGAACATATCCTCGGACAGATCCGACGTCACATCCATTCCCAACCGACGCACGGTAAGCTTTCCCGCCGCGCTCGCCTTAAAGGCTCTTCGCCATTCATCCCGCTGCCTTGGCGCCGCCTCGTTGTACAGCTCCCAGCCGCGACGCACTTCGTCAACGATGCGGTTTTGAGCATGCACGTCTTGAGCTGCAAGTTGCAACGCGAGACGAGTCTCAACATGCTCCTTCGCTACGATTTCGCGCTGCTCTGTCAACGCAAGACTGTTCTGAATCTGGACCATCTGACGCTCAGCATCAGAAACGATCCACCCTTCTTTCAGGGCCTTCATAAAAAAGCCCGCAGGGCTCTTCGATACCTTGCCGAGCTTAAGACTGAATCGTGTTCTTTCGATTGCCTGTTCCAGGCGCTCGTCGTTGTATGTGTCACGGTCCGATGCGATCTGGCTGAACTGGGCACTCGACAATCCAAACTCTTGCTTCAAGGTCTGATAAAGCACTTGAGCTTGTTCATGCGAATGCAACAGACGCTCACCCATTTCTTTGCGCTCGATCCGAAAGCGCAGGCGACCTATCTTCCTCGATCCCGGTTCATTCCGTGTCTCGTACGACAAAGCAATGTCAGAGACCTCGTTTATCTGATCCACGGCCGGAGTAAGCCAATCGCGCTTGAAATATTTGAACTCGCTTGCTTTCGCACCCATCGAGCCTTGCCATGAGCGCAATTCTTCGAGCGTAAACCATTCCGTTAGACCCTCGTCGGCATACGGCAGCAGCCGGTCGTACATTACACGTGCGTAGCTCAGACTGAAAAGTGAGGTAATGCGAAGACTTAGCCAATGGGACTTCCCCGGGCCGCGAATTATCCCAATGAGATCAGGCGGGACGCGAAATTGAAAGCGTCCGCCGGTATAGGAAATGCGGCCGATCAGCTGAACCGATCCGAAGGGCTTCGTTCCGTCAGCCTCCGCGTCGGCGGTTGCTTGAATCAACGCCCGTTGCGCCTCAGTAATAACTTGCTCCAGATGCGAATTATTGCGGCTGGAGTAGCGCATGAGCCACTTGAAGTAATCGAGCTCCACGTCGTAGAGATCGTGAACATCGTTCTCTTGCGCGACGATGAAGTACGCGGCATCGATCAATCGACGCGCGGCAACGCCTAAGTCAACTATGCGGATAAGGACGTTCTTTCGTGCAAAGCCGATATCGGATCGCGCGGCTTCGACCGGCAAGTCTTCCGCGTTCGCGTCGTCAAACAGGGCCAAGGCCAATTGCCTGGATGTGGCCACTTGCCCCGCTGTCGTCATTCCGGCTCCCCTCGTTCTCCTTGACGTTCGAGCGGTACGGTACCGACCGCAAGGTGCGCTGTCAACACAGATCACCTCACCTTTCGCCGCACTTCTTCACAAAACGCCTCACCTTAACCGCATTCAGATCACAATTCACCTCACCTAAGCAGCCCAATTACTTCACCTTGCGACCCAATCCTCCTCACTTTGTCGTGGTAAACGGCTCACCGTAGTGCTCAATTCACAGCACCTTTGGCACAGAACGTCTCACCTTGCAGCGCTAAGTCATTGATTTTATTTTGGAGGACCCAATTTGTTAGTGGTTTGTCGGTTCTTTGTTTACAAGAAATACAAACAACCAAGCCAGCCAAGAAACGAGCCGGGATTTCCGAGACGCATTTGATCCATGCGGGCGTCAGTGCCCGCAAAACAGCAAGCGCAAGCAGGAGCATGGTGGTCCTCAAGGTGAGGAGATTTGTGTTTTGCATGAAAGCTAGCGTAAATCGGCGGCTTTTCGATGGCCAAGGTGAGGTGTTTTGTGTTGACACACCTGCCCGAGTGATCAGGCTTTCGTGCGCTTGCTAATCGGTCGTACGGACGCTACCTCTTACTTGTATCTCGCAATGATGCTAAGTATTTGAAAATTATACGGTTTCTATGAAATAACTCCGCCGCAGATGCGACATGATCGAATGTGATGGTAATTCTCCGGCGCGGCTAGTATTCTACGCTTCGACTAACGAATGAAGCCGAACCGTGGAAATGCTCGGTGATCGTTTAGAAATCACCTCACCGTGAACAAAAAGGAATTTACCGTATGAATTTGAGCGAGCTACCGGGCATCGATCGACGCGTCAAACTCTCCGACTTCAGCGAGTTCGCAGAGCGACTACGTGTCATGACCGACGAACTGCGTGATCAGATACTGGCTCCTCGACCGCGGAAAACCGCCCCGCTGTTCACGATCGGCGAACTCTCCGAACTCTGTGGAGTGGACCGCCAGAAAATCAACTATCTCGCGACGAAGGAAGGCAGTGATCTGCCGGCGGGCGAGACGCATGGCACGGGGCGAGCAAGAATTTTTTCGCTGAAAGATGCACGGAGCTGGGTACAAAAGGTTTCGGCGATCTACCAGACGCCTCTCGTAACGGGCACGCGCGAACAGCGTGGGCGTGTATTGACCACGGCGAACTTTAAGGGGGGATCTTGCAAGACCACGACCTCTATGTGTCTTGGACAGGGCCTCAGTCTGCGCGGTCGCAAGGTGCTCATGATCGATCTTGATCCTCAGGCCTCCCTGTCTGAGCTCTGCGGACTGTACGCCGAAAAGGATATTACGTGGGAAGACACTGTGTTGCCCTACATCTATGAGCCGACGATCGAGGGGGGCTTAGGATCCAAAGTTCAAAGCACGTATTGGGACGGACTTGACGTTATCCCCGCGCACAACTATTTGCACGATGCCGAGTTTCATCTGCCTGCGGCCCAGAAGACTAGCCCTGGTTTCGAGTTTTGGTCGGTGCTACGCAAAGGCATTGAGCCACTGCGCGCCCAGTATGACTACATCATTCTGGACACGGCACCGTCGCTGTCATACATGACGTTGAATGGATTGATGGCGGCTGATTCGATGGTTATGCCGCTAGTCCCGGAAAGCTTGGATTTCATATCCTCAGCATCCTTCTGGTCGCTGTTCGCAGAGGTTGCCAATGGTTTTGCTGCGCACGAGGTGGATAAGACCTATGACTTTGTATCGGTCCTACTCTCGAAGGTGGACTACGGTACAACATCGTCGGCGCCGGTGGTGCGGTCTTGGTCGCAACGAGCCTACGGTGACTGGCTTCACACAACGGAAATTCCCGCGAGTTCAGTCATGAGCAATGGCGCGCTCGCTTTTTCGACGGTGTTCGATTTGTCGCGCGCGGACACCGTTGCGAAAACCCTTGCTCGGGTTAAACAGCCGCTTATGGATTACTGCAAATGGATTGATGACCAGTACGTCGCTCAGTGGAGGTCGGGACAATGAGCAGCTTGCGTGATCGCATGATGGCTAAGACGGCGGACGTTCGGGCAGCGAAGGACATCCAGCTCGAGCCACAACAGGAGAAAAACAAGGCTCCGCTCACCGCGCCTGGAATGGCAGGTGCACTTGCTCAGGCTCAAAAGCGGATAACCGAACTGGAAAAAGCGGGCCCCGCTTCTGAGGTTAAGGTTGCCGAAATTGTGCCGAATCCGTGGCAGCCGCGACAGGTTTTTGCTGAAGCTAAGCTCACGCAGCTCGCGGAATCGATTCGGGAGGCTGGTCTCGTTCAACCGATCGTTGTTCGGCGAAATGGCTCGGGTTACCAAATCGTCGCAGGTGAGCGGCGCTGGCGTGCTCACAAGATGATCGAAAAGGAGACGATCAAGGTCTTGGTTGTCGACCTCTCTGACGAAGAGATGGCCATGCTTGCTCTCGTCGAGAACGTCGCGCGTGAGGATCTATCTGACTACGAGATTTCGCGTTCGATTCGTCGAACCGAGAAGGAGTTTCCGAACCGCAAGAGAATGGCAGAGGCGTTGGGGATTTCTCGCTCTGAGCTTTATCGCTATCTCGCGTTTGCTGAACTGCCCGACTTCATCATTAGGGATCTCGACGTACAGCCTCGGTTGCTTGGAGCGCATGCGGCACAGAATGTGGTGTCTGCGCTTCGTGAGCAGGGGCCGAAAGCGAGTGAACTCGCCAGTGAAGTTTGGGCAAAAGTCGTTGCTGGGGACCTAGACCAGACGAAGTTAGCGAAAGCGATCAAGCAGGCGATAGACGACGATGGCAAGAATGCGGCGAACGTCAGTGATCGCAGCATCGACAAGATTTTCGCAGGCGGGAATCAGGCTGGCTCGATCACGAAAGATTCAGTTGGTCTTACGGTGAAGATCAGGGCCGGAATGCTCACGGACGAAAAGGAAAAGCAGATTCGCGAGCTCATTGCGCAACTTTTCGCCAGCGCCCCGTAATCGCGTGATGCCCCCCAAGTAGAAGGCCCGACTCGTCGGGCTTTTTTTTCTTGTGAGATCGGACTGGAAATACGATGCCGGCAAGCTCTCCAAACCTGCGTGCTCGAATTGGGCGCCTCTGGCTCGGGTAATTTCGGCCTCGACGCGCCGTGACATGCAAGCGTTGTGAAACTGCGCTCTGTCCGACGTTCGCATTCCTTCTCAGCGTTGGCCTGCGCAGAACCCGTGTCTCCATTGGAGACACACGGAAACCCATGCGGCTGTGTCCTTGATGAACGTGCACAGGCCGTGGTGCGGTCGAATGCGACCCCTGGTGCACGTTGCGAGAACCAGAGATACATGTTTCAGACACTCCGCGACGGAGTAGCCCGGCTGACCGACGGCACATAGGGTTAGCCGTCGGTCGGCGAGGCGTCTACATCGGTGAGATACCAGCAAGGCATTAATTATGGCGTCGTGAATAACGATTGGCCGCCCCAACGGACGACGCATCGACATGCCCCACATGGACGCCTGCGGGCACAACGCTCAACGGCACTGGCTTCCCGAAACGGACAACACCACGGGTGAGCAATTCACTTGAACATCTCCTGGACGGGCGAGTGTCTCCAATGGAGACAAGGTTGCTGTGGCACGCGCGGGCAGTGAATGAGCCCGGTAGTTGGCTGTCGCCGCGTCCCAAAGTCAGACAAGATCCGGACCAGTCGCTACTGAACGCCCCGTATGAAATTTCGCCGAGCATCCGTTGAATAAAGAGTGTCTCCACTGGAGACACTCTCGCCGCGCCATTCGTGAGCCCCATAGCTACGCGTGTTGAGCCAAGGTAATTAACATACGGAACATCTGCGCGTGCGCCGCCGCCGTGTTGAGTCCACCTTGGACGAGAAGACGGTGAACTACTCAAACATAAGCGCACTGCCAGTGGTTCATCGCGTCAGACACACGTCCGCAGAATGCCCGGTGAAGCGCCCCGTCAGGGCGCCGGTCGCGAAAGGCCACTATTCAACGATGGTCAAACACAGAATCTGCCCCGCTTCCCTTTCGTTGCACTTCTGAAGCTCCACCGCCGCCGAGAACACGCCGCCGCGATTCAATAGGTGCCTGCGAACTTTGCTGGAATGGGGGGCAAGAGTCACGGGTCGGTACGCATCGCTAACTCCGGGATAAAGTCGGAGTTTCGCTTTGTTTCTGATCCGTCCTCCGGGGTAAAGTCGGAGCTTATCCCCGACATTCTCACCAGATGGTCTCGGCCTGGGCGTTGTTCGATGCGGTATGCGACGACCAGTGCTTGAGGTGCTCGTCGATGACGAATCACCAGCGCAACGAGCTGAGGAAATCGATCTCAATGGGGTACATGCGCTGAGCACGGTCGTGTTTCAGAGCACAAAAACGACGGGCAAGAGCCGGGCGGTTTCGATTTCTGAATCGAACCAGTATCCGCCGATGGCGGCGACACCCGCGCTCAACAGCGCAGTCGCTCCCCGCGGCCCGTACTGATAAGTGCTAGAGAAGCCTCTCGGCGATGACGTCGGCCTCCGGCAATGGGCGCGAAGGTCTCACGCCAAAATCCTATCGCCTCCTCCGAATCTCTCCCGCGTAGTGGGGCAGATTCGCGCCTCAATTGCTAGCAATAGCGAAGCGACCAATGGGGCGCGAAAGTAGTGCTGAAATGGGGAGCATAGGCCTGCGAGTACTTACTCGACCTTAACAAATACGCAATGGTCGTCGGCGGCACACGCTGGGCCGCGCTGCCGGCAGCGCAGCACCACGTCGAGCGCATTAGCTGGAGGATCTGTTGTCCAGCCATCGAGACCTCTTCAGCGCAAGAGTCATTGCAACTAACCGTCAATGACGCTACCACGCAGAAAACGCCTGACGGCGCAAGCAGCGCAAGGTGGACCCGCGACGGAAGACAAGGCAAACAAGGCAGTCGGTTTGCCAGATATCTATTGAAGCGACAGTTGAACGCGCGAGCGAGACGCGATGACTGGTCTCTCGGTAGGTCGGGCGCCGTTCCGTAGCAGAACCTTGGGGGCAAAGCGACGAAGTGTTGTAATCGCATCGCGAGCGCTTAACGCAAAATCGTGAAACATTCGGGGGGATACGCTCTCGCGCTTGAAATCCACGTGTGGCGGGGCTTTCAGACGCTCAGCACGATTCTGTTTCACGGAAGCCGAGATTAGGGGGCAGCAAATTTCGCCCGACAGGCAGCCCGCCGGCCCTAAACGTCGGTTTCGAGCTCTGCGTGTATCAGACGATACGTAATTTGTAGCAAACACCGGGCGTCGCAAACTCGGTGTTTGGCCGACCCCGTCGCCCGAGGAGGGCGGGTGTGGGTCAGTGTTGCCGTTCCGAACCGCGAATTCGAACCGCGACGCATTTATGAGTTGCAGGTTTCCTGCCTCAAGCTTCGGCAACTCCATCGGTCGATCAGCGTCCAAGACGACGCTTCCGAATTGGCGCGATTGGTCCGCAGGCCCGGCATACGAAACCGCACGCCTGATTTCCGGAGTTACCAGACTGGATGAGGTTCGCTAACGTCCTTTTTCTCTTTCGCGAGCGTCAGGCGGGACGGGAGAAGAGGGCGTGCGCCGCCGCGGCAGGATTCTCTCCGCAGTGCGGAGAGAATCGGGACATCCGGCCATGCGGGCGGGCGCGTTGCGGCGCGGCCCGGTTTCCGCCAGGATGGAGGCGACGCGCGCCCGACCGGCGCGAGCCAGACAAGAACGTTTCCCCGCATGGCCGACCGCCTCGAACTCGTTGCCCTCGCGCTGCCCGCCGGCTGCGCGCCCGAAAGTCTGCCGCCGTCCGTCGCGGCGTTCATGGCCGCCTGCTGGCCGGGCATGAGCCGCGCCCAGTTGCTGGACCGGGCGCGGCGCCTTGCCCTGCGCGCCTCGCTGCGGCTACGCCCGGAGCCGGGCCCCGACGGCACACGGTTGTATGCACTGGTCCTCATCATCGGCGGAGTGAAGGCCGAGCTCGTCGCCCATGTGCGGCGCCTGGCGCGTCGCCGCGGCGCCCGGCGCGCGAAAGTGTCGCTGCCGCCGGTGCGGGACGTGAGGCAGGCCGGGCTTTTTTGACCGATTTGATGGAGAGCGGTCCGCGCCTGCGGTGAAGATCGGGCTGCTTTCTGACGCATCGATTCGGCGCCGCTACTGTCTCGAAGGAACTCCGGCTGTCTGTAGTTTCACCACCGAGACTATTTTCACCATCCGTTGAAAGTCCCTCAACCAGTGAAATTTCTTGCGTTATTTCACTAAATACATTACTTTCAGCAAATGCTGAAAGAGGTGATTTTAATGAAAGACGACGAGACCCGCGCTCGTGAGGCGCTTCGGCGGTTGCTCGAAAAGGTTCCCATTGTAGAGATCGAGGGCATCACATCCGAAGCCGCGTCCAGCCAATCGCAACCGGACTTAGTCGCCCGACTGCTGGTTGACGGCAGACCGCGTGTGCTCGTCTGCGAGTATGAGTCGAACGGCCAGCCACGATACGCCCGCTCAGCGCTACTGGTTCTGCACGACTACGCACAGCGAACTCCACACGCCACACCCGTTTTCATGGCGCCCTATATTTCTCCCGCAGTCAGGCAACTATGCGAAGAGAAGGGCGTCGCCTATCTGGATCTGGAGGGGAACGCCCGCATTGCCTTCGGCGGCGTGTTCATCGAGCGCATCGTAGCGGAGAATTCAGGGGCCGAACAACGTGAACTCAAGTCACTTTTCAGGCCGAAATCGGCACAGGTTCTCCGCGCCATGCTGCGCGCACCTGGCCGCTCATGGCGCGTTACCGATTTGTCGGAAGTCTCCGGCGTGAGTCTGGGCCATGTCAGCAATGTGCGCACAGCACTGATCGATCGAGAATGGGCGCTGGCCTCGCCAGAGGGTCTTCTGTTGTCGAAACCAGATGAGTTGCTCGACGCATGGCGCGATAGCTACAAAGCGCCGTCAGGCGAACGCATGCGGTTTTACACCCCATTGCACGGCACCGCACTGGAGGATGCCGCCCGCAGTGTGCTCAGCACGGGCGACGGATCTGGACATGCTGCCTTTGCGTCGTTCTCGGCAGCGCATTGGCTTGCTCCTTATGGGCGCACAGGCACGCACTACTTTTACGCTGATCACGAAGGAGTGGAGAAGATGAGGGGGGCGTTGAGGCTCGCGCCCGCCTCGAAGGGAGAAAACGTGCTCATCACAGTTCCAAAAGACGCGGGTCTGCTCGCTGATACGGTTGAGCCGGCACCCGGCGCGATATGCACGGATCCTATCCAGACTTATCTGGATCTATCCATTGCCGGTGAACGCGGCGCTGAAGCCGCGGAGCATTTGCGTCGGGAAAAACTGTCATGGCCAAAATGACCACCCAGGAACCACAGTCAGCTGCGGAGTATGACGACCGCACTACCGTAGCCGTGAAGTCTGTGCTGGTCGAGATCGGTCAAATACTCGGCAGCTTCAAAGGCAAATTCGCCATCATTGGGGGGGCCGTCCCGTGGTTGCTGCTGGCCAATGAGGACATGCCGCATGTCGGCACGCTCGACGTAGATGTCGGGCTGGATGCGGAAGCACTTGGCGACGGCGAGTACGCGACCCTGGTTGGCGCACTTCAGGCCCATGGATATGCCCAGCGCGAGGGGCTTCGGCGCTTCCAGCTGGTTCGCCGAGTCCCTGCTCGCGATGGCGGCGAGGCGATCGACATTGTTGTCGACTTCCTGATGCCGCGGGATGCAGAAATCGTCAAGAACGATCCGCCGCTCGTTGCCGACTTCGCTGTGCAACGAGCCGACGGCGCCGATCTGGCGATGCGGTTCTATCAGATGGTTGCGGTTGCAGGGCCGATGCCTGACGGTGGAACGAATCGCGTGGAGATTGCGGTGTGCTCGATACCGGCGCTGCTGGCGATGAAAGGTTATGCACTCGCGGGACGCTACAAGCAGAAGGACGCTTACGACATTTACTACTGCGTCCGAAACTATCCTGACGGGATCGAAGCGTTGGCCCACGAATGTCGTCAAGTGCTCGGTCTCCCGAGCGGAAAGCGCGGCTTCGGGCACATTGCCGACAAGTTCGATAGCTTCGAAGCGTATGGCCCCACCTGCGTGAGACGCTTTGTCGAAGATACGCATGTGCTGGGCGAGCGCACGCCCGAACAGTGGCAGCAGGACGCGTTTGGACAAATTGACGCGCTGCTGCGTGCCATGGGGTTGAGGGATTGATTCGCGGATCAGACAGGATCATGGACTACGCGCGACTTCGCGAACTTTTGGAGCCCCTGGTGACCAGTCTGAAGGATGCCGGTACGCACACCATGCTGCCTGCGCTTTGCGAAGAACTGGGGCTGCCCTCGCCTGCTGTCGAGGGCTCCAAGCGTGAACGCGTCACAGCCAGCTTCAACGCCCTTGCGGACGCGGACCTGCCCGCGGTCGCCCGCAAGCTGCTGCTTCGCCATCCTCCCGACGCCGCCACGCGCAACCAGATCGAGGACGTCCTTTGGAACGATCGATCATTCCCGTCCATCCCGAAACGGTATCGGCGGGAAGTCGCACGCAGGCTCAATAGTGAAGAACTGTACGGCGACGCGCACAGATTCGACGAATTGCTGGAGCGGCTGTGGATTTTGGACAACGACAACTGGATGGCTCTGTTCGACGGAAAGCCTTCGGGTCTGCGGGCTGAAATTGAGCAACATGTGCATCGCAACCCTGAGGACTGGCCTGCGGAGGTTTTGTTCGACCGATTGGGTGCGTACGACGCATCCGACCGGCGCTTCGCCCTGTTTCTGGAGGGACTCGTATCGCCTGATGTTCGTCCTGATGAGGCCGCACAACGTCACATCGTTGCTTGCATTAACGGACCATTACGCGCTTGCGGCGTCGAACTACGCGAGACCGATATCGAAGGAGGCTACCCGGTCTTTTCCCTGGTCCCACTGCACACGGCGACAAAGGGGCGTCCAAAGAATCTCATCTTTGCCTCGCCCGACAAGCCCGACCTGCGCTTTAGCGATGCCCTGGATAACGATGTAGAGATCGTCACTAATGCGGACAAGGTTCTAGTCTATGACCGGCCCATCGGCAACGACGGATTGCGTTGGTGCGATCTGCAGCAATGGTGGGGGGAAACAGAGCGCATCGCGGATGCCGACATCGCCAAGCGTTCACTGTACGCCCGGCTCAAGTCCAGTCTGCCGCAAAACTCTCCACCGCAAATGCTGCTGTTCGAGGCTTTCTTCGAAGGCTTCCGCAGTGCAGTGCCAGACCTGCCGGCACTTCTACCGGAGGTCTGGCTGCACTGGGACCCGCGGACCGTCAAGGAGCGAGGCCCGGATGCCTTACTGAGGTTTCGCATGGACTTCCTGCTGCTGTTGCCGCAGGGCGTGCGGATCGTCGTGGAGGTGGACGGAAAACATCACTATGCAGACCCCGCCGGTACAGCCGACGCGCATCGCTATTCGCATATGGTCAGGGGCGACCGCGAACTCAAACTCGCGGGCTACGAAGTTTTCCGTTTCGGGGCCGCGGAATTGCAGGCACCGACGGCAAAGGCGGACATCAAGGCGTTCTTCGAGGTAATGTTCAAACGCTACGGTGTCCAAATTTACTGAAACTCGCAAAACGCTCGCCGTCGTGCGCGATCATTCTGCTTCTGCCTGCGTAGCAGTCTGGCCTGCGGATTAGTCAGCAGGTGCTCGTGTCGCAGTGACATAGCGGTCAAGATAAGAGAAATCGCTCACAACCGCGTCATTGAACCAAAACTTGCGTTCCCCGGTTGTGCTGCCGTTTCCCCAACCTGAGCCGTGGAGCGATGACGCTAGGGCGCCTTGGACAAAGGCGACCATCTTCTGAAGCTTTGCACCGGACTGGGTCACAAATCCCAATGGCACGTTGTACCGGTCTGCACCCGGCATCGCCCATTGGTACGTCGCTGCGCCAAAGACCCCAGGAAGCAGCAAGGCCTCGAAACACTCCTGCTTGGGTTGGTATGGGCTAAGGAACACGCGACTGAACCCGGCGTCGAGCAGATGGCGTGCGCGTTTGACGAGGCGATCCCTGTTCTCGTCCTGGTGGCAGGGCGCAATGGCAATGACTTCTAGTGGTGCGCCCATGCTTTCCTTGAGCGCAACTCGGACGCCATTGATGAGGTCAAGGACCAAGCTCGTGCGTCCCCACAGTTCGGTGTCCGGAAGTACCCAAAAGATGGCCGTTGGCAGCTCTGCGCTAGCCGACCTCTTGAGCGCGGCGAGCGCCTTACTCAGCCTATCCAAAAGACGCGATTGGCATTTTGGCATGTAGAGTGCGCCGAGGAGCGCTTGGCTCTTTCCAGCGTCATACACCTCGCCGTTTGCCTGCCCATGCACTTCGTGGATGTACCGTCCAAAGTCGATTGCTGGATCCTTGCGCAGGCCGATCCGGCCGTCGCCCCTCACAAATGTGGTCTTCTCTTCAGTGGTGGATGGCGGCAGGAGATAGCGTGAAAGCAGCTCATCTTCAAAGCGTTCGATAAAGGCTCGCAGGTGGTCGGTCCGGGTTGAGAGGGCCGCGATCCTATCAGCTGTAAGGGTCCGCACCAGAGAGCGCAGCGAGTCGGGCAGGAGTTCGAGCTGTGCGTCGATTTCGAATTCGACGTTACCGTCGACGTCCACTTCGAAGTGCACCGGAAGTGGAACACTGAACGGACGCCCGGCGCGAATCTCATCCACCTTATAACAAGCGTAAGCGCGCCGGTTTGCATCTTCGAGCTCAAAACGCTCGATGTCGAGAAAGTGCTTGTGAAACGCCGCTTCTGCACGATCAATCGTCTTGCCCGCAGCGGGATCGTCCGCATTCCACTTCAGTTCGAGGGCGTTGTCCCAATAGCTGCTCGACAGTGCTTTGGGCAGTGGCGTGTAGCTCAACAGCTCAAAAACGGGACGGCTTTGCCGCTCAGCAATCTTGGTAAAGCGAGGCAGCCCGTCTGATGAAGCCGCGAAGCGTGACTCGGCATAGGAAGTCAACGAGATACGCCCGTTGGCCTCGCCGACAAGGCCTTCTTCCCGCAGGAGGTCAAGCAGATCCCGCAGTTCGCTCGCGGAGAGGCCGAAGTACTCCCGCAGCGCGCCGACCTCCAGAGGACCGCTTAGGTGTAGCAAGCGCACCGCAAAGTCCGTCATGACAGGAACCTGGCGGTCGATGGACACATGGCAGCGCACGTTGAACAACTGCGCCGGAATCGCCACTGCGACGGTATTAAAGCGCTCACGCATTGGACAGGCTCCGCTTCAGTTCCTTGGATGGCACGAACTTGGCCAATTTTTGCTCCGCGAGGCGCTCGACTTCGTCGAGCACCCGCTTCATAGGCGTGGCCGTCCGGGACCGCCACATGGCTGACGAACTAACGATCACCAGCCGGTCCTTCGATCGGGACATGGCCACGTTGATGCGCTCCGGATCACCCAAGAAGCCGATGTGGTCGCTAGTGTCGTTGCGCACCACCGAGAGCACAATGATGCGGTTCTCCTTGCCCTGGTAGCTATCTACCGTGCCCACGGTGAAGTGGTCACGAAGCCCGGATGCCCATTCCGCCTGCTCGAGCTTCTTCCGGATCAGGTCGCGCTGATCAGAGTACATTGCGATGATGCCGATGATGGGCTCATTGTCGCCATTTTGGGCCTGGATCTCCTCTATGAACCCGGGCGACGTCAGAATAGCCCGCACCACCTCCACGACGGCCAGCGCTTCCTGACTGTTCACCAGCGCACCTTCGTGGGTGCCGGCCGAGCGATGAAACGCCTCGCGACCTTGGTCGTGGGTGTCGACCCACACGACCTGCGAGGCGAGGAATGACGGTAGCCTCTTGTATTCCTCGCCCGGTGGTTCGCGTCCGACTTCGAGTGCGTCGGCGTAGAAGCAGTGCGATACGAGCCGACTGATATGCTCTGCCATGCGGTACTGCACGCGCAATGTTCGGCCCACGGACTGGCCGTACTTCGACGAGAATGCACGCTGGAAGTTGTTCATCCTCCGGAAGTCCTTGCGCGGCATTCCCAGCAGGGCCGACGCCTGATCTTCGACAGCTCGCGGGTACGAAGGCGGCAACTGCAGGTGATCGCCTACCAGCAACACGCGCTTGCCAGCCTGCATCGCAACGACAAGCTCCATCGGTGATGCGCGAGCGGCTTCGTCGACGATGACCCAGTCGTAGGGAACGTCTGTAATGCCGAGCGCTTGCTTGCCAACGCCAACGCAGGTGCCCGCCACAACGCTAGAGCTGCGCGCGAGGAAAGCGGTATAGTTCGAGCGTGGGCTGCGCAGCACCTGGGAAAACTCCGTGGAGAGGCGAGCGATCTGCTCCAGGCGAGCACACTTAGCCGGGCTTGGCGAGCCATGCAGATTGGCCAAGGCCTCTAGCTTGTCGTCCAGAAGATCTCGGAGGTTGGTCGCTTCATCGTCGGTAGATGCATGGATGCCGAACTGGCGCCCTGCAACCTCGACGAAAACTTGGCTGAGCCGGCGCAGATGCTCCTCGGCTGAGTCATCCGTGCCGTCAGCATCATCGATCGCGCGTGTGAGGCGGTCTATGCTTTGGAGTAGCGGGCCCAGCGTGATGTGAATCTCCGTCGCGGCGCGAACGTAGCCTTCTGGAAGACCCATCGCGGTGCCGACCGCTCGCACGCGATCCTTGATCTCCGCGTCGAAGCTTTCGCGGTAGCGCTGGCGCAGCGAGTCTTCCTGGACGCCACGCAGTCCAGGCGACACCATCGACTGCAGACCGACGCGCACCATGGACACATCCATGCTCGACGCACGCAACGAACCTGCCACCTTGTCCATGGCATTGTTGACAGCTTCATGCGATTGGCTGACCAGGAGGATGTTATGCGCAAGCCCTCGCGACAGCAGCATGTGGACGAACGACGCGATGAACTTGGTTTTCCCCGTGCCGGGCGGCCCCTGCAGTAGGGAGATTGGGCCGTAGGACAGGGCGGTTCGCAGCGCCTCTTCCTGGGAGGCGTTGAGGTCGTAGCTGCCAAGGTCGCCTAGGTCGATCGCGATGTCGCGCTTTGGCATCCGTTCGGTATCTGGATCGAAGTAGTCAACCAGCGAGGGGATGAGGCCACCGCCCGCGAGCACCCGCTTCATCGCCGCGACCCGCCGTTCAGACGCCACTTTTTCGAAGGTGCCGCGTACGTGCAGGACGTCGCCCGTCTTCGGTGAGAAGCGCATACTCTTGGCACGCACCCGCATCACGTCACGCCCGAGGTCGGGTGAGACCCAGCCGACGGTGTACCAGCGGTCGCTGCCGTCCGTGGCGTCCACCCCTCGCTCCAGCAGTTCGATGTCTTCGTCCTCCGAGAAGTCGAGCACACCGCCCTCGCAGTCGAAGTGGATGATCCACTCGTCGCTTTGCTGCGGTAATTGCTTTCCGGCACGTCGAACAGTGATCTTGGTGACGTTCATTTCATCAGTGTCAGACAGCGCAGTCCACAGTGCCGTTGCGGACACACGTTGCACGGGCGTACTCTCCGCCGGGCGGGCATAGGGGTCGGCACCGAGACCGACGACGGCCTCGTCGCCTTCCGGTTCATCCGGGACGTTCGCACTGTAGAGCTGGTACAGCAGACCGGCCAGCGCAGTGACATCAGCCTCCTCCGCAAAGGTGACTTGTATCTCTGCATTTAGCGAGAATGTCTTGCGTCGGTGGGCACTGACAAAATCGATGTGGTCGATCGCCTTGACTGCGGCGTCAAGTACGACATCCTCTTCCGGGTCGTACTTGATGTAGAGGTCTTGCCGCGTCCCGACGACATTAAATCGCACGTTCCCGGTCTCCGCATGCCTAGTCGCGCGCACAGAGTACTCGCCATTGTTGGAGACGAGGTCCAAGGATGGCGGGCCACCACGGCCGCGTCGCTTGAGGGTGGCCTTGAAGGTTGTGACCGAGCGCGGCTTCGGGTGAAGTTCGTCCTGCAGCGTCTCGGCGAGTATGTCCAGCGGCGGCAGCGCGTCCACCAATTCAACGGCCCGGGCCACGTCGCTACGCGTGGCCGCGAAATCGTCGGGTAAAAGCGTCAGGACGAGCATACACACGGCAAACGCGTCGCGGTGCAGTGGGGATGCGCTCTCCAGACTCGGCGGGACCGTGCCGACTGTGATCCCCTCGTCACCATCGGCGCTCAGGTCTGGTATGTCTACCAACACGATCCGGGGCGGCTCGTCCCCCGCTCTCTGTGGTAGGACGATGTTGTCCGCCTTCACGTCTCCGTGGGACAGCCCCAAGATGTGGAGGCGTTGCACTGCATTGAGCAGGGCGTGAGCCACGAGTGCACGTTGCCGCCCCTCTGGGCTGGTCGCCAACCACTCGGTGAGCGTTTGACCTTCTGTCCATCGCGTGACCAGCACCAGTCCGAACGTGTTGAGGCCGAAGTCCAGCACTTCGGGGGTGGCGTCGAAGCCGGACTGCCGCAGCGACCTCGCTTGCTGTAGGAAGGCGAGCAGGCGCAGGTTGCGCGCGAGATACTTCGGGTCGTACTTGAGCTGCGGCCAGCACTTCACCAGAACGCGGTCGCCGTTCTGCTCCGATTCGTAGACCATCTTGGCGGGCGCAGACGAGATCATGCGCTTGGCCATGAGGGTCATCGGGCCGGCCTCAGTCTCGTAGCCCTCGAAGTCTTCGGCGCAGACGTCTGGCCCGGAATCGACGGCAAGGCAGGCGTTCAACGCGTCGAGCGCCTCGGAAGCGTTGCGGTAGCGCGCATCAGGGTCCAGGTCCATGGCCTTGGCGTACCAGGGCGCGAGCGCTGGGAAGTCGAGCGTTACGGTGTCGTTGTAGACGGGCACGGCATCGAGACGCTCCAGTTCGCGGCCTTCTAGCATTTCATAGACCAGCACGCCGAGCAGGAACACGTCGCGGGCGAAAGGATCGCCCGAGCGAACCTGAGCGGCAACGCCTTCGTCTTCTGGTAGCTCGATGGAGCCGGTCTCTAGTTCAACGCGATGAACACCGAGGGTCTGGGCCTGGGGGACGCGCGCGGCGGCGAACGTCGACAGGATCACGCGGGACGGCTCGAGCACCCACAGCGTGCGTTTGGTGATGTCGCGGTGGGCAATCCCTAGCGCGTGCAACCTCGAGAAGCGGGCCAGGATGCTCTTTGCCAGAGAGCGCCGGTCTTGCTCGCTCATGGCGCTGTTGCGGGCCAGATGTTCAGAGAGACGTTCGATGCCTGTGGGAAGGCGGTACGCCTCGACGAAGTTGGTGGTGATATCGTCCGCCGTCGCAGAGCCGATAGGCTCCAACAGGTCTTCATGCAATTCGGGAGCTTGGACGCGCAACGTTTCGTTCAGGCGCAGTTCACGAAGGCCGATAGTCTGGCGCTCGGTGGTGGAGGTGCCACCCGCGGCGAGCGCTTCGAAGTTCCACTTTCGCAGCAGCGCCTTCGAGCTTCGGCTCTCCTGGTGCTCGGCAAGGAACTCCGACCAGATCTTGCGCGGATGGATATAGTCCGCCTCATCCTCGATTTGCTCAAAGCCATGCAGTACCGTGCGGCGTTTGAGCACCGCGGGGTTGGTCGTGGAAAAAATCGCGTTGTACCGCTGGCGTTGGGGCAGGGGGTCCACGGACCGATAGTTCCACGACTGCGGGATGTCAGGGAAGCGTCTCGCGTAGCGTGTCGCGTCGGACGCGGCCTGCACGAAGTCAGTGAGCGTTGCAACAAAGCGCCGCTGCTCATCGGGAAAGTTGAGCAACCGGCACTTGGGGTGACACAGCACCACCAGCGACTCGACGAAGGGCAGCTTGAGGGAGGAGTTCTTCTCTTGTATGAATTTCCTCAAAGCACGGGCCTTGTTGTCCGTGGTATCTACCGGCGAGGGCATAGGGTCGCCGCGATGGAACCACTGACCTGACGAATACTCAATTTCGCCGGACCAGTTCTTCAGTTCGACCACCAGAATTCGGTTGGTCGTCAACAGCAGCAGGTCTATGTCCAGCGGCTGTTTGGAGCCTCGGGTGAGCAGCCGGAATGCTGCATAGGCGCCCCAGTCGCGGGGCAATTTCGCTTCGAGCTCGCGTAAGGCGGCATGCTCGACCTCCAGAACCCCCCGGGGGCTGAGATAGTTGATTCGCACTGTTGAGACCTCAGGAGTCTGATTTATTGGCGGGCCGTCTACGTTGGTCGGGCCGCCCGTACCTCGAATTGTGGTTCAGGGCACAGCGGAAAGCATGAGCGATCGACGGACACCTCAATCGCGACTGTTCGCATTCTTGGAATCCGCTCGCGGCGGGGCTGACATCAGGACTCTTGATGAGGCTGGGCCTTGTGGTCACCGGTAGACCAAAGGATCGATAATGCCAGTTCGCCACGGGCCGGACCAGTGGTTCAGAGTTGGCTCGACGCAGCGCCCCTCGAATGTCGGGTGACGAGCGAAGCAGCCGCGCGGACTGTCCGTCATTAGTGTTTCTCGCCAGCTACTAGCAGCCGCTCAGATTCTATCTTTCAACGACGGCTCTTGGTCGACTGAGGTTGCATGCCAATTGCATAGGTTGCAGTTTGGTGCAGCGAAACGATGGGCTGCGTGTGACCCACAACTGCCGGTCGTCGTTGTGTTGTTGCGAGCACCGCTTGCGAGGTACGACGATCCTTCTATTAGGCGGATCGTAAAGCAAACCGCCGGTCAACACCTAAACGCAGACACCTCAGACCCGCACTCGTGGCAACCGGAGTTATCAGATGTGTGCGTTCGATGTTTTCGTGAGTCGTTCGTTTTGACTCTTGCGAAAGGGTCGATCGCCGCCATGTGCCCATGGCGCAGGCCGGCTGCTGCGGATGTTGCGCAGACAACCGGTCCGACGCGATGCCGCAAACGGAAACTGACCGGTCACTATCCAGCGCTTTCCATAACGACACCGACACGTACAACAGGCACCGATGACACACTCGAAACGCAGACTCATTCCCGACGAGCAGACCATTGTGGTGCTCGATACCAGCCCCGTGCGCGACATCGGCCACCACGGCGTTCCCGCGTGGGTCGCAACGTTTGCCGACATGGCCAAGGACGGCTACGTGTTCTCGCTCGCGGATGGCGCTTGCGCCGAACTACTGAGCGCACATGCCCGCGGTACGTCGATCACCGATGACGAACTGAGGACGATCATTGACGCCGTCGAACCGTTCCTGAATCCAGACATTCCCGTCATGCTTGGGAAGGTCGACATCATGAGGATGATTGGCGAAGCGGACGCTCCGGCGGAATGGGAAGCCGAAGTTCGGGGGCTGTCACAGCGCGCCTGGCAGACCTTGAAGGCATCGGTAAGCACACCGCTGGATAAGCGCGTCAGCGCCGCAGCTGAGCTGCAGGAGGACCGGGATGACTGGATCGGCGCCTTTGCAAAGTTCGATGCGGGCTATGAGCAATGGGTTACGGAGGACCCCAACCGCAAGCATCTGTTCCCCTTGAATCCGTACGAGCATCCGTTGCTTGACCTGCAGTTCGCCAGCCTCGCTACCCGTAGCGTCCAGCGTCACCCGGATATGGCTGTACGCGCGGACCTCCAGTTGCGCTATGAGTGGCGGCAATGGGTGCGTTCCCGCCAGGAGAAAGACGGCTATAACCCGTCCAGCAAGAAAAAACGCAACGACGGGGTGGATCTCGACATGTACCCCTACCTGATGCTGCCTGCCTTGATGGTCGCCGGTGAAAGTGGTTTCCATTCAAAGATTGCGGATATTCACAGCCCCCAGCTGATCTGGATCTGGGAACCGCAGGCGCTCGCTGACGCCTGGTCGGGCGGCGAGCGTCCGCGTGCTGCCTGGGTTGCGACCGCTGCCGACCGTACGGTTCCGCAGCCGGTCGGATAAACCCACGGATGGGGCGCGGCGCGTTTTCGCATGCGAAAATAAGCCCGCCGTGCCTCAGTCGTCGTGCGTGCTCGACCGAAGCGATGGCGACCACCGGGCACGAAAAGCGAGGGGGTGCGCGTGAACAAGGCCTTCATCAATCACTGGGACGTCCATGCCAGACTTGGGCGCGAGCACAACCTGTTTGTCTCGCAGTCAAGGTACCTGTACCGCCTGAAAGACGGCACGCTCGAGTGCCAGCGAAAGCCGATCGAGTCCCGTCTACCCGGCAAGGCGCTGCTGAGGGGTCTCGTGTTGCTCGGCAGCCACTGATGCATCCTGTATGGCGAATACCATGGACCTGCGTGGCGTGCCTGGCCGCCTGAAGCTTCCCCGCGCGGTGAAGGTCACCCCTGTGTCGCGCGACACGATCAGGTTCATCCAGTCCCTCACCCACGTCATGCTGGGTGAGCTGCCTTCAGGATTCGCTGCAAGAATCCCGGCGCGTGGCGCAGGGATGTCTTTCGACGTGGGCTCGTAGGCCTGCCGGGCGCCACCGGTTGGCCGCATGAAAGTGGCAATGTCATCGGCGAAGAGAGCGACTAGCGCTCGGGCAGGCGCGGCGACAGGGGAGGGAAACATGGCCAGCAAGCGCTATCGAGGCAAGCGGTGTGTGTACTGTGGGCGGGAGGGCGTATCGGACACGGCCGACCACGTGATTGCGCGGGGATTTTTCTTGCCGTCCGAACGGCTCGATCTACCGAAGGTCCCCGCTTGCAAGACCTGCAACAACATGAAATCGCAGCTCGAACATCACGTGCTGACGATCCTGCCGTTTGGTGCACGACACGCGGCCGCCGCGCGCACGCTCAACGAACTCGTACCGGGGCGCCTCGCGCGCAACGCACCTCTGCATCGCTCACTGCTCGACGAATGGAACCGCCAGTGGCAGGGCGAATACGCGCAGCGTTGGACGCCGGAGATGAAGCTGCCGCTGGACAGCACCAAGGTGACCCGCCTGTGCGAATACATGATGACGGGACTGGCCTGGCATCACTGGGGGGCAGACCTGACCGAGCCCACTCAGGTGCGGGCGTCGTTCTTCCATCCCACCGCGATCCGTAGTCTCGAAAGCCTCTTTCTGAACGAGCGTTGGGGCGCGAAAATCGACGAGGACATTGGGGCTGGCACGATGACCTATCGGGCGGTACAGGATTCACTCGCGCCGTCGCGGACCTTCTGGCGGTTCACCCTCTATGGCATCGTGGTTGGCGATGCGATCGGTTTTCCCGGCGTACGCGCCGATACGATATACGGGGTTTCCAACCCGCCCCAATGACCAGCAACTTAACGCGCATGGATATTCCGCAAATCATCTTCGATGACTGGAGCCGATGGAACGATCGCGGTCGTCCATCACACGAAATTGACGATGTACCGTCTGACTTTGGATGCCTTGGCCTCTATCTGCTTGCGACGTCCGACGTGGACAGCCACCACACAGGGGCCGGAGGCGCGAAACATCTTCATCCCGGCGTGCTTTACATCGGCATGTCCACGCACGTCGATCGACGGCTTGAGCGCTACCATAGCGCAGTCCGTACCTACCGACGCGAGCAGGATGATCGCACGTACCAGCGGCTGCGATTTTCAGCGTGGCGTTCCGAATGGAGCATGTACGCAAGGCCCGGGATAGCGAAACCGGTGGTAGAAATCGCGGCACTCAAGCTTTACGAGAGGGCGCTGCTTTATGAGTTCGCGCTCAAGTACGGCCGGCTACCGCCGCTCAATCGAGAATGAATCCGGCCTTAGAGCGAGATGAATCTGCTCCCGCCAACTGGACGTTGGCTCGTACACGGCATACCCCAAAAGACACGATGTCACGACCCGACCATTACTGGCTGCATGTTCCCCTTGAAACCACGCCCGGCATGCAGCTCTGCGCTCCCCCGGACCGGCGCTTGACGGTGCTGGGCTGCACCGCGCAACTGCTCGAGCGCGAGCCATATATTTCGTTCTTGACGTCGAGCGCGCTGGTGATCAAGCAGTGGCTCCTGTTTGATCCCCTGCCCGCCGGCGAAGCACGACGCCTGCTGGTCGACCTGTGCGAACGGCTTCCCGTCGTCTCGATGAACGATGGTGCGAATTTCCGCATTGCCGGCAGTGAACCCGCAGTGGTGTCGAACGCCGGCTATGACGGCTCGCGGCCCACCCTGATCCCGGTTGATCTGACGCCGGCCCCGGTGTGGGACGACCGCCCTGGTTCATGCAGTTGGGAAGCTAAGGATGTCTTGGAGATCACGCTCGCGGATTGCCCGTCTGTAACCGACGACCGGTTGCGCGCTGCGCTCGAGCTGTTCATCACGTCGCAGTATGATTTTCAGTCGCGCTCGCGCTTTCTGGCGAAACTGACGATCCTTGATGGCCTGGCCATTCGCGCGAAGCGCAATGTTGCGGTCGCTAAATGGATCGACCAGAAATGCCTCGAGGCTGAAGTGTTTGGGGACAAAGCACTTATAAGCGCGCTGGGCGGCCTGAAAATGGAGTCACACACGGCGGCCATCCAGACTCTTGTTCGGCGAGCGGTGATCTCCCTAGGGGGCAGCAAGGCGGAAGCAATACGGCAGACGCAAGCCGTCCGCGGCCTATACAGAACGCGATCAGACCTGGCGCACGAAAGCTCCCCAGTCAATCTCGACCTGGATCTGGGCCTCGCAACGCAACTCACGCGGCTTGTGCTCAATGCGGGAGTCAGCAAACCGGCGATCCTCGATGTCGAAATCGGCGAAGACGCGAGCGTGGAAGGCGGGCGCGAGTTGCGCGCGCAATGGATCGAGGAAGCCGATGCGGCGATCCGCAGGATAGAACCTGACTGTGCAGCTGTCGAGAATGCAATCCGTCGTCCGCTGGTCATGGGCAAGCTCGGCCTGCTTACCGCGCAGCTCACGGACGGTCCTGAATGGGTAATCGGCGACGGCTTGGCGAAACCACTCTCCGACGAAGATTCAGCCGACTCGGCGGAATTCGATGAATCGTTCGGGACGCGCATAAGACGGTGAGTCAAACGGTCGTGGATCGTCGTCCAGTGTCGATGTTTCTGATAATGCACTAGTGACGCCGCCAGTTTCTCGCACCGCCCGCATATCTTTTTCAGAAGGAGCAAGCCGTGCATCTGTTTTGCGACGAATCGGGAAACACGGGCGTCGACTTGCTCAATGTTGACCAGCCGCTCTTCGCTCTGGCGAGTACGAATCTGGATAGCGAGCGCGCGGCGGCGCTGGTGCAGCCGCTCCTGCGCCAGAAACAGGTTGAGGCGAAATACACGAAGCTTCGTCGAAGCCGGGATGGACAGGCCGCGTTGTTACAGTTTTTTGCTTCGGCTGACCTGACTCCTACGACGGCGAAAGCGCTGATCGCAGATAAGCGCTACTACCTGATCACTCATCTCGTGGACAAGCTGATCGAGCCAACCGTCCACGAAAACGGCCTTGACCTCTATGAAGGGGACGGCGCAGTGGGACTGGTGAACGTCTGGTACTACGCGGGGAACACCATCTTTCCGGGTGGCGTGTGGGATAAGGTACTGAAGGCCTTCCTGCGGGCGATCCGTGAGCGTAGCACGGTCGCCTACGCGGGCTTCGACCAGACACTGCGTACCGCATTTCTCGCCGCTCCCCAGAAGAACCGTGACATTGCGGCGGGCTTGGCGATCTCGTTCGGACGCATCCGTGAATTTCTCGAACCGTTTCCTTTGCACACGTTCGACCCGGCGCCCGATCTCTTTACCATGATGATCAACAAATGGATGGCGTCGGTCACGGGCTTCTTTGACGTGACCCATGACCAGTCAAAGCCGCTGCGGCGGCACGAACCGTTCTTGCGTACCCTGATGATACCCGTTGCGACGCGGAAGATCGGCTACGGAAAGCGTCAGACGGAACTGCCGCTGCGGATCCGCGAGCTGGATTTTGCCGACTCGGTGTCGCACGCACCGCTCCAGGTTGCCGACATTATTGCGGGAGCAACGGTCGATTGCATGACGGCATGGTCGGGCAAGAAGCCCTCGACCGATTTTCACGAAGCCATGCGATCGACTCATTTGCCGGAACTGCTCGTTGACGGCATGTTGCCATCAACGGACGTCAGCCGGAAAAATGAGCGTGAGCCCGGCCAGTCAAGCCTCGTTGACGGCGCGGCCCAGTTTCTGAAAGAAGTCGGCTATTTCGAGGGTGGGGAGCCGTCGTAGTACGTGATAAAGATGTTACTGCAAAGATCTTGACGGGCGGGGTTTTGCGCCACTGGCGACGGGAAGGATCAACAGACGGTGGGCCCGTCACACGTGGTTCCATGAGGAAGGCAAGCTGACACATCTCGGATCGAACTTGAAAAAAGCAAAAACACCCAAGACGCCGTCCCTAGTGGGACAATGGACCGGCAGCTTTCAAGCAACCGAAATTGAGGGAACGCTAGTAATCGATCTTGAGGAGCTGTCTGGCCAGACAGTGGGCAGCGTCATGATGTTTCCCAAGACCGGTGCACCTGTCATGGTCGGCAAGATATGGTCCATCTACTCGGCACCCGATCGGGCATTTGCCGCGATCTCCCTTAACCCCGTTAATCCTCAATTTCAAAACTTGGTGATGTGGGAGCAGATACCCCAAGTATTTCCTAACATGGAGATCGCCAAGAAAGCCCAGGCCGTACTGACTTGGACAGATTCGAAGATGGAAGTGCGTTGGCATTCCGACATCAACCGACAAGGCAACGCCGCGCTAACCCGAAACGATCCAACTCGAGCGTCTGAGTTGCCTACTCGAACGATGAATTGGGCCGACTTTAAGACCCACGTTACGGGCCTCCTCCCGCGAAAGTATGTCTTCCGTGGTCAACAAAAGCCTTGGCGTTTGCGGTCTCACTTCCATCGAACTGGTCGATCGGACCTATTGCGTTACACCCTCGACGATCTTCCGACGCTACACCGCCATTTAAGCGCACGCACGCGCCACATCTTCAACAGGCAGATTAGCGACGAGAACGGTGCGTTCCTGCATCTCGCCCAACACCACGGCTTTCCTACCCCCTTAATTGACTGGACCTATTCCCCATTCGTTGCAGCGTTCTTCGCTTTTAGAAAAATAACCATCAGTGACTCGAAGAAGCGTAACGCTGGCAATGTGAGAATATTTCTATTTGACCAGGCAGAGTGGCGCGATAGTGTAGCTCCGATCTCAATCACGGCCCCAGCGCTCCCGCACTTTTCTCTGATGGAGTTCATGGCGATCGAAAACGAACGGCTCATTCCTCAGCAGGCGCTCTCCGCGCTTACCAATGTCGATGATGTAGAGTCGTTCATTGATTTTGTCGAGAAGCTTCACGCCAAGAGATACCTGACCGCTATCGACATCCCAGCGAAGGAACGAGAGACCGTGATGCGAGAGTTGGCCTTGATGGGCATAACTGCCGGTGCGTTGTTTCCCGGACTTGATGGTAGTTGCGAGGAATTGCGCGAGCGACTGTTTCCTACGTAAATTAGAAACGATCAGGACAACAGCCGAACAACCGCCACGCGAATTAGGCAGTACAACAACCATACGAGAGATGAGCATGCCGACAATTGAGTTGCAGATTTTCAGCCCGCGTTGGGGTCATGCCGACACGTACGAGATCGAACTCGAACGGAACCACATGGAGATCACCAGGGGAGTGAACGCGGCCCGCGCTGATTGGCAGGACAACGCGGACCCTACATGGAGCGGCTGGAGCGTTGAGGGCATGATGGGAATGACAGCATCCATCCGCCTGCCGTCTCACAGAGAATGTTCCAGAGGGTTTGGACGGCCTGGCGAGGTGGTGAGATCAACACCGCACAGGCAGAAGCGGAGCTCCAGGCGCTTGCTGACTGGATCAATGCGGTTACGCGCGCTAAGCCGCGAACTGACTTCTGGAGGGCCTACTTCTAGCTCTTAGATAGAGCGCAAATCGGAGGCGATTCTGAGACATACCTCGGTTTTCAATCCGAAGGTTAGCCAGCGGCTGCCTTCACTCGAGATAGCGATTGTCAACAATGCAAGGGCGTATGCCGACTGACCGTTCCTGGCCCGGCCGCCGCCCGACGCCGGGGCTCGGATCGACCCACAAAAGCTTTCGTCCGTGCGTAACTTCGAGAGCGGCCTCTCAGTCGGAAGCCGTTTGTTCGTCAGTGCAGGCCGGCGGGAGGCGAACTTCGCCGACACGCGTCTACGAATGATGCGATGGTTCTTCACTACCTTGAAGCGGTCGCCTACCATCCACGTCGCGTGGCTGGGGCTGGATGAGGGGAAAACGACGTGAAAGAAACTGACGAGCATAAAACCGCGCGAGGAGGATATTCCGAAGCGCGAGTCAGCGACTTCGAGAACCAAATTCGCAAACTTCGCAACGAAGCGGCTAGATTGAAGTTCGATTTGGCGCATCTAGCAGAACAGCTCACTACAGTGCGAGCCAAGACATTCACCCATCAGGGGCTTGGCCGCCGGATGCACTCGATCGAGCGATGCGTGCTTAATATCTTCGCGATTTACCCGCCCGATCGACGAGATTTTCTCAGTGACGACGAATGCACCGACATCGGGATCCAGTTTCAGGCATTCGCGATGAACGTCTACGCACTGTTCGACAACATGACCTGGGTCTGCCTCTTGGAAGCCGGCCAAGTCCTACCTCCCAAGAGTATCGGCCTGTTCAAAAAAGCCTGCCGTCCGTTCATCCCGTCGCACCTCGTGGCTTATCTCGAGCAACCCGAGACTGATCGTTGGTTCCGGGAATACGGGACGCTGTATCGGGACTCGACGGCTCACCGCATTGCGCCCTATCTTCCCTCTCGCACTTATACGCCAGACGAGGGAGAGCGCTGGCAGGAGCTTCACAACGAATCCCTTCGCGTCTGGATGCCCTCGGACGCGGCGGAACAGCGGGCGGATTTCGAATCGCGGCTTGAGCGTATTGACCAGATTGAGCAAGCGAAAGCTGAGCTAGGACGCAACAGCCTCTTCATTTGTCTTTCCTTGACCGGGGAGGATGCGTCGCCACCTGTCTACCTCCATCCCCAACTTCTATGCGACTGGGGGCTGGCACAGGAGACGATCCGCCACTTCCTCACCGGCATGCGAGAGGCTTACGGGTGGCAAGTCCCAAACATTCCGCTGCTCGAGGTTCGCGACTAGCGGGCACGTATTCACACAACACGTACGAGCAGAGCCTGATGAAGCATCCTCGGGCGCTCGACAACTACGTGAGGCTGATCATTAGCCAACTCGATGCCAAGTACATCGCTGAGCGTTTGCCGGGCGACAGTGTTTTGTGCCTCGATCGACTTCTGCACACTGCTCGCCAACTGGCTTAGCGAGCACTATCGCGATCTGCGCGTCGAGCGTTACGTTGGCTCCCTCAACGACCCGTACGAGAATCTCATCACGCCGGATATCTCGGTGTCGACGCACGGGTCGGCAGGGACCGCAGTGGACATCCCGCAACTCACTGCCGTGATCATGTCGCAGTCGATGCGCAGTTCGCCGGGTAGTGTTCAGAACCTGGGGCGGCTGCGCAAGCTTCCCGATGGAAGGAGGCCGTCGTACACATTTCTCGTGTGCGAGGACATCCCGAAACACATCGAGTACCACGAGCATCGGCAGAAGTTGCTGGATGGTCGCGTTAAGTCGATTCAGATCGACAGAACCAGAATCGTCGTTTAATCACCGCGATGTGATGCATAGAGCGCTAGGGGGCACGCCCCTAGCGCTCTATGCATTTTTTTTAGGGATGGGCGACAATTAGTCGCTCTTCGTCGCAGCGGTATTCGAAGTCACCATTGTGCGTGGGCGACATAAGGTCGCGCGCTGGCTGATCCGTGCTCTCAAGCCCCTGTTGTTGAGCTTCTCATGACTATTGCCCGGTATCCTGTCAGCCGTACGTTAGCGCAATTCTCGACGGGTCGGGAGAACCGCCACATTGAAGACGTTCATCGCAAACTTCGGACAAGGAAACTACCTTTGGCCCGCGTGCCGGGAGCGGGGGACGCTAGCGAAGACATGTAGCCGTTTTGGGAAAGTGGCGATCGCGAGGGATACATCGCCTACGCCCTTGCGCACAAGAGGTCCGTTGCTGGCATTACACCCACGAAACCAGTAGCCATCTCGATGGTTCAATCTCGCGACGATCGTCTCAGAAACAGCAGGCGATCTCTGGATCCATCGAGAGAAGAACGAGATCTGGTGGACGGTATCCAGACGGGAGTCGGTTCAAATAAGCATCGAACCGTCGCCTGACCCTGCACGGACGGGTCCTCGTGTCTATGTCGTGCATAAGCCGGCCGAAAGATGGTCCAACAAGAACAAAATGGGCGCGCGTCTAGACTGGCAGGCGCTTCATCCTCGTGCCCGCGAGTTCCTGTTCATCGAGGGCACACTCCAACAGCTGTCCGCAGAGAATGCAGCCTATGCACAAGCCTTGATCGACGGAGATGATCCGTCTCCGTGGGATACGCAAGCCGCGTGGAAGGCCAAAGAAGCGAAGTCGGGAAAGGCACGGGTGACGATGTTCGGAGCTGCGAAGCGCGCGGCGTATCGGATGGCACTCACCGCAATGAGCACCGCGGCTCAGGCGAACGGTCAGGAGGTCACGCGCTCCGTCAAGAATAAGGAAGTTCGCTTCAGCAGCCACGACGAACTGCAGGCGTACATTGAAGCGCTGCTAATCGCTCAAGAAAACCTGTGCGCGATCACGTCGTTTCCCTTGCAGTTCGATGGCGAGCACACAGATCAGGAAATGCTGTGCTCGCTGGATCGAATTGACAGCGACGGGCATTACGAGGTCGGGAACCTACAAGTTGTATGCCGCTTCATCAATCGCTGGAAGAGCGATGGTGACGATGCCGAGTTTCGTCGTTTGATCCGTTTAGTTCAGGCCAGTGCGATTCCGGTCTAGCGTCGAGAGCGATCGACTGCGCGCGACGGCACACTGTCAGTGGACGTCGGTCAGGCTAGGCCACCCGCGTATATCGTGAACAGCTTCCGGAAAAATTTATCGAACGCTGGCGCGCGAGGATCGAGGCGCACCGATGAGCGCATAAAGAGATGTGGATATGTCAGCGAGACCCGTCTCGACTCGCGTATCCACCTTTCACCCCACACCTCCCCAACCACCGTCACGCGACTCGCTTCGCGCACCGAGGGGATCTGTGCATAGCACCATAGTTGCGCCCAGATGTTGGGCCAGAGGTTTGATGGGATCTCCATCGACGAACTCTTGATCTCCACCACGATGACCTCGCCGCTGTCCCTATTCTTGAAGAGAAGATCGGGCGACGCGCGCAGCGGTTCATCGCCGACACAGAGATCCGTCACGCTAAACCATTTCGTCGGCTCGTCCTTCAGGTGTAGTCCGCAGTGAACGAGTTCCCACGCAGCCAATCCCTGGCTCCGAAGTTCGTCGCCAAGGTCGCAAAGTTTTTTTCTTCTGTATGCTCGGCGCTGCTCAATCTTTTCGGCGTCTACCGCGTCAGCCTCGATAAATTCGTCCAGCCGTATCGCGATTCCACGTTCAGTCTCGATGCCGCGCTCTCGATCGTGGGCGTCCCCTCGCGCAGTCGAGTAGAGTGAATAGACCCATTGTGCAAAAGCAGAAGCCGTGGGTTCCGGATTGGTGGATCTGGCCAAGCGAGCACGCCGGATGAACTCTACCGGATCGACTTCGAATCGCTTAGGCGATTCATAGATCGGACCGTAAGGCGGTATGCTTACCGGCTTGTAGCCTGCTGGTTTGGTCCATGGGTCTGCGATCTCGGTATGGGCGAAAATCGCGGCAACGCGCTTTTCAATTGACTCGCGATTCTTCCCGGGGGTCTGCATCTCCCAAAATACAATGCGCTCGCCCGTTCGATCGTCTGGTAGCCACCAGCTCTGTCTGTTCGGAATTGCGGCGAAATCAATTGCCATCCCCTCGGCTCCGAAACGTCCCCATCGGTAAGATTACCATGGTTCCCGACAACCAACGCCCCCGCGACCTACGGTGGCAATGGGATACGGCGGTCTGCATCCTCACAGTAGTGTCGAGCCCTGTCACCTGTCGACGCGGAACTCGATTTGGGGCGTCTGTCTATCTCGTGTATGCGCGTGCATCTCAAAAAATCCGCCTCGCAACTTCGACATGACGTCCTCACTAATCTCGTTTTGCAGGACACCTGTGTGGAAGCCCGCCCAGACGAACAGAGGAGAGGTTGCCATCGAATAGGTTTGACACGCAAGCGCCTTGCCGCGATAGCGTTCGTGAGACACGCTAATTGAACTGCCCGCCGCCGAAATCGTTGCAAGTTTCTTTACGTCGTCAAGCATGGCCGCTTTCCCACGTGGCGAGTACTTCAGTTCAACAACACCGATGATTTTCGTTGCCGAGCAGATTGCAAAATCCGGTCTAACCTTGCGCCTTTCGTCAGTGCCTTTCCCAAGGACGATCAGAGGCTCAACGAACACACGGACTTTCGGAAAGCGTTCGGAAAAGCTTGCTTGCAGTTCGGACCACAGAATCGCCTGAACGGCGCGTTCAGAATTGACAAAACCACTGTCGTATTTTTCAACAGTTTTACTCCACGCTTCTTTCAATGCGCTTCGTAGCTTCGGTCTATTTGTCACGGGTGTGCTCCGCTGTATATTGCGATTTTCTGAAGTGATTCACGTATGAAGAAGACGATTCACCCGGCCGGCAGCTTCGATGCAAGTCGAGGTCATTCGTTTTGATAACGGCACGGGGGCTCACGACTTAAGATCATCTACAATACAGGGCGTCGATTTCAGCGCCAGGGCGGAGCAATATGGTTTCGAAACGAAGCGGGTCTGGGTGCGCACGCCCGCGTGTACCGCTTACAAAGGAACAGTTGCTACCGATGAACTCAGCGTCGGTGAGCGTGCGGTCCCTTACCCATCACCTCGCGCTGGCTGCCTGTCGCGGCGGGACGGTGAGCGAGTCTTTGCTCAATGAACTTATCCGGGCAGCGTATCTCGCATGGTTTCTTCAGCGTGCGGGCTATGGAAACGAGCCCCGAGAGATTTTCAAGGCGGCAGAACTCGCAATCGAGATCGCACTTGCGCGCGCGCATCAGACGGGGGAGTGGATTCTGCCCGATGATGCTGTTCCGATCTTCGAGATCTTGCTGACGCTGCACGACAGCCAACTCGCTACTGCGCCCCTTCACAAAGTCACGAGTGCTGAGCGGCAGCTCTTGGCATTTCTTAGCGGATCGGCGAATTCGCCGATCCCAGGAGCACCGATCCCCCACAGACCGGCGGCATAACGCCCGCCGTGAGGGCGGGCGTTACCTATGCCAATCCCCGTGCCAGTCGCTCCAGTTCCTCGACCTTTTCCTCATCCGTTGCGCTCTTGGATTTGAGTAACTCCAGCGCGAGTTCTTCCAGGTAGTCACAGAACTCCGGGGAGTTGGAGAGGAACTCGTAGAGGCTCAGACGCAACTGCTGGTTGATCTTGCGATCCCCCGTTTGATACGCTCAAACAAAAGCCCGTTGGTGCGCTCAGCCTCTCGCATTCGAATCAGTGCCAGAGGGTCGTCCTTGTCTGGCGCGTGCTCGTGATCGTAGATCCCGAACGCACTTTCGTAATGGTGAAGCCTCAGAAGTTGAGCATCCGTCGCGCAGATCCGGGGAACGCGTTGAACCACATACTCGAAGAGTGCCTGGACATCGACCTTGTCCCCAAAATCTGCGTGCTGCACATGCTTGAATGTCAGCGCATCAAGATGAGCGGGAGCTTTTGCCTGAGCAGGGTAAAAAAAGTGCTGAGCGCATCGATCGGCAGCAGGTGAGGGTGGCGCGGGAAGATGTTCTCTTCGCGCGCGTCCACCGTCGGCACGGCGATGAAGCTCACCGTCGTGTCTTCGGCGTACTGGATCACCGCCTTCAGGATTGCGTCTCGGATGGTGTCGTCAGCCGAGAGGTCGTCCAGAATGCCGGCGAGCGATTCCTCGCCACGGGTTTCCTGGTCGGTCGAGTTCGTGCCCATCTCAGCGAACTTGATCCAGTGCGCGTACTGGCGCAGCATCGTCGCCTTGCCCTGGTTGCTGAAATACGCGCGGCGCGCGTCCGGGTCTTGATCCATCCCGAAGACCTTGTCGGTCATCGTGACGATATCGTTGACCCAGCGCTGACCCACCAGCACGTGCTCCTGGAGTGATGGTACTTGCAGCGGGGCCGACGTTCCGTCACGCAGTTCCACCCGGCGCTCCATGCGCTTCGTGAACGCCTTCTGGTAAGCCAATACCGCGTCATCGCTCATCGAGCCCGTGGTGATGTTCGCCATGTGAGCGAGCTGAGCCTCGCTGAACGCCGCGGTGTCGTTCCACTGGATCTTCGAAACGTTGATCGTGCCTTCGACCACCCGGTTCGGCGAATCGGTCGCAAAGTACAATGTCTCCACGCACGAGCAGGAGTTCAGTCTTCAGAGACATCCGGCGGCTCAGGACTAGCTCGCGGATCTCTTCCGACAGTTCACAGCCACCGGGTTCGCGGGTGACGACCACGCGGTGGCCGAGTGCTTCCAATGCTTGCTTGACGAAGGGAATATTGGATGACTTCCCGCGCCATCGCACCCTTCAAAGGTTATGAATGCGCCGCGCTTATTCATTGTTAGTTATCCTCCTAATAAGTCTGCGGTTTGAATATTTTGAGAATCAGCCTGCCGTCAATTCGCTTGAAGTTCGATACCTATCTGCTACCGTTTAGCGACGGCGAGAATTTGTAAGCCGTGCGTGGGCTGACCCGGGAGTACAGAAGAGGCGCGGCCCGCCGGCAAAACATAGTTCGCACCGCGCGTGCTCGCTATGCAACAACGACGAATTGTTAGTTCGCCCTACGTGAGGAAATCAGCATGCCGGTGCACGACGAATTGCTTGCCTCGGGCGGTACACTTGTCGGGGAGAGATTCAACCAGGGCGAATTCAGGACGTTTGATACCGTCGAAAACGTACAAATCGGAGACGGCTAGTGCGCAGGGATCGTTTTGGATTGGGCGCGTCGGGTTTTGCAGAGCGCGCCGACTCGGAACACGTACTATCTGAGTTATTCGAGACCGGGGTACGGTGACCCGGGAACCGGCGAGGGTAACGATTCTCGACAAGACTCTACCGTCCGTCCCATGGCCGTGGGCTATCGTGAGCACGCCGCGCACTATGTGGCAAGGACCCACAAGGAGTGCACCCTGGAAGCGCTGGATGCGCTGCTCCAATTGCCTGAGGGGCAGAGTAGCAATTACGGCGTGGGTGTGCTCGTTTCACATAGCACTGCGCAACTATTGCGCACGTATTTCACGCCGACGGGTCCATTCGCAAACTTCAACTTTACTGTCGACCCGGCCGGCCGGTTACCGCATGCAACGATCAATAACCTGATTCAGCAGCTCACGGGAATGCCGGACGCACAGCATCAAGCTCGTGTTGTGGCTGGTCGCCAATGGGCAAATTTTGCCGCTCGGGCCGACGAACGGTTCAGGCAGATTCGATTCGCTGAGGGAAGGGATGCTTCCGAAAAACTATTCAGCAACCTTCGGGTCGTCGATTCAAGCCCCGTGACCACGTTTAACGGCGGGACAATGTGGCTCGGGGATGTAATGGATAATGCGTATCGTCAAGGATGCTGTACCCTGCTCGCGTTCTATCCCACGAACGGGGGCAGCGGCCATGAGGTTGCAGTTCACCAGACGGCTGCAGACACGTTTCACCTCTTTGACCCGAACTATGGAACCTATCAATGTTCGGCGGTAGGTTTGAGGCGATGCCTTCAACAGCTTTTTGTGGCCCCCTATACGCCAGCGGCGCCAACCGTTCTAGATGGAGGCGTGGCCGTGTATCGTCGCAGGGACAGTGCGAATCAGCCAGCTATCGGTGCCTGGGGGGGGAGGGCGTACACCATACTCGAGCGCATACCGCAACAGCAATGATCCGTTGCCATCCTAGATCGCGCGGATTTACGGCGCGGCACCCCCCGTCACACAATGCCGTTGCGGCGCGCTGTCATGGTCAGTTCGACGCGGTGTGATTGCTGACACGATTGCGCGCTCATGCGATCTCCGGCGGTGTGTGTCGGAGTTGTAGCGGCGATCGTCGTAAATCGACTTGGTTTTTCGCAGCGGTCAGCCTCGCCCCGCCTTCAAGGCGCTGGTTCGGCGTGGATAGGTCAATATCGGCGTGGATAGGTCAATATGTTGGATCGGATTGGTCAAGCTCACCAGGCAGGTAAGAGAGAGGGCAAATTACGTATCGAATGTGCGATCCGATTCCGATCTCCACGCCGTTTTCAAACGAGTCCCAAGCCGCTTCGCGATCGGGGCGACTATCGATCATCGTTGCAATCAGCATGAATTCAGGACACTCTCGTTCGCCGTGCTCAATGTTCAACGCGTGAGATTCCATAATCAGGATCGCGTTTTTCCGGCTGTTCACGACGAGGCGCCGATGCTCTCTCGTCCAATGCTCGGTTCCAACTTTCGGCGCAATGATCTTTTGGGCGACCAGCTTACCCCGCTCGGCACCAAAGCCCCAGAGTTCGTCAGTCGACATCACTTTCAACTTGTTCAGATCGGTCAGCGCGCCCAGTTCCTCAAGGGTCATCATCTTCTTACTTTCTGCGGCGTTCATTGCGTTCATATCCGTTGCATATTGAATTGTGCGGCGGTCTGTAGCGCAGCCGGAAGCGGTCTGCGTCGGTTTCGCGACGAACGTTCCGCGCTATGGCCGCCGGACCGGGGGACGAAGGCCCAAAGTTCGATTGCAAGGCTTGCCATCCAAGCGCGTTCACTCGCCGCTCGATTCGACGATCGTCCATGCGCACCGTTCTTCGTGATAGCGAAGAGAGGCCTCGGCTGGCGTGTTGTCCTGCGTTTTCGGCGCTCGCAAACGGCGGCTAGCCGCCTCCAGAAACTGAGGTCGGGCACAGAGGCTGGATCATTGCGTTTGAGTTGTACTCGGGATGGCAAGCGATGTGGCGACGACGGACGAGTTCCCTACAGGCTTACTGGCCTTGGCCTTGGCACCAGGGATCGGCGCCGCCGGGATGCCCACCTCTTTGAACCCCTTGGCCAGCAGCTTTGGCCTAAGTTCCTTCAGAGCACTGTCCGGCACAGCCACCCACAACAGATCTCGGGCCCGGGTCGCCGCGACGTAGCCAATGCGACCAACCTCCGTGCTGACACCGTCCAGCAGTGCCTGCGCGTGCTCCTTAAGGGTCATGTATAGCACGGCGTCCAAGCTTTCTCCCTTGGCCTTATGAACGGTGTCGACCCGAAGCGTCCTGACATCGCTGTCGGCCAGGTCCTCGGCGCTTGCGAGCGGCGCGTTCGGCAGAGCCTTCTTGGACAGCTTGCGACCGATGTTGTCGGTCGGCTTAAGGTCGAACTTTGACTCGAGGCTGGCCAACAGGACCTTGACGCGGCCCAGCAGCAAAGCGTGCCACTGCGTGTCTGCGACCAGCGACGAGGAAGGCAGGCCAGTGGCCGGGTTGCGCGTAAATGCCCAGATTGCCTTGCGGAGTTCCCGGTCCGCCGCATCACTGGAAGGTTGCGTAATTTGACTCGCCAGGCCATGGGGTGCGTTGTCCAGTAGCGCGACCACAGCGACGGCTACGCGTTGAAACGCCTTCAGGAAGTCCTTTCGCCGGTCGCGCAGCAACGCAGCGGCCGCGAAAGCCTTGACGAGGCCTTGGCCGGCCGGCGCTTCGTCGCCACGCAGCGTATCGGCGAGACCATTTCCCCTGCAGAGGACGGCTGAGCGCGTGATGTCTGCGCCAGCTGCGGACATCGCGCCCTGAAACGCGGTGATGAGTTGTGGGTGCTGGTTCCGCTTGTAACCAGTGAAGAAGACGCCATGCGGCGTGCTGGGGGCAGCTCGCACCGCGACATCGATACGACCGCAGAGGCCATTGGCAAGATCCACTATGCTGGGGGTCGACCGAAAGTTCCGTTCAAGTGAGTGCTGCTTGACGCTGGCGCGTTGGTGGTAGTCGGTCAGGAACGTACCGTCGGCGCCCGCGAACGCGTAGATGCCTTGGTTGGGATCGCCGATTAGCGTCACGCATGAGCCGGCGCCGATGAGCAGCTCCAGGATGGCCTGGTGCACCGATCCAATGTCCTGCGCCTCGTCGATCAGGATGTGTGGATATCGGCGGACCAAGGCGGCAAGGAGCTCGGGACGTTCCTTCAGCGCCCGGTATGCCCAATACCGTCCCAGGTTATGCGTATAGGCGCCGGTGCGGCCCAGCTTCGCAATGAGGTTGCGCGCTGTGGACGCGTCCACCAGCTCGATCTGGTCGTTATAGACGTGGAAGAACACCTCATCGCCGTTCACGAGTGACAGGTGCAGCGCCGTGATCGGCTGAGGAAAGGACGATGTCGAGAACTTGAAGCCCTCGAGAAAGGATTCGCTGCCCGTCACCAGGAATGCCGCCCGTGCGGACTTCATGGTCCGGTGGCCGTGAGGGCGAATTATGTTGGTGGTGATGAAGCCGTCCAGTGTGTCGATGTCGACCCTCGACCGGCCGGCGCTGGAAGGCAGGCTGCTCGCAAGGTCGTCATAGGCTTTGCGGAAGGTGTCGACGGCCACGTTGGAGAACGACAGCAGCGCCACGCGGCCGCGAGCCTCGCCGAGATTGCGCCGCATTCGCACGAGGCGGTGCACGGCCGTCTTGGTCTTACCGCTGCCGGCGCAGGCGATTACGCACAGCGGCACCATCGGCGCGTCGACGACCGCTTGCTGCTCTGGTGTCAGCCCGCTCATGGCTTCGGGGCCTCCGCCATTCTGCAAGCGTGCTGAATGGCGGCCTGGATGTAGGTCGGAACGGTGAAGGCCACCTCGTCGTCCGAAATGATCTGGGCCAGCGATTGGGCGAAGCTGCCTTTCTGGACGTTGTTCTTCGAGCGTTCGAACATGCCGCAGAAGAGTGCCCTGGCCTTGGCCGCATCGCCAACTTCTGCATCAACGGTGGCAGTCAACGACTTGGCGATCCTCGGATGCAGCTCGGCCAGCGCCTTGAGCATGGCCGTGCGGTTGTCCGACTCCAGGGCCAGGTCGTACTCGAACGTTTTCAGGCCGTGGAACACCTTGACATGCGTGTCCTCGCGGCCCTTCATCTTGGCGGTATTGGCGGACACCGTGATGACATCTCCGGGCGCTGGATACACCGGCTCGGGATCGTCGTCCTCGCCTTCGTTTACTGACTCGTCAGCGGTTGGGCCGGCCGGCGATGACGGGGATGTGCCTCCCACTGCCACCGCTCCCGCCGCGGCTGGTGGTTCGGCCTCGGGCGGCACCGGGTCGGCGTCGGTGAGGATCGCCACCGGAATCTTCAGCGCCTTGTCCCCAAAGAGGGGAAGGAACGAGTCGAAGTTCAAACCCTCGACGCTGATGAGACTCACGCCATGCTGGCGCAGATCGCAGCCGACGCGCTTGGCCAGCGCGTTGACCATCATTAACTCGGCCGCGCCCTCTACGAAGATCAGGCGACGAGCGAAGAATAGTTCGGCGCGCGTGACGTCGAGGTAGCGCTCGAGCTTCTCGCGCTTACCCTTCTCGAAGACGACGCTGCGCGGGAGGAAACTCTCGACCGTGGTACCTGTGTCGACCAGGCATACCAGGCTGTTCAGGTCGGCGATGCTGGCAAAGTTCGGCGAATGGCTTGTCACAAAGAGCTGGACGGGCTTCTCGCCTTCGACGGCCTGGATGGACTGCAGGTACTGCAGCAGCACGGCCTGGAGTTGGGGATGCAGATGCGCCTCGGGCTCCTCGACGATCAGGCTCCGATAGCAGGAGTCGGGGTTCTTGGTCAGCTCGCTTAGCACTACTGCCATGTAGATCAGGTTGTTGAAGCCCAGCCCGTTCTGCTCAATCTCAAAGGCATCCACCAGCAGCGACAGCCGGGACTTCAGGCTCTTAAAGTCGCTGGCGCTCAGGCCGACCTCCAACAGCTGCGCGAGCTGCGGGCCCAGCATCGTTTTGTGCCGGGTGTTGATGGCCTCATGCGTATTGACGATGGGAAGGTGCGCCTTCAGTTTGCCATCGAGTTCCTGCAGCGCCTTGTTAATGCCATCGATCCCGGTCTCGTCTGCCAACAGTTGTAGCAGTCGCGCGAGCTGACTGGTCCGGCTCGGCTTCAGGCCTTGCGAGGCATCGCGTAGCGGCGGCAGGTACACGCCCCGCAGGTTTTCCATCATGTCCGCCGTCAGGCCCAGGTCTTCGTGCTCGCCACACCACCGCTTGGCGCGCAGGCGGCCGGCCTTGTCGGCGTCTGAGTAGCGGATTCTAATATGTGCTTCCAGGCTGCCGGCCGCGCCGGGCACCAGCGCGGCTAGGAAGTCCGCTTCGTCGTCAAGGCTGAGCCCGCTGAACACGTACTCGAACACGATGTCACCGGACGGAGTGCCGCCGTGAGGGCGATGCACATCCTCTTCGCAGAGGCGCGGATAGGGTTCGTCATGCCCGGCCAGCAGCGCGCGCAAGGCGTCGACCACTGCCGTCTTACCGACGTTGTTGCCGCCGACCAAGACGTTCAGGCCGGGTTGGAATGACAGCTCCGCATACTTCAGCTTGCGGAAGTTCTTGATGACCAGTTTGGATAGGTGCATTTTTTTCCCCTTGTCGAGCATCTTATCCTGACAGTCTGCCGCGGGCCGCTTGCGAGAGATCGTCGCCTCGCGGCGCTATGACCTCACACTCGGCCAGCTCTTCGTCGCCGTGCTGCTCTCGCGAAACTCCGCTGAGCCAACGCCGACTCAACGGGAGATCGATACCTATGCCGAGCGGATCGAGAACTGGGTTTCGCAAAAGAACGACGACTAGAGCCAAGCGCACAGTGGCCGCGACTACCGGCTACTTCCAGTGGTGCTAGTCTCCCGTGTATCCGCGAAAGCCAACCCGGGCCCAGTGCCCGGCGCGCTCACCGTCCAATACCAAAAGGCGTCGCCGCCTGCCCGAGAGACCATGCCCAAATACGCCCCCCTCGCAGATTACCTTAGGACGCAGGATCGCCCAGAGGTCGAGTTGTCCTTCGAAGAGATTGAAAAGATTATCGATGACGATCTGCCGCCCACAGCCACTGTGCATCGTCCGTACTGGTCGAACTCAACGGCCCAGGATGGACACCCGGGCCGCTTCTGGGTCGCTGCCGGTTGGCGGCAGGTGCGATTGGACATGCCTCGTAAGCTCGTGACATTCCGGCGCGAGCAGGTGATCGAGTCGACACTCGAGAGTCTTCGGCCACGCACGAAAGGCCTGCTCTACGATCTGCTTCAGGATGCCGGGTTTCCTGTCGACGAGTGGCACCGCACGGCGCGCGACAACCCCGTCGAGAACTTCCGCTCGAATCCACGATTCTGCTATGAGTGGTCATTCGGGTCGCTGCGCGATGGCTTTGCTCTCTGCCTCTGGTATGAAAACTTGACAACGGATCAGGGTGGCCGGATTGTCTTCGATGGCAATATCCGCGACACGCGTGACGAGTTGCTGGAGATCGCGCACGACGAAGAAGCTGAAATGGACGCGCGGCTGCGTGCACACGATCAGGTCGGCCGAGCACGAACGCTAGACGAGGCGATCCAGGAATCGTGGGAGCGTTCGATGCCCGTGCGGGTCATCATCTGTGAAGGTGACCGGCGGCGCGCAGGCGACCTAGATCAAAGCGCCTCGTCGGTGAGGCTGCGGCGTCTGGATGCCCTTGAGTGGTACGTCCACGCCTACGACAGGGAGACGGGAGCATGCCTGATCGTTCGCGGGATCGAACCGGAAGTGTCGGGCGCGGGAGACGGGAAAGACGACGCATTCAATGAAGACGACGTCTATGAGGAAGTGCAGAACCGTGCCATCAAAACCCGTCGCGGACAGCGCGATTTTCGCGAGCGTCTTTTGAGGGCATACCGCAAGCGCTGTGCGGTCACCGGCTCCCTCGTCATCGATCTGCTCGAGGCTGCGCACATCGTGCCGCATTCGGTCATGACCGACTACAACACGCGCAACGGGTTGTTGTTGCGCGCGGACATCCACACGCTCTTCGATCTACACCTTCTCTCGGTGGACACCCGGTTCGGAGTACATGTGTCGCGCTCGCTCAAGCACACCGAGTACTGGCAGTACCACGGAAGGGTGCTGCACACTGTACCCGAACTGTCCCAGGATCAGCCCGGCGCGCTTGCACTGGAAAAGCGTCACGCTAGTTTTCTGGAGGCCGAGGCGGCGCTCGCGGGGTAATTTCAGCCTCCAGAACAGATCGGTTGAACTTGGCATTTCGACAGTAGACCCTAGTCGCCCCTTCTTTGGGCGGCTAGGTGGCCTTTCAATGATTAGCACTTCGTATCAATTAATACTTAATTTGACACTTCGCGTCGCCGCTACGACCTTGCCATTTTCGGATGGGTGCAGTTAAGTTGAAAAACGAAGCAATATCGCTAGTAGGCGCTAGCGATATTCTGCTCATCGCGGACATGTCGTACTTGCTCGCACGATTTGGCTGAACTGCGAGCGGGAATGGGCGCGATCACTTGCTGAAGATCGCGATCAGGACGGCTTTTGCTCAGGCGCTTCGGGCTCGCCCGTAACCTCGTCCCGCGGGACCACGCAACCGGCGATTCCCGCACCTTGACATACATCGCCAATCACGGCGCTGGACGATCGTCTGATGAGCGTTGCGGACGCTTGGCTCGTGTACCAGCCGAGCGGCGCCATGTGGGTCGACTCGATCTCCTCGCAGCGTGGATCATCACTCGTTACGATGCCATAGACCTTTTCCAGATTGATCTGCACAGGATTCAGGCAATCTGTCGGGCCCTGGCAGTTTCGCGAGCTCTGGGCGAGGCGCTCCTCGGAGTCCAGCGCATGCGCGGAGCGCGCGCTCAGAAGCGCCAGTACGGACGTGGGAACGTGGGACGTTTTAACTGCTTTCTGCTTGCAGACAAGCTTCGCGAACGAGGCATCCTGCGCATCCGGCGGGTTGCCGTTGATGTCGAGCAGGAACGGACGCGTGTCTGCGCCGGAGGCAAAATTCGGCATATGCTCGGCAAGCGTCTGGCCGCCTGAGTTGTCGGCGTAGCCGCCGTCGACGAGCCGGTGAGGGTGCTCAGCATCCGGCGACGGAAACGCGCCCGCTGGGGAGATGATCGGAAAGCGCGCGCTGTGCAAGACGGCTTCTCCGACCGGCATCGAAGATACGTCGTGGTTACCAGGCGTCGGCAGGCTCGTGTAACCGGAATCGTTGCGTACGTTTGAGAACCAGCTGCGCGTACCGGAATCGGCGTCCGTCGTATTGAAGTACACCTCCGGTTGCGGCGAGATCGCGCCGTCGAGCCGCGCTATGGGCATGGCGAGCGTGACCAAAGGCTGATAGCTGCTGTCAGCCCTCATGAGATCCGATGATTGCAGGGCCTCGAAAAGCGCGTCGTTCCAGCTCCGGAGCATCGCCAGGCCGCGCTGCGGATATACGGCCGGAACGAGGTCAACACTCAGCATTCTCGCAATCACGGGCGACAAATGGTCCTGCACGAGGGCTCGAGTCACGACTTTGGTGAGTGGTGTCCTGCGGTCGCCCATCTTGCAGTTCTTCCACAGGCCGCGTGGCTTGAGCTCCTGGCGCGCTGCAAGATAGACCGCGACGCCGAGGCTGCCGCCGGAGACGCTGCTTATCACTCGGATGTGCTCGCCAAACTGGCCGCACGAGGCATCGTCCGCGAGGGCTAGGACCTGTGCCGTATAAATAGCCGCGCGCAGACCGCCCCCATAGGCGTTGACGATCACGTTTGGTGTGCTGACCGTCGCGGCGGAGGGCGGCGCATTCTGCATCGTCGGCGCAACGAGCGCGGTGGACGACGTCGGGTCTTCGAGTGTTTCGTAACCCAGCGGCTCGTGAAAGATGATGCTTGCGCCGAGGAATGCGACGATCACCACGAACGAGGTGAAGCCGGGCACGGCGCGTGAAACATGACGCAACAGTAGCTGGATGCCGCTAATCAGCACGACTGCGGCAGCGAGGAACAAGGTCACGGTTGCCGCCGAACCGATGCCACGGATGAAGCCCGTGCGGCTGAACGCGAGCGCGCCGAGCGCACCGAAGCCAAGCACGATGAAGGCGATGACCTGAAGGGCCACCTCGCGCAGACGCAGCGCATCGTTGGCTTCCGGAAGGACTGTCGAGAACAGCTTGACGACGATCGCGCGTCGCGCCACCAGGAACCACAACAGGGCGGCGGGCAGTAGCGTGCAAAACGCGGAAAGCACGCCAACCTGCCAGGACGGGCTGTAGCCGATCAACAACCCGCATGAAACCGCGAACGCCACCACTCCGATCCACATTAACGCCGCGGTGCCGGCGCGCCTGCGGGGACGTATCGCGCCGCTCATGAATAGCAAAGGCCCGGCTAGACCGAACGCGACCAGCGCGAGTCCGCCGGTGCCGTGCCTGCCCGGCTCGACGTTCGCGAACATGAGGGCACCCATGGCGGCCGCAAGCGCGGCGACGCCGTACGAGCGCGGCAGCCATTTGATCGCGTGGCGCACGCGCTTTTCGTCCTGCGAGACTTCGGGTTCCTCGTAGTGCGCCTGGCGGGGCTGGAAGTCGCGCAGTTCCCAGACCATCGGCATGCCGAGCCACGCCTCGACGGTGCAGAGAAGCCGGGAGCAATACCAGACGGCGAGCGCGACCAGCACTGATCCAAAGAGATAGGAAGTCAGCGCCGAGATCTCCCATTGCGGCTTCGAATCGCTACCGGACGCATCGGACACCGACTCAGCGAAACCGCCGAGGATGTCACGACTCTGAGGCACGAGATAGAAAAGCGCGGCGAGAATGATGAGACAAACCGTGGGAATCAGCGCTCGGCGCAGGCTTAGAAAGAGCCACGGCATGATCCACGCGATCGAGCGGCTCAGCCAGTTATGGTCTAGTTCCGCCGGATTGACAGCGAACGGCTTGTTCTTGATCTTCGGAGTGTCCATGACGCGTCCCACTCTTTAGGGTTCGTTCCATGCGCCTGGACGCGCGCGCGGCGGGCGCCGGGCGGTCGACTCGTCGGTACGGCTTGGCGATTCAAAAGTTAGGCGACGTCCCATGCGCTGGGAGCAATTAATGACCGCGTTGCACGATGGATCAGTGACGGTATATGCCTCCGACACCGGCTGGATTTTCAGGTTGGTCACTCGGATTGGATTTGACTGTGCGGTAACGCACATCTCATAGCGTAGAACTCGATAAGTTTGTCATCGGCTCGACCCAGTGTGGATGCGATCAGAGCCGAGCGTGTTGAATGATATGAACGCCCCCGACCCATCGCTGTGTGTCGCGTCGGCAGCACGTCAGTGGCCAGCGGCCGCTACCGAATAGAAATCGGTGATCATATTGGCCTACTCAGCCGGAGGATCCATCATGACGCATACGATCGTACGTGTGGCCATCGAAAAAACGTAATGCAGGTGCACTGGGTGGATCCGGAAACCGGCGAGATCGTGAACAGACCTATTAAGCGGGCGGCGTTTCTCGAATACTTCGCGAATCGCAGGCCTTATCTCATCGGGATGGAATCCTGTAGCGGATCCCAACACTGGGCGCGACGATTGAAAGAAATGGGCCATCAGGTGAAGCTGATGCCAGCGAAATTCGTCAAGGCGTGCCGTTGTAGCTTGAAATGGCGTGCTCAATCAGTTCCTCAAGTTCATCAAGCGAGATGTAGAGGCGCAGATTGCCCTGGGGTCGGCAAGCGCACGGCGCAGCCCTTGTGGGTGAGAAACCGAAGCGATGCTAGCCCGGCCGGAAGCTCGTGGAAGTTGGCTCTAGGCAGCTTCCTTGCTCGCCTATTCGTTGCTACTGTTGCTACTCCAAGAAGCAAGCGTTTTGTCAAATAGCAAAGTCCCGAGTCGAAGGCAAAAAAGCACTAGAAAATCGTGCGCGTAACGAAGAATTGTAATTTTGGTCGCATAAAATTCAACACCAGATTTTGGCGACTCACCTGCATGAACGTATTGGTTTCTTATTGCGTAGACTAGTGCGAGTGACTCTTGAACCGAAAACATCTCATGGTTGGTGTATCGATTAAAAACGTGAGATAAAAATTTCCTTTGCTCAGCAGACGTGGCGCCAACTTCAAGATGATTTACGTATTTTTGCAGATCCGTTCGATATTTTGAGTTGCCATGAACTTCATCATCCGCCATGCCCCAGAAATCGAGCATAACGTCAAAAAAGTCATACTGTGATTCCAATTCAGATAATACTTCGTCTTTTATCTTGTCAACTTTCGACTTTGATCCTTTCGTCAAACCAAATGACTCACAGGCCGCGAGTAGCGCCTCGTAGCAAAACCATTTATTACTAAGTCGAAGTGTAAGTCGAGACACTTCTCGCGCAGACTCTGTTTCGGCGTGTCGAAAAGTCGAGTCCAGCGAGATCTTCGTGGCAAGTGAATTATTTAGCCGGATATCGAAAAGTCGAAGATTTTTTTCCAGCTTTCCTTCGCCAGCGTCGCTCAAGTGTGAAAACGAGTCTTCATAAAGATCGTAAAACCATTGGTAAAATTGCTCTCCCTCCGTAGTTGTCATAGGGTTATTTTTATGCATCGCTGCTTGAGTATTCATTTGTGGCAGTAATTTTTGTTTGATATAAAAATTCGGCACTTAATCAGAGACTACTGTGCTACTGGGCGGCAGTCTCTGTGCTACACCGCCCTTCCGCCGATCCGGCTCGCTGCTGCGCGCCTGCCATAACGGTCTTTGGTGCGATCAAGGTTTCAATGGGCAGTGCTTGTTGCTGCAATGAATCCTTCAGTCGTGATCTTCAAGTTTGATATTACCAATATCCACGATATTTATCGATGCCTCATTGACGAACGCGAAGTTTTCAAGATCCTTTAGTTTGTCTTTGAAAACCGAAATGCCAACGGTTCCCGTTACAACGATCGAGAACTCATCCTCGGCCAAAGGAACGGTCTTTGTCATGCAGCGGGTGTCGATCCCTTACAGCCGCCGATCGCCGCCGACGCTACCGGCAGTCTCGGGGTTCGAATGGCGGTTTCAAGACGTAGAGCCGCCGACTGAACGTCCTAGCGATGTATCGAACGAACGACGCTTCCTGGCCGACGTCTGCCTCACGCGGCCGGCTCTGGTTGATCGTACCCACGAACCGTGGACAGCTTGGCTGTCCGATTCAGTCACTGTGAGTCTGCCTTCGAGTCCAATATCGGTCGGTCCTGAAGTTGTGCCCCCGCCACGGCTGAGGCTGCGCTGGCCACCGTCTCGTCACCAGCAAGCTTTCTGACCTCGGATGCGCAATCGTCGGACGCTGCAACGTGCGCCTGGGTAAGCAGCAACTGAAGCCCCGCGATCTTCTGCTGATCCTGGGCCAACAGTGATTGGCAAGCGGTTTCCACCTGGTGCAGCCCACTGTGGTCCAGGATCGATTGGAGGTGGGTGGCCATCCGCTCCCGGTCTTCAACCACTGGGGTAGGCTGACCCAGAACGCGTAGGGCCTCCAGCACTGCGGGCTGACACGCACCAGTGTAGGTCAGCACGCGGTCACAGACCGGTGGCAGTACCCACGTGGGCGCATGCACTGTCTGCTGAGTCCACAGTTCGTTATCGACCTGGTGATGAATGCCCTTCGCACGTGGTGCCCACGCTCCATGATGGTGGCCATGACTGCGCATTCTGACGCCGACACGGTACAGGTGGTGACTGCCGTGTGTGCCGCGGGCGTGATGGACCACCGCCTGTCCCCCGTGCGCGCGCACTGTGTGCCGGATGTGCTCGGTGTGTTTAGTCGTCTGATGCTGGTGGCCGTGTGCGTCAGCCATGGCGGGGACCAACAGCGTTCCCGCCATGATGGCCGCCACGTTAATAGCTGTTCTTGCGCTGTTGTAGCCCACTACACAATCCTATTAGTCTCTGTCTTCACAGCACACGTTAACGGCAGTCTATGCGGTCTGCTTTACCCCACACAGTCGGGGAGCCTGCCGAAGCTCCAGATGACTATCTAAATCTGTTCAATAAGTGCTCAGACGAATATTGCGGTCTACGAAAGCGCTCGCACGTGGCCGATTCCGCGTGCGTTCTGAGCCGGTGTAATGATCGGCAAGGTGGCCTTCAGGCATGTCCCGTGCGGGAATTGGCATGGGTACACGGACATCACTGGAGGGCGACTCATTATGAAAAATGCCAGACACTTTATTGCGCTTGCTGCTGTGCTTCCTGCAATTTTCTCCACGCCCTCAATGGCGGCGGCCTGCATGGAAGGTGCCGCTGTCGGCGGAGTGACAGGACACGTTGCCGGGAAGCACGGCACGGCTGGAGCAGCCGCCGGATGTGCCGTCGGGCACCATGAGGCGACGAAGAAGCAGAAGGAGAAGGCTGCCAGTCACGCTGCCGAGAGCCAACCGGCGAGCCAGTAGGCGTCGAACAGGTCCGATACGAGTGAATTCGCGATGCGGCGCGCGTGATGCCGCCGCACTTCGCCTGACTCGGGTTTATGGGACGACGGGGCTGGGGCTGCAGGCGGGGGGGCAGGCGGATTGGTCGACCCCGGAGTTTTCTTTGAAAATCCGTTCATTGTGATAAGAAGGATTATCTTCACGGCTGTGTTCATCGTCGATTTTATTGAAACACTGGGGCCCGTTCGATGCTCCGGTCGGCGGCAACGATCGTTCCAGACGATCCCGGAGCATGACCGACGCACCGTGGGCTCAGGCCTGTCTCGCGCTGTCGACACGCCGCGTTTTACGGCACGATAAGGGCGTCACTGGATTCATTGCATTTGGCCAGCCTTACCTCTCACCATGTCGGATCATTTTGAACTCGTTGCGATCGCATTGCCCCGCGGCTGTGCTCCCGAATCACTGCCGGCGTCGGTCGCAGCGCTGGTCGCCGCCTGCTGGCCGGGAATGAGCCGCGCGCAGCTGCTCGATCGTGGGCGTCGGCTGGGCCTGCGTATCTCGTTGCGTGTACTGCCGGAATCTGGCCCGGATGGCGTGCGTCTCTATTTGCTGGTGCTGATGACAGGTGAGGTACGGACCGAACTTGTCGCCCATGTGCGGCGTGTCGTGCGCCGGCGCTCCGCTCGTCGCGCGAAGGCTTCGCTGCCACCGCTGAGGGATGTACGGCAGCAGGGGCTGTTTTCCTGAATGACGTCCGGTTGGTTGGAGCGCAAGGTCGGCCACCCACCGGTCGCGTCACCATAAAGCGGGCTATGATCGCCGTCACCGTATTTCATGTCTGGGAGGTAATCTTGGCGACGTTCAAGGAACTGAAAGCACAGATGGCCAGGCTCGAGGAGCAGGCGGCGGCCGCCCGCGCTGCGGAGTTCGAGGAAGTCCTGGCAGATATCCGGGCAAAGGTAGCCGATTATGGGTTTACGGAGCGGGACATTTTCGGTCGCGGGCGGGGGCGCCCGCGAAAGACCGCCGCGGGTGTTTTGCCGCCCAAATATCGTGACCCCAAGACGGGGGCGACATGGTCGGGCAGGGGACGGGCGCCTGACTGGATCAAGAACGCAAAGAGCCGCGACAGATTTCTGATCTCGCCCTGAAGGACTGCTTCGGTGGCAAGGCAGCGGGCAACCTGCCGAAAAATTCGGAAATCCCCGACTAGTTTCGCTATTCACATGCCCTCGGGACGAAGACTCTCGCGTTCGCAAAGGCGAACAGCTTCACAGCCGAGGCTGAGCGTTACGATAGCTCTTGCGGGCGATTGCGCAGGAGGAGCGTGGCTCACGGCGCAAAACCCAGTGGGTCATATCGACCCACGCGGACCGTTCCGGTCATTACGCTTTCAGCGCTACCAAGTCTGCCTTTGGAGCCTAAATCTGATGCGTATATCGCTGATCGGAACTGTCCACGCCGAAAGTGGACGCGCCAACTTGGCGGAATTGCGGACGATCCTTGAACGCCTACAGCCGGACGTCATCTTTGCTGAAATTCCCACTGCCAATCTTGCTGACTATCTAGACGGCTCTCACGGCAATTTCGAGTCTGCTGCCGTTGCCCTCTATCGCAAGCGCCGTCCAGTCGACGTTGTACCTGTGGACTTGAACAAACCAAGCGACGAGTTCTTCAGAAACTCTGAGGAGATGTTCAAAAAGGTCGAAAGGACGTGCCCTGAGTATCGCCGTCTGATGGACCAGACTGCCTCGACACCACGGTTTTCCATACCTCAACAGCGATCGCTGCGCCCAAGCATGGACAGCCATCTACGACGAGGTGCGTGCAGTGCAACCGTCGAATGGATCGGCGACGCCAGATTGGGACAGATCTATGCTCTATGGAGCGAGACAAATGACCGTCGCGAACTGAGAATGCTAGAGAACATCAATGGCTATTGGAGCCGCGGCGCACTCTCTCATGGAGTGCTTCTCCTTGACGCTGGGCACAGGAAAGCCATGGTGGAGAAGGTGCAGGAGCAACGAGGCGTCGGTGCACCAGGAGTCTCATGGAAACTTGAAAGCTCTCTGGAATAGGCGGTGTGAGGAAATGTCCGCTTCTCGCCGATGACTGCCTGATGGCGAAGGCACGGCAGGCGCGCCCGCGTGTTCAGATGATGCCGCCGCGCGCGAGCCTTGGGCAAGCTTTCGGCGTCAGTTCGCGGGCGCTGGTGGCTATTGAGCCGACCTGATAAGCGTTCTACTCGTGATCAAGCCGTGGCAGGTCCGCGAGCGTTCGGCGCGTATCGAAATCTGCGTCCACCATTTCGATGCCTTCGCGTCCGGCCTCGTCGACGACGCGGCGGACCTCCGGCCCAGCAACGCGCTGTCCATTCAGCGGAAATACTGTTACGACGGTGTCGCCCTTGGCCAGTGCATCCACCACTTCGATTACAGGCGATGCGTGCGGAGCGACCTCGAATTGTTCTCCGCTGACGGACACCGGCCCCCAAAGCACGTGGGTGACCCGTCGCGAATTCCCGTCCATCCGAACTGCCGTAATAGCGTGCACCGCCATCGCCTTTCCTCCCTTGTTGGGGAAATCCTAGCATGAGCGAGACGATCAGCCACTTGGGCACTTATCGATGCCGCGAGCCGGCGGCGCGCCCTTTGGTGACCGTTCGGACGATGTTCGTCACGCTGAAGCCGAGCAGAAGGTCGCAGGCTGACGGTCAGCGGAGGGCAGGCCGCACTGGTAGCTTTGTCTGGTAGCCACACACGTGACATTTCCAGTGAGGTCCACGTGTGGCGGGCGGCCAACATAGTTGGCGCTGACCGGCTAGATAGCGTCAAGCAGCATGGCCGGTAGCCAAAAATGATTGTCGCAGCGCAACATTGCATCGACATCGGCCTCGAGGCGCTCAATTTGGCTTGGTCCGGCCGGACCGGATCCTCTCGTGCACGTGCCGGTCGCGAAATCCCCGGATCATCGTGTGTCTCGAAACACATCCTGAAGTTGGGGGGGAACTGCATGAGAGACGAGGGAGGGCTCCTTACCTGCGAGAGATGTCCATCCTTGTCCTGGATGCGCGTATCTCCGCACGCCTTGGGATATAGCGCGGCAATAGACCGATGCCGCGGGCACGCTCGCAGCGTAGATGGAGATTGGGCTGAACGCGCCCGTGCAAGCGCCTCCGGTATGGTCGATCCAGTGCAGTTGCACGTCGTGCTGCGCACCCCGATGGCGGTGTGAACGCTCAACCGACCGGTCAAACGGCACCTGCACGCTTACGACGAACCCCGCTGCGCCGCCGCATGATGCCTACCAGGGAGCATGGAAACCGGCCGTCATCAGCACGCTCAAGACTTGGTTGCAACGATTTACTCCCACCGAAGACCACGGTCGGGTGATGTTCATATTCCGATAATCAGAATAATTATTGGATACTAATTTTGATAAAAAGAATTCTTTGACGGAAATTTTTGTTTCCGATACCTTGAATACACCTGAGCAGTCCGGGAGGGGGCCGGCGGAGCGCATCTTCAGCGTGATGACTATTTGAATCGGCGACTGGCCGGAGACATGTGATGCTACGATTTCTGACAAGAAGGATGGGGTTCGCCCTCATCACGCTTTTTAGCGTGCTTACGCTTGTGTTTTTGATCGTGAGAATTCTCCCAGGCGATCCCGTTTTGATTATTCTTGGGGATCAGGCGAGCCCTGCAAGTGCCGCCGCATTGCGCACTCGTCTTGGACTCGATCAACCGATCTTTGTTCAGTACCTTCATTTCCTTCTTCAAGCGGTTCGGGGCGATCTCGGCTCATCATTGATCTCTGGCCGGCCCGTGACCGAAGAGATCTTGGCTGTCATTCCCTCCACCCTTGAGCTGACGATTAGCTCACTGCTGCTGGGTGCACTATTGGGAGTGCCGGCCGGTGTGTGGGCGGCGGCAAAACGCAATAGAATTCCGGACAGTGTCATTCGTTTGTTTTCCTTAATTGGACTATCTTTGCCAGGGTTTGTCACGGCGATTGTCCTTTTGATTCTCTTTGCCATTCAACTGCCCTGGTTTCCGGTCATCAGCACCGGAGCTGATGACACGTTCACAGGCTGGTTGCGTGAAACGACACTGCCGACGGTCAGTCTTGCTCTTATCATGATGGCCTACATCACTCGCGTGACTCGTTCAGCCATGCTCGAGGTGTTGAGCCAGGACTTCGTGCGCACTGCGCGTGCGAAAGGCGTTAGTCCTTGGGCAGTCGTTTGGCGCCACGCTCTAGGTAACTGTCTCGTCCCTATCACGACCGTAGTCGGACTCTATTTCGGAATCCTGATTGGTAATTCGGTATTGACCGAAATCGTCTTCTCGCGCCCCGGGCTGGGCAAGCTGATCCTGACGGCACTGACTCAGCGCGACTATCCTCTGTTGCAAGGCCTGATCGTGTTTTACACGCTTATGGTCGTGGTCGTGAACGTGATGGTCGACCTCACCTATGGTTTCCTTGATCCTCGGGTACAGTACAAATGAGCGAAATTGCTTCCACGACGGAGCCGCTGGAGCGGCGCCGCAGTACTTTCTCTGCGTTCCTCTCAAGGCTGAGTTTTTCAACGTGGGTTGGCCTCGCGATCGTCGTGGCGCTTGTCCTGGCTGCAGTTTTCGCTCCGCAACTCGCAACGTTCCCGCCGGCAAAACAGAACATCATGAACCAACTTGCTCCTCCCGGGGGACAGTATCTGCTTGGAACCGACCAACTCGGGCGTGATGTTTGGTCACGACTGTTGTTCGGTGCGCGCTATTCGCTGGTCATGGGTGTTCTCGCCATTCTGACCGCCATGGTCGTGGGGACCCTGATCGGAATGACAGCTGGCTATCGTGGTGGGCGGATCGACATCATTCTCATGCAGGTTATGGATGTCATCCTTGCGTTCCCATCGCTGATCTTGGGTCTCGCTCTAGTCGCGCTGATTGGCGCAACGATGACAAACATCATCATTGCAATCGCTTTCACCGCAGTTCCGGCATTCGCGCGTATTGCTCGCGCGGCGGTCATTACACAGCGCGATCGCGAGTATGTTCAGGCTTGCCGGGCTATGGACTTCTCCAGTCTGAGAATCCTGTTCCGCCATATCCTTCCAGCGATCGTCCCCGAGGTTATGGTTATGGCCTCTCTGTGGATGGCGACAGCGGTGCGCACGGAAGCTTCGCTTGCGTTCATCGGACTTGGGTTGGCGCCCCCGACTCCAACATGGGGTGGGATGGTCCGAGACGGCTTTGAGAGCATTCTGGGGTCGTTTTATCTCGCTCTTTTCCCGAGCATGGCAATTCTTTTGCTTGTTCTGGCTTTTAACCTCATTGGCGATGGTTTGCGGGACGCAATCGATCCCCGCCTGAAAGACGTGTCATGATGAGCGATAACTCGATTCTCACAGTTCGCGATCTCAAAATCGCATTCGGCACTCATACCGTTGTTCATGATCTCAACTTCCATGTTCCGGCGGGCAGCACGCTGGCGATCGTCGGCGAGTCGGGCTCTGGAAAAAGCGTAACGTCGCTTGCGATCATGAGATTGCTACCCGATGGGATTGGAAGGGCGAGCGGTTCAATAAGACTTGACGGTCAGGAGTTACTGACGTTGAGGGAACCGGAATTGCGGTGCGTCCGTGGTGGCAAGATCAGCATGATCTTCCAGGAGCCGATGACGTCACTCAATCCGGTCCAGCGAATTGGTGATCAAATTGGTGAAGCGATCCGCATTCACCGAGGCCTTTCAGGCAGGGAACTGCGGGAAGCTGTCCTCGACATGTTGCGCACGGTTCGTATTCCCGATCCCGAGCGCCGCATTGATGCCTATCCACATACGTTCTCTGGCGGCATGCGTCAGCGCGTGATGATTGCGATGGCACTCGCCTGTAACCCGAAGCTGATCATTGCCGATGAACCAACGACCGCACTGGACGTCACGGTCCAGTCCCAAATCCTTGCGCTGCTGAAAGACCTTCAGCGCAGGACCGGCATGTCGATGATTTTCATCACGCATGATATGGGAGTCGTCGCAGAGATTGCAGATCAGGTGCTAGTGATGCGCCACGGCCGGGTGGTCGAGCAAGGCACGGCTCACCAGGTTTTCTCGAACCCGCGCGACCCCTATACCCGCCGTCTGATCGAGGCGGCACCTAGCTTGGTCGGAAAATCAGTCGATGGAGCCATAGTGCGAAGTCCCGTCGAAAAAATGCCACTAACGTTTCGGGGGAAGGAAGCCATTCTCGAAGTTAACAACCTTTGCGTGCGCTTTCCTTCCAATTCCGGGTTGTTTGGACGTTTAACTGGAGAGGTTCACGCTGTCGAACAGGTGAGTTTTGCAATCGGTCAAGGCGAAACGCTCGGTCTTGTTGGCGAGTCAGGGTCGGGAAAATCAACGATCGGCAAAGCGATAATCAATCTCGCCCCTCATTACTGCGGAGAGGTCATTGTGGCTGGTCGGCCGGTGGATTATGACGATCCGTCCAGCCTTGGGGCGCTGCGCCGAGAAGTGCAGATGATCTTCCAAGACCCATTCGGTTCGCTCGACAACCGCCAGTCGATCGGCGATGCGATCAAGGAGCCCATGGAGGTACATGGGCTTGCTCGCGGCAAGGAAGCGCACCAGCGGATGGAGTGGCTTCTCGAGCGCGTTGGTCTTAACCCCAAGCGGGCCGGAAGCCTTCCGCACGAATTTTCCGGTGGTCAACGCCAACGGATTTGTATCGCTCGCGCGTTGGCGATGTCGCCCAAACTTATCATCGCCGATGAAGCTGTTTCGGCTCTCGACGTTGCGGTCAAAGACCAGGTCATTGATCTCATGATCGATTTGCAGAGAGAGTTCGGTGTTTCGTATCTTTTCATCAGTCATGATATGGCTGCGATTGAAAAAATATCCGATCGCGTTGCGGTCATGTACTTCGGTGAAATTGTCGAAATAGGCAGTCGCGAAGACGTGATCGGTCGACCCGGCCACGGATATACCCAGAGGCTCCTTTCTGCAATCCCCATCACGCATCCTGATCAGCGCGGAACGCGCGAGCGCGCATTGATCGACGATAGGCCGCCCCGCAGTCCAATCAAACCCTTGGGCTATTCACCTGCTCCTCAGAGCTGGGAGATGCTCTCAAACGGGCACTTCGTTCGGCGAGCGGCCGCGTGAGCGGATGACACATGACTTTTTCACGGAAAGGACGTTCATGAAGACATTAATGAAAAGACTTCGTGCATTTGCGCTCAGCGGGATCATCGGGGTCGGCCTGCTTGGATCATTTCCAGCGCTTGCTGCCAAGACAACCTTGACGGTTGGAGCCGCCGCGACCGATGTTGGTACGCTCGATCCCCACTATGCAACGAGTACCTCAGACCGAACGTTGGTAGCCTGGATCTACGGTGCGCTTGTGCGGTTTGCCCCCGGGTCAACCGATCCATCAACTATTGAGCCGGATCTTGCCGAGAGTTGGCAGGTCAGCAATGACAAGTTGATTTGGACATTCAAACTGCGAACGGGGGTTCAATGGCAAGCCGGTTATGGAGAGGTCACCGCAGACGATGTAGTCTATAGTCTCGAGAAGTCACGCGATCCGAAGCGCTCAGCCTTTTCCGCCGACTTTGCAGCCATCAACAAGGTTGAAGCGTTAGGTCCCCACACAGTTCGCATTACGCTCTCACGGCGCGTACCAAACCTGCTTGGTCTCGTAACGAATTATGCCGGCGGCTTCATCATCTGCAAAAAAGCATACGAAGAGCGCAAGGACCGTTTTGGCAGGGCGCCTGTCGGATTCGGTCCGTTTCAGACCCAATCAATCGTTGCTGGCCAGGCAGTCACCCTTATCGCGAATGACAAGTACTTTCGTGGTGTGCCCAAGATCAAGACGATCAACTATCGGTTTATGAGTAACAACGCCGCCCGGGATCTGGCGTTCGCTGCTGGCGAACTAGATGCTTCGGCAGGTCTGGCTAACAAAAGTTGGCTCCAGCGGACGACGTCTATTCCGGGTGCCGTAGTTGACGTTTTTTATCCAGCTGAACTGACTTTGCTACATATCAACATAACCAAACCGCCCTTTAATGACATACGTGTTCGCGAAGCGTTGGCATATGCAATCAGCACACAGAAAATCGCTGAGTACAGAGGCGAGCGTTTCACGCGTGCGCCAAAATCCGTGATCCCGTCCAACAACCTCGGCTATACCGATAATGCGGGAGTCTTCCCATATGACCCCGCAAAGGCGAAGGCATTGCTTGCTCAAGCCGGGTATGCAAAAGGCCTGACCTTCACGATGCTGTCCAGTCAGTTGCCGGAGTACGAGACGACCGCGCAGCTACTTCAAGGTCAGCTCGAAGAGTCAGGGATTAATGTTCAGCTGCAGCCGGTAGAGCATACGAGCTGGCATCAGATGATCAGGAAAGATTTGAGCCCAGTGGTGATCTATGGTGCGGCGAGATTTCCAGTCGCGGACATTTTCCTGACGCAGTTTTATCACTCGTCATCGATCGTGGGAACTCCTGGGGCCGTGACGAACTTTAGCCATTGCAACGTTGCGGACAAGCAGATCGACGAAGCCCGCACTGAGGCAGATCCAGCGAAGCAAGTCGCTCTTTGGCAAGAGGCTCAGCGGCTGATCATCCAGAATGTCTGCGCTATTCCATTGACAGAAACTAGTCAAGTTTGGGTACACAATAAAAAGCTCAATTGGGGCTTCGATCTGAAGGGATCGATGTCATTGGGACCGTTGGTGACGGAACAGACCTCTTTCTCCGACTGAGTGGTGTTTTTGATCGTCTTATGGTTGCTATCGAGTGAATTGTGTGACGGCATCTGCAAGCGGATGTCGCCACACGAATGAGCCGAAATCCAATAGCAAAGTGTATTTCGGCTCACAGTAGCTACGGCTTCGGCGCATTCTGCTACTTGAGACAGTCGCGTAGCTGGGAGACTTGTGACTCGGTCCAGGCATCGTTCATCATCTCGAGGGGCGCGTTGAATGAAAACGCCATGTTGACTTTGTAGATGCCGGTTTCCGCCCGCGGTAGGCCGACCCCTCCCTCGCCGAAAAAGAAGAAACCTTGATTGATGGCGTACCCGCGTCGCTTGGCGTCCAAGGCCTGGGGCAAAATGAGTCAACGGGCCGGACGGATGGATGTGCTTCATATCTGGCAGCGTTGGCTTGCAAAATCTGATTGACCGCGCTTTTCACGCTCGAAAGCTCCGGCGGTCCGACGGTGGGCGCCGAGTTCATGACCGAGGCCAGCATCCCTTGGAACTGGCCTTGCCTACTTGCGTCGACGAGGCAGGTAGTGGGCAATTGCAAGGCAGGCGTGCCCAAGCTGGCGAGCGCGACGACTGGCATGATCGCAAACACCCACGCGGTGTGACTTGGCGAAGAGCATCACCACCAGCGCGATACAGGCTCCGGCGATGCCAGTCAGAACAGACCCGCGTTTTCTCCCAGCCAGTGGGTGGCGAGGCCCGGTAGGCATCCCTGCGCCAGTGTCTGACACGTGCCGAAGGTGTCCAGCGAGAGGCCGATCCCGAGCACCGCCGCGTCCCCTGGACTTGCAATGCCGTACCTCATGAAGAACTTCTCGCGCCAGGTCGGTGCGATGAAGTAGAAGGGGCCTGCTCGCCGGCGCGACCGGCCCGGATCGCAAGGCGCCGTGGACGTCGACGCGGGATTTGGTTGCAGCCGCCGCGCGGTTCCCGGAGATCGTACAGACTCTCTTAGAGGTCGCAGGCTGCAAGGTCCCCTATCAGAAGATTACCTTCGAAGCGCTTAAGCAGCAGTTCCTGGGGCACGGCACCACGAGTCGTTTACTAAGTGTTAGCGCCGATGTAAATCTGACCCACCGGTGCGAGCAGTTTCTTAAACTGCCGCTGCTCGGCTGAAGAATGAGTGGCGTCTCCCGTTATTAGATCTTCTCGACGACCCCGCAGACGCCGAGGGCGAAAATGCGAACGGGCGATTGTGGAACACCATAGCGTAGGAGTGCCCTATGGTGTGTGATGTGCCTTGGTGTTGGAAGGGATCTGCAGGTCAATCTCGACATCCATGTTCAGCGGGCGCGATCTGCGCCGGGAAAATCCCGGAGGTCGCACGGCGATGAGATACAGCGGCGCGAACCCCCGACCAGATAGACCAAATCTTTCCATGATCCGAGTCGCGCAGCGATGTGGCGAGGAAAGCGTTGCTCTACGCACATGGTTGCGATCGCCAACTGAAAACCCTCTGCTATAGGGCATTTACGCGTTGACCGTAAAAAATGTCGATGCTACGCTATGTTCATCGATTTGATCAATGATCACATATATGAACAGTGTGAAGTCAGCGGGGCGAGTGCTTGATCTTCTTGAGTTGCTCGTCAGGCAAAGTCAGCCGATTGGGGTGAGCGAAATCGCCCGGAGAATGCTCATGCCGAAGAGTAGCACGTCAGGGCTTGTCGCTACTCTTGAGGCGCGTGGGTATGTCACGGTAGGTCCTGCAGGTGTCGAGCTTGTGGCCGCCTACAGGGACGTCGGTTGGGTTGGTGGCATGACGTCATCGGTCGTCCGCAGCAGTCGCCCCGTTATGAAGGCACTGAGTCTGCAAACGGACGAGTCCTGCTTTCTCGGTGTCCTGACCGAGGCGATGAATATACAGTTTGTTGAGAAATCTCTCCCTAACAATGCGATCCGTTACGACGTTGACTCATCGATCGAGCGCCCGGCCTATTCCACAACAGCCGGGATGGTGCTACTTGCCGGCTTGAGCGAGGCGGAGCTTGACGAATACTTTGCTATGCATGAGTTAAAAGCGCTCACTGTCGCGACGATGACCGATGAGCGGACAATCCGACGGGCTCTGAAAGAGGTCTCTTCACAGGGGTATGCAAGATTGACCGACAGCAGTGTGATCGGTGCCTCGGGCGTTGGTGTCCCGATCTTTGCCAATGGGCGGGTGGTGGCCGGGCTCTCCATAATGGCTCCGCGTGAGCGATTTCTGAAAAGTGAGCAGGCAAACATCGAGGCCGCCGTCGCCGCAGGAAAGCAGATAACCCAGGCACTTGCCTACACCAATGACAAAACCCGAAAAGCTGGCTAGCGAGCCCGAAGTCGTCATCGTGGAGCGTGAGTCATTGGCCTTACAGTTTTGCATCTACAACGGCTACTGCGCTAGTGATGCAGTGGCCGTCCGGAAGTGCTCGTCCGGAAACGGTGGCGTAGACAGCCGAAAAGTATGTGACTTGACGGGAATCCCTGCCAGATTCACGCATAAGTTGACCCGGAGGGCCGCGGTCGACCGGGTTAGCCATTTAGCACGCGTGGCATCGGCGGTGCGGGCGTTCGCGGGGTGAGTGTAGATAGCGTCCTGTAAAGAATTGGCCCGTCGTTATATATTGTTCCGGCCGGTTCTGAACGATCGGATGACGAACGTCGATTTTTTAGATAACTTAGGATTACTAACGCATCAAGGTTTTTTATGGAATCAAGCATCAACGATCTTTCCTCGCCCGAAATCTCAATCGGTGTCGATACCGGTGGTACTCATACAGATCTGGTTCTGGCCGGGCGGGGAAAGCTTTTCACTCTTAAGGTTCCAAGCACCACAGACGATCTCAGCGTCGGCATCGTTGAAGGTGTAAGGAAGCTTGTCGAAATGGCCAATGTGGCTGTCTCGGATGTCGATCGGTTTGTCTATGCGAGTACCTTCGTTACCAATCTTTTCATCGAGGGAAAGCAGGCGCAAGTTGGACTCATCACAACCGAAGGCTTCAAGGATGTGCTTGAAATTGGCCGCGCGTCGCGAAAACCCGATGTGTACGACATTCACTGGAGACCAAGTCCGCCGCTTGTTCCGCGTCACCTTCGTAAGGGCGTGATTGAGCGGATTGATCATCGGGGTGATGTGCTTAAGCCGCTCGATGAAAAGAGCGTGTTCGAAGCTTTATCTGCACTCGTGTCTCACGGTGTCGAAAGTCTTGCTGTCTGTTTGCTTCATTCGTATGTTAATCCAGAGCACGAGCAGCGTATCGCCGCAATCGCCGCGAGGGACTTTCCAGAACTGGATGTTTCATTGTCGTCGGACGTGGTGCGTGAATTCCGGGAGTACGAGCGCACAAGTACTACCAGCGTCAATGCGTCGATCAAGTCACCGATATCTATTCACCTGAAATCTCTTGAATCGGCGCTGTGCGAGATCGGACTGCGCGTGCGTCCGTCGATCATGCAGGGGAATGGCGGAATCTGTCGCTTCGACAATGCCTCCTCGGCGCCAGTTGAAGTTACGCACTCGGGCGTAATGGGAGGGATAGTCGGGGCCACCGCACTCGCCTCGCAAATCGGCTCGCCAAATATCATCACACTCGACATGGGAGGGACAAGTGCCGACGTATCGCTCATCGCAAATGGCCGACCAACTCTTTCACATCGAACTTCCGTGGGCCCATATCCGTTGCTCACCCCCACTCTTGATATGGTCACTATCGGCGCGGGGGGCGGCTCGATCGCCTGGATCGAAGGGAAGACTTCCTTGCGGGTTGGACCTCAGAGTGCCGGGTCAGTCCCGGGGCCGGCATGTTACGGAAAAGGAGGGGTACAACCCACCGTCACTGATGCCAACCTCGTGGCGGGACGCCTGAATGGAGGATATTTTCTCAAGGGTGCGAGAAAGCTGAACATTGAGGCAGCGCGCACAGCCATCGAATCTGTCGCAAAGCCACTGGGCTTGAGCGTTGAACAGGCGGCCCTGGGAATTATCGCAATCGCTGAAGCGCACATGGCGGACGCAATTCGTCTGATTTCGGTCGAGCGTGGGTTGGATCCACGAGATTTCAAGCTAGTTGCGTTCGGCGGCGCTGGTGCATTGCACGCGGTCAGGCTGGCCGAAGAACTTGCGATCAATCAGGTCGTCATTCCGCCTGCACCTGGAAATCTGTCTGCGATGGGGCTTCTCTGTGCGAATACGCGACACGACCATGCGCAAACGTTCTTCACAGAACTGAGTGGATCGGTCGAAGAATCCCTCACGATCACCATCGCTCGTCTCATTGAAGAGGGCGCACGATCGCTTGCAGCAGATGGAATCGAAGCAGGCGCTCAACGGTTCGAACCGTTTATCGATTTGCGGTATCAAGGGCAGAACTATGAACTGAGTCTGCCACTCGGCAAAGGAACGGGCGCGAACAGGATCGAGGCCCTCAAAGCAGGCTTTGAGGCCGAACATCTCAAGGTTTATGGCTACAAGCTTGGCAACCGGCCAATTCAGATCGTCAACGTTAGAGTGAGCGCGATCAGCATTATCACGCCTGCGGAGTGGCCAGTGCTGCCCGCCGCAACAAAACCGGCAGCCATTGCCAGACCGGTTGACAAAAGAGCTGTGTTGATCTCGCCCGACAAGGTCCAGGACGTCGATGTCTATCGGCATGAGCAGATGATGGCAACCGAGACATTTACCGGGCCGGCAATTGTTGAGTATTCGGGCAGCACCTTGTTCGTGCCGCCAGGCTGGGCGGGTACTGTCGACTCGCGCGCAAACCTGATGCTTTCGCGCGACTGAAATCAGGCGAAAGAGGGCTTCTGGAGTTCAAAATGAACAAATACGTGAGCAAAAATATCGTGGATCCGATCACGCTTGAAATCGTCCGAAGTGGACTGAAGGCTGTCGCGCGACGCATCACGCGGCGCATGATCAGATCCGCAAATTCTTTCATCGTGAAGGAGATGGAAGACTGTTCAGCCTCGATCCTGACCGTAAATGGTGAACTGCTCGCTGAGGAAGCTGGACCACCGATTCAGTTAAACACGGTAGGGATTTGTCTCAAGACCATTCTCGAACACTATTTTCCGCCACAAGAGTGGGCGCCAGGCGACGTGGTGATCACCAATGATCCGTACGCGGGAAATGGGTCGCTCGCTGCAACCCACACCAACGATTATCTGGCTTACCACCCGATTTTTCATGAGGGAAAGCTGGTTGCTTTCTCTGGTCTGATGGTTCACCAGTATGACATTGGTGGCACGAACATGGGTACGCGTGGCTGGAATACGGAGATCTATCAGGAAGGTCTGCGTATGCCTCCTTTGAAGATCGTTGAAGAAGGCGAACTTGACAAGAAGATCATGGACGTGATCTTGCTGAACACGCGTGCGCCAGGGATCATGGAAAATGACATGATCTCGCAAATCTCGAGCGTCGAAGTCGCGTCGCAGGACATCTCGAAACTGTTCGTGAAGTATGGAACAGACGTAATGCTGACGTGTTTCGACGAACTGATAAATGCCTCGGAGCGTCGAACGCGGGAAGAAATCGCAGAGATTCCCGACGGATCGTGGACACACTCGGAGCCTATTCTCGATGATGGTGCAGAAGGCGGTCCGTATTGGCTCCGGGTGAAGCTGACAAAGAGCGGCAGTGATATTACGTTCGACTTCACCGGAACCGATCCCCAGGTAAGAGGGCCGGTCAACAGTCCGCTCGCAACAACGCTTGCCGCGATTTACTACGTGATGCGATGCGTGACCGACCCGTCCATTCACTCAAGCGAAGGATGCAAACGCCCGTTCAAGGTTATTGCTCCCGAGGGGACGCTCGTCAACGCGAGGTCGCCGGCCGCATGCTATCAGCGCATGATTGTGTGTCATTCGATTGTAGACCTGATCATGGGGGCGCTTGCCCAAGCGGTGCCCGAGCGGGTGATGGGCGACTCTTGTGGCTGCCTCTACAACTTCACGACTGCAACACATCCGGATACAGGACGCCGCTCCATCTTCGGCGAGGTGGTCCCTGGTGGTATCGGCGCTACGAACCGGGAGGATGGCATCAACGTCATGGCCTGTCACGTGACGAACTGTCATATCCCCCCGATGGAAGCAATCGAAATGGAATCTCCGGTTTTGTATCTGCGACGAGAATTCCGAACCGATTCGGGCGGCGCCGGACAGTTCAGGGGAGGTGTCGGACAGGTCCTTTCCTACGCTATAAAAGGCGATACGCCAGAGCTGCAACACACATCTCAAAAGTCGAAATCTCTTCCTCAGGGTGTCGCTGGAGGTCTGCCCGGAGATGGTGGGAAGTGGGTTATCAATGAAGGTCGAGAGGGGGAAAAAGTTTTGGAGTTTGCCATCGGAGACATTGAGCTGCTGAATATCGGGGACACGGTGACCCACTACACGCCGGGTGGCGGAGGATACGGAGACCCCTCAAAGCGAGATCGCTCTGCAGTAGTGGCAGATATCAAAGCGGGTTTCATTACGCTGGAACATGCAAGGAGCGTTTACGGCATTGCGGGTGAGTAGCCTGCTGGATTAGGGCTCTGATTTGCGACGCACCGTATTGGTTGCTAGCTTCCTGGTGGCCTGTCTTCAGCATTTAAAGAGACGGGCTGCTTATCCGACTGGTGTCAGGAAATCTTATCCGACGGTGCTCTCGCGTATCGTGCCTTAATTAAGTTGCTGAACAACCGGTGCGGCAATGTTCTGGAAATATTCGGTCTGGCGATCTATGCGCTATCTGCTTCGACAATCGCCAAACAATGTTTCCCGAGTACAGACCGGGTCGGGTCGTTGATGCAGACCTTCGCCGTCTATTGCATTGGGTCCGTCGTCAAGCCGCTTGGCGGATACTTTTTGGTCGATTGGGTGATCGTCGGGCAGAAAGCCCGCTCTTCTCTGGACGGTCACGCTGATGTCCGCAGGAGCAATCGGGGTAGGCCTACTTCCGACATACTTGCAGGAAGGCTCATAGATTTACGAACATCAACTTCACGCGGATCATGTGGTAACAGACGTTTACAAAGCACTGCGCGGGCGTGCCGCTTCGACCGGTTGTCGCCAGTCAAACGCTTCGAGCAGGAGCGAGAGTTGAGCGGTGGTCAGCGCCACGACGCCGGCGTCGGCGCGAGGCCATGCAAGACGCTCCGTCTCAAGGCGCTTCGCAAATAAATATAGGCCGCCATAAGGACACCGTCTGTACGTTCGCCGCAAGCGAATTGAAGCCAGAACGCAAGTCATTGACACCGGCAGCGATCTAGATCCGTGTGTTTGCAGGCGGCCCGATCATCGGAGAATCCGCTCGAGGACCAGGCGCAATATCGTCGCATCGGGCACGCCTCCTATCTTCTATCCGGACCGAAGTATTGCCATGCTGAAGCTGGATGCTGCCGTTTGCAGCCGCCGAAGATGCCGGCGCGTCCGTCGCCTCCGGTGCATGGCGGGTTCGTCGATCGGACTGTACATCGACAACTACAGGCAACATGATCTCCGCCTGCGCATCTTCGACCAGCAGACCCTGAGCGTACAGTTCGCGCCAGGCCCACACCTGATTGGCGATGATGTCGTTGTCGCGGGCGACCCTTGCGACCGACGCACCGGGTTCAAAGGTCTGCTCGACGACTGATCGTTTCCATTCCAATGGATGCCGTCGGCTCTGGCGTCTCGCGGGTAACTCGGCTGTCTGAGTCACTGTGTCCATTCTCGCTGTTTGTGGACAGAGTCAGTCACTAGAGTTCGTCGCAGTGATGATTGCATCTTCTACGACAGGCGGGGAACGGTACAAATCAGGTGCTTACCCAGCCAAAACAAGGCCACGGGACCGACGAGGATCGTGCGTGGGCTGATGCGGCCGGCAAGGATAGCGGCGGTCTGCACGTGATCACTCTTTTATCTTCTGTGTAGCGTCTGTCCGCGTTGCCCGCGGCGCTAGCAAACCCGCTGCCGCCCGCGGGCGCAATGGCATAGGGTGTTTTACTCGTTGACCAGTAAAAATGGCGATGCTACCGTTGTGTTCAACTATATGTCTCGTGTTCATATATATGAACACAAAGAGACGATGTGCAAAAACCGTTTTTTGTTAGAGGGTTAAAAGATGAGTTTTTCTGATTCCATGTCCAGCGCCCACGCAAAGGACATCCACTCAGCGCTTCATCCTTATAGCAATCTGGATCTCCATTTGCGGAGCGGCGCCCATATCATCACCGGCGGTGAAGGTATTTATGTAAAGGACGCGGAGGGCAACCGGTTTATCGACGGGATGGCTGGACTCTTTTGTGCATCTCTTGGATATAGTGAGTCCAGCCTCATTGAGGCCGCGACGCGACAGATGAAGGCATTGCCGTTCTACCATTCGTTCGCGCATACTGCCAACATCCCAAGCATCGAGCTTTCGGAGAAACTGGTTTCAATTTCCCCTGTGCCCATGTCGAAGGTCTTCTTTGCGAGTTCTGGCTCAGAGGCGAACGACACAGCTATTAAAATGATCTGGTATTACCAGAATGCGATGGGTAAGCCTAAAAAGAAAAAGATCATTTCCCGCGAGCGTGCATATCACGGTGTGACGGTTGCATCCGCCAGTTTGACTGGTTTGCCATATTTGCACACTGAATTCGACCTCCCCATTCAATCGATTCTACATACAGATTGCCCGGGTTTCTATCGCTATGGAAAACCGGGGGAGACTGAGGAAGAATTCGTCGGGCGGTGCGTCGCAAACCTTGAGGAGCTGATTCTCCGTGAAGGTCCCGACACCATCGCTGCGTTTTTTGCTGAGCCTGTTCAGGTTTCCGGCGGCGTTATTCTGCCCCCAGCAGGTTATTTCGAGAAAGTGCAGGCGATCCTCAACAAATACGACATTCTTTTTGTTGCTGATGAGGTGATCACTGGTTTTGGTAGAACCGGCAACATGTTCGGCACACAGACATACGGCCTCAAACCGGACATCATTACTTTGGCGAAACAGCTGTCTGCTGCGTACATGCCCATCTCTGCCATCATGGTCAATGAACGGGTCTTTGAAGGGCTTCGCGTGCAAAGTCAAAGACTGGGCACGTTTGCGCACGGTTTTACCTATGGCGGCCATCCCGTTGCCGCAGCCGTAGCGCTCGAAGCGCAGAAGATCTATGAAGAGCGCGACATCGTCGGGCACGTACGCAAGGTAGCAGAACGCTTCGCAGATGGCCTGAAGCGCCTCGGCGAGCATCGCTTGATCGGTGAAGTCCGCCAGGTAGGTCTCGTCGCGGGTCTTGAGTTCGTACGAAACAAGGAAAGCCGGGAAAACTTTACGCTGGAGGAAGGCGTTGCGGCGACCCTGCGAGAGAACGCGCGTCGGAACGGCGTGCTTACTCGTGCGAACAACAATGCGCTGGTTGTCTGTCCTCCCCTCATCATCACGGAATCTGAACTCGATGAGCTCTTGGAGCGTATCGGAAAGACGCTCGATGACACATTGAGTGACGCCGTCAAGGCTGGTGTGAAACTGGACTGAATATGACGACATCCCGGAAGACCGTGACTCCAGTAGGCCCGGTCTCTCCGGTCCACTCAGACAGAAGCGACCACCAGTACGGCAGGTCGAGAGTTCGCGTACCCATTTAATTGAGTCTGTTCATGAAGAAAGTGAATCGCAATCGGGCGATGACGATGCTCATGTTGTCGCCATCGATGCTGATAATGTGCGCACTCCTATTCGTTCCGATGATTATTGTAGTTGGCTACAGTTTTTCTCATGTTGACTCGTACGGGAATGTTGCGTCTGGGTTTACCGTTGAGAATTATCAAAACCTGCTGCAAAGCATTTATCGTCCGATTGTCTGGCACTCACTGGAATTGGCTTTCGGGACCACCATTCTTTCGCTGGTGCTCGCTTATCCCGTCGCTTATTTCATAGCGTTCAGATCTGGAAAGGCCGCGCCAGCCCTGCTGTTACTGATCCTAATACCATTTTGGACGAACTTTCTGATCAGAATATCTGCATGGATTGTACTGTTCGGTCGGGCAGGTCAAATCAATTCGCTCGCGATGATGTTCGGGTTGTTTGATGAGCCTGTGCAGATACTTGGCACTTTTTGGGCGGTGCAGGTGGGAATGCTGTACGCGTTTCTACCGGCAGCGGTATTTCCTATTTATGCGGCGTTGCAGCCGATGGATAGACGACTCCACGAAGCGGCCAACGATCTGGGAGCTGGGCCCATCAACACCTTCACCCGGATTACCCTTCCGTTATCTTTGCCCGGAGTCATGGCTGCCGCCCTGTTTGTATTTGTTCCGTCAATGGGCGCATTCGCTGTTCCAACACTCCTGGGAGGCGGAAAGCAACTCATTATAGGAAATCTGATTGTGCAGCTCTTTCTCGATTTCAGAAACATTCCCTTTGGGTCCGCGGTATCGGTCGTATTTCTTTTTGTCGCGTCGATCGTGGTGACCCTGTACATGAAAGTGTTGGGGCGTGTTGAAAGAAATCTGGCTTAGGAGTGCATTGATGCAAAACTATGAATTCGCGCATATGCAAAACGTAGAGAAGGATATTGTGGTGCGCAGGTGGCTAACCTTCAGAATGGACTTGCCGCTTCTGATAACGATTGCGGTTTATGTATTTCTTCTCGCGCCCCTGCTTATCATCATCTTCTACTCGTTCAACTCCGGAAGTTCGACCGTCTTCTGGAAGTCGTTTAGTTGGCGGTGGTATGTAAAAATCCTCTCGGACTCGCGACTGCAGGACGCTTTTCTCAATAGCACGATAATCGCTTTCAGTTCAGCACTGCTGGCCACCGCGGTCGGGACGGTAACCGCCGTGGCGTTCGTCAAGAGGGATTTCCCGGGAAAGGGTTTCCTGGCCACGATTCTCATGGCCCCCATGGTATTGCCGGAGATTGTCCTTGGCGTAGGAATGCTCGTCATGTGTGTGTTTGCGCGGGTTGAACTCGGATTCAGAACGACTATTTTCGGGCACGTGCTCGTTGCTCTTCCGTTTTCGATCATGATCGTGCGGTCTGCCGCATCAGCCTTGGATAGTCGTCTGGATGAAGCCGCTGCGGATTTGGGGGCGAACGGGTGGCAAATCTTTTGCCGAATCACTTTGCCGCTGCTTGCACCCGCAATTGGAACGTCATTTCTCATGACTGCGACGGTTTCGTTTGACGACTTCGTCATGTCGACCTTCGTGTCTGGTGTTGGCGGAACGACACTTCCTCTCTTCATCTACAGCGAGCTAAAGACAGGACTTACACCGGAAATCGACGCAATAGGAACTCTGATGATTGTGGCTAATGTGGCGGTTGCATATCTCGGGCTGAGAAGGCGGGTGGCATGGTCTCGTCAGAAATAGCTATATCCGATTCCCCAGTTGGGAAAGATGGGAGTATTGGTCATTTTTTTGTAAAACTACGCACGACTTTTTTGGAGAGAAATGATATGTCTGGAGCTGCGAAATTTGCCGCCGCGCTTTCTGCGGTTGCGTTGGTCTCTTCCGCGCAGGCTGCGGGAAATAATGAACTTCATGTGTACGCCTGGGACGGTGAAATTCCGCAGCAAGTTGTATCGGACTTTGAAAAGGAAGCAAAGGCGAAGGTCATCATCGACACATTCGATAGCAACGAGACCGTTATTGCAAAGCTTCAGGCTGGTGCTGGTGGTTATGATCTTATTGAGCCATCTAATTACGCAATCCAGATTCTTGTCAAGAATCATCTTGTCCAGCCTCTTGATCGTACGAAGCTTCCAAATATCGGTAATATCGGAGGTGATTTTATCATGGCTGAGTACAACGACGGTAGTCAGTATGGTGTTCCCTATGTTTGGGGGACGACTGGAGTTGCATATAACACGGATTGCGTGAAAAGCCCTGTAACCAGCTGGAAAGCGCTATGGGACAAACGCTACCAGGGGCGTTCTTACATGCTGAACAATATGCGCGGTGCTTACGCTGTTGCACTTCAGCTCAACGGCTTTCATGTAAATTCCACAAACCCGGCGGAAGTTGCAAAGGCAACGACATCGTTGATCGCCCAGAAGCCGATCCTGGGGGGATATAACAGCACTAACTATGCCGACCTGCTTTCTTCCGGAGAGGCGTGCATCGCTCAAGCATACAGCAACGATGTGGAGCGGGTTGTGGAGGAGAACCCCAAGGTTAAGTTCATACTTCCCGATGAGGGCGGTACGCGGTGGGTTGATGACTTTGCCATTCCGGTAGGAGCGCCGAACAAGACGCTCGCCTATCAATTCCTGAATTTCGTGTTGAGGCCGGACGTAGCTGCCAGAATCACCGAACTCACGAAAACGGCAAGCACAGTAGAGAAGTCGCAGGCACTTTTGCCTGCGTCGATCGCCAGCAATAGCGCAATCTTTCCCCCGGCGTCAAAGGTGAGGAATACCGATTTTGTCCATGATGTTGGCGAGGCGACGAACCTGTATCGCGACGGGTGGACGAAGGTTCAGGCAGCCCAATAGCAGTTGATTCCGCGCGCAAGGCATCCATAAAGGATGAAAGGAACGGCTCTATGGGTAGAGCCATTCCTTAGTACACCTGATTTGTATTACGAGGTAACCGATGACCGCAAAGCTTAATGAAAAAATCGTTGTTGAATTAATCGATGTCTGGAAGAGCTATCAGAGTCGATTGAACCCAGCGAAGAGTGATGAATTTGTCGTTCGCGGGATCAATCTACAAATCAATAGGGGAGAGTTTTTTACCTTACTTGGGCCAAGCGGCTGTGGCAAGACGACCACTTTACGGATGATTGGCGGATTTGAGTTCGCGACCCGTGGGGAGCTGATGATCGCCGGAAGTCCGGCCCGGGATCTGCCCGCACACGTTCGACCGGTTAACACGGTATTCCAGAGCTACGCATTGTTTCCGCATATGAGCGTAACCGACAACGTCGGTTTTGGCCTGACAATGCGTCGGGTAGCCAAGGCAGAACGTACACGTCGGATTGGCCGTGCGTTGGAGCTCGTCCGGATGCAAAAGTACGCACGGTCCCGTCCGTCCGAATTGTCTGGTGGGCAGCAGCAGCGTATTGCGTTGGCCCGCGCCCTCGTCAATGAGCCTTCCGTGCTGTTATTGGATGAACCGTTGGGCGCCCTTGATCTTAAGCTGCGCAAGGAGATGCAGATAGAGCTGAAGCAGTTGCAGCGCGAGCTCGGGATGACGTTCATATTTGTCACCCACGACCAGGAAGAGGCGCTGACGATGTCAGACCGCATCGCGGTCATGCATCAGGGAACGGTTCTACAGGTTGGCACGCCGAGCGACATATACGAATTCCCGACAACAAAAGTTGGCGCCTCGTTCATAGGGGAGATGAATTTCGTTCCTGCGAAGGCAGCACGGAAATCGGGAGGCGGCTCAACGATTACGTCAATAGCGGGCGCATTTCACTGGCCCGATGTTGATTCCGGCGACGTAACCCTGGCAATTAGGCCAGAGGTGCTGAGCTTCGATCCGATTCAGGATGCCGGCGGCGTCGTTCTTGCATTTAACGGGCGCACGAAGGACACCATTTATATCGGGACTGACAGGCGATACGTGGTGGAACTTTCGAGTGGTCAAACGCTTCTCGTCCGGGTTCCCAATTCCAGCCGCGGAAAGTTCAATTCGCTGGCCCATGGGAGGTCGGTATCTGTGTATTGCAGGACTGCTGATGTTCGTGTACTGCCGAACTGATACCGATGGGCGATGGTGCTGTGCGCGGTGATCTTGTAAGTTAGAGACGTAACTTACGTTATATTAAGAATATATTTAGAAATGAAAAAGACTTTGTTAATCGGGACCACTTTTCTGGTCGTACCTTTCAGCGCGCTCGCGCAAAGCACTGTTACCCTGTATGGTGTCCTGGATCAGGCGCTGCAGTATGTTCACAACACTGGCGGGAAAAGCAATCAAATTTCTCTCCAGGGCAGCCAATATTCCACCAACATCTGGGGGTTAAAGGGCAGTGAGGATCTTGGGGGAGGTCTGTCCGCTATCTTCAAACTGGAGAGTAGTTTTGACATAAATAACGGCAAATCAAACAGTGGCTTGCTATTTGGCAGGCAGGCATATGTGGGCATTAAGTCAGAGACATATGGCTCATTTACGTTTGGTCGTCAATTCGACGCGCTATCGGGCCCGGTTGGCGACGTTCAACCCAATAACTGGCAGTACTACTTTACTGCTCCGGGTGACGTTGATAACGCAGATTCAACTGTGATGTTTAACAATGCCGTGAAATGGACCAGCCCTGATTTCCATGGCCTTCGCGTTGTTTCGGCTTACTCCTTTGGCGGCGTCGCCGGGGCGACCGGCTCAGGGCAGGCATATAGTGTGGCCGCAGGTTATAGCTGGGACAAGGCGGAGGCTGCAGCTGGCTACTTACATATTGACAATGGTAACGCTACGCTCTCGAGTCGTGGTACAACTTCGGCGACTGGACTCTTTTCGTCCGTGGTCAATTCAGCCTATTCCTCAGCGAGCCACATCAACATCGTTCGGGCCGGCGCAAACTACAATTTCGATCCTATCACTGTAGGCGCCTACTATAGTTACTCGGAATATGTACCCGACGGCTCTTCGACATTCCACACGACAGAACGATATAACAATGTGGCAATTTATGGCGTGTATCAGGTGAATCCTGCTTTACAGTTTGAGGCTGGCTATGATTTTCTGAAATCTCACGGAGATTCGTCCGCAACGTATCATCAGATTTCGTTAGCAGGGGATTACCTTCTCTCGAAAAGGACAGATATGTACCTATCGCTGGGATATGGCCATGCTTCTGGAAACAACGGACTGGGGGCAGCACAGGCGGTTATCGGCGACTCGTGGCCTAATGCCGGAAATAGCACACAGGAATTGGCGATTGTCGGCATCCGGCATCGGTTCTGATCAGCAAGTTGGTTGGCTTAGGTAGGAATCTGAGGCCAGCACACCATCGCGTTAGTTGCTACCACGGATTCAATTGGTCCGGGCACGGACGATGTTCAGGCATCGTCTCCCGAATCGTATCCCGTCGTTTATGGGAAATTACATGAGTATACCAACCTGCGTCCGGGGCCATTTGGCTGGTACACCCGATAGAGACGCATTGATCGTCGGCCGAGATGTGTGGCATCGCTGGCTGACAGACAAAGCGTCCGGCCTTCCGAAAGATTGGCGGACAGTCACTGAAGTCGAAGACTGAATCCCAGGATATGAGCGGAGTTTCGGTTTGGGAGTTTTCGGGACGATCGACGCTGTACTTGCCCACGATATCTCCGGCTCTGCGGATTCGGGAGGCGAATGGCCGGGTGATGTTGGTTGGTGTAGCCGTTATCGGTATCTGAAGGAAGGGTTCGAAACATGCGCTATTGTTTCGCGAGCCGACCGGGAACAAACGCGTCATGGGATAACCAGACTCTATGAATCAGACTATTTTTGAACTGAAACCGCCCTGTGACAAGATTGTCAGCCAATCGCTCCGCAATTCGAAGCTTGAACCCTTCTGGCTCGACGACGCGGCTCCGTTCTCCGTATTTCCGTCCTGTAACGAAGACGCTCATGCTGATCTTGTGATTGTCGGAGGCGGTTTCCTTGGCCTGTGGTCTGCCCTGATGGCAAAAGAGCGGAATCCGGCGCGTTCGGTAATACTGCTTGAAGGGCGCACCATCGGCCACGCAGCGTCGGGGCGGAACGGAGGATTCTGTTCGCCCAGCATTACCCACGGTGAAAAAAACGGCACACAACGCTGGGCCGACGAGATGGACCAGTTGCGCAGACTTGGCTTAAGGAATATCGCCGAGTTCGAGGAAACGCTCAGGCGCTACCAGATAGATTGCGATTTCGAACGCACAGGCAGCCTGACGGTTGCCATTGAGCCGTATCAGATTGACGAGCTCGAGGGGCCGGGGTTGCTCTCCCAGGAAGAAGTGCGGGCCGAAGTGAATTCACCGACCTACCTTGCTGGTCGCTGGAATCGTGAGGGATCGGCGATGTTGCATCCAGCCAAACTCCTTCACGGACTGACGCGAGTGGCAACTGAACTTGGTGTGTGCATTTTCGAGAACAGTGCGGTGGCGAAGCTCGCGCGCGAAGGACACGAAGTCGTGCTCGAGCTTGCTTCGGGCGCGCGGGTACGCGCTTCGCGGGTCATCCTGGCGACGAACGCCTATCCGAGTCTGTTGCGCCGATATCGGTATCACACGATTCCGGTATACGACTACGTGCTGATGACGGAGCCCCTTAGCGCGGCACAGATGTCTTCGATCGGATGGCATCACCGGCAGGGTGTATCGGACATGGGTAACCAGTTCCATTATTACCGGCTGACCCGGGATAACCGGATCCTCTTCGGCGGTTATGACGCAATTTACCACTACGGTGGAGATGTAAAAGCTGGGTATGAGGACCGGGAAGATTCATATCGGACGGTCGCGAAACATTTCTTCACCACGTTCCCCCAGCTTGCCGGTATCAGGTTCACCCACCGGTGGGCAGGAGCAATCGACACGTCAACGCAGTTCTGTGCATTTTTCGCGACCGCAATGCGCGGGCGTGTCCATTATGGGGCGGGCTTTACCGGTCTTGGTGTTGGAGCCACGCGTTTTGCCGCCAATGTACTGCTGGACCGGTGCGAAGGTTTGTCTACGGAGCGTACGAAGCTGAGAATGGTACGGAAAATGCCGCTTCCGTTTCCGCCGGAGCCGATGCGCTACCTGTCGATCCAGCTGGCGCGGTGGTCCCTCAATCGAGCAGATCATAATGGTGGCCGGCGGAATCTCTACCTGCGGGTGTTGGACGCACTTGGACTGGGCTTCGATTCCTAGTGGATCTGTACACCTGCAGGGTTCGCAGCGAAGCATTCGGATGGCAGGGTGGAACAAATAGGTCGTGCGAGTCTGAATGCGGAGACTGTCGGCAATAGCATCAAGGCTATTCCGCAGCGTAAGAAGGCACACGAGCGCAAGAAGCGAGCATTGGATGAAGGAGTCGCGCTGCTGATTCCGGAGAGAGTGGCGACGTGAGTCAGGGGGGGCGCCAGGACCAACGCCCAGCGTCGCCGGCAGCTCCTTGTCGGTGACACTGAATCGCGATCGGCGCATCTTCGATAATCGGGAGTAGAGAGATCATGTTGAGGGTTCCAGAACAAACCACGCCTTACGGGTTATGGGAGATAACCGGGGCGCCCCGCAGCGAAGCCAGGCGGATCAATGGCGATGTTTCGACCGATATTGCGATTGTCGGCGGGGGATTCTGTGGTCTCTCGGCAGCCCTGCACCTGGCTGAAGCGGGGCTGGCTCCGCTCGTTCTCGAGGCGCAGGAGCCGGGCTTCGGCGCCTCGGGCAGAAACGGCGGACAGGTCATAGCGGGTATCAAGCTTGACCCCAGTGAACTGGCCGTTCGCTTCAGACCTGCGGAAGCGGAAGCACTTTACCGCTTTGGCGCCGGGACCGCGGAGACGGTATTTTCTCTGATTGAGCGCTTCCAGATTCGTTGCGAAGCACATCGGGATGGCTGGATTCAGGCAGCCCATTCGCCGGCCATGCTCAAGGCTGTCCGGCGGCGGGTCACCGAGTTGCAGGATAAGGGCGCTGACGTGGAATGGCTTGATTCCGAGGTCATCCAGCGCATGATCGGGACACCTTATTATAAGGGTGGCATGATCGACCGCCGCTCGGGTATGGTGCAGCCGCTCAGCTACGCGCGCGGACTGGCAGGCGCGGCTGCTTCGATGGGCGCGACAATCCTTGGCAATACACCAGTCAGGAGGCTCACGCGGGATGGAGCTGCGTGGCGACTCGAGACGCCGGGCGGAACTGTTCTCGCCCGGCATGTTCTGCTTGCGACCAACGGTTATCTTGGTGATTTGTATCCAGTGCTCAAGACGGCGATGATTGTGGTGCAGAGCTATCAGATCGCCACGGAGCCGCTGCCTCCAGATCTCGACCGGACGGTTGTGCCAAGCCGGCTGCCAGTGTCGGATCTCATGGACCTCGGGCTATATTTTCGACGCGATGATGCAGGGCGATTTATTGCAGGCGGGGGTGGAAGCCTCACAGACAAGGAAGAGCCGGCACTTTTTCACGCTTTGGCGCGATCGGCGAACATATTGTTCCCGCAGCTTTCGGAGACGCCATTTACGTCGCGTTGGGGCGGAAAGCTCACTCTCACGCGGGATCATCTGCCGCGAGTCATCGAGCTCGAGCCTGGCCTCGTTGCGGCTTACGGTTGCAACGGACGGGGCGTGGCACTGGCCACCGTCATGGGGAGACTCGCAGCCGAGCGGATTCGTGGGATTACGCACACAGACCTTCCGGTTGCAGTCATGGAGCCAGCGCGTTATGCGTTTCACAATCTGCGCCTGCCCGTGATGATGACTGTCCGAAAATTCCGCCGATTGCGCAGGCGTTTCGCGCGCGCATGATTTCCCGTCCGGGGGAGTGTTTTGAACAAAGCTTGGAGTGCTCATCTCGCAATTCGGACAGCGTTTGCGTTTGCCCGAACCCGCCGCGGATGGGGCTGCAGGCTAGTTCGTCTAACGGGTTGTGCGTGCTTGAACACGGCATGCCGGCCAACGGGCGAATTGGCGAATTGGCAGCCCGGCGGCTGTTCACGGCGCTGTGCGGGCTCCGGGGAGGTTCGGTGCCCGACAAGCGGGAAGGGGCGATTGCTTCGGTAGAACCGCCGCAATCGCGACACTCAAGCAGCGGCGAAACCAACGCCTCGACCTGCCCTGGCAGTATGTGCGTCACAAGTACCGCGAGCGGATGACCCAGAGCGATCATCTGCATTCACGCGGCCGCGGAAGGAATCGTCGGTCATGTCGCCGTCCCCAAGCTCTCAGGTTTGAACCAGATAAATATCGCTCGGGGAGGCCGTGAAGTGACTCCCTGAAAATCAGTGAATTCTCCTCCCCGGATGGACACTTCAAAGTCGCCCATGTAACGGCCGCCGGTCGAGCGTTCAGCGGAGCAGCAGCATGCGACTGAACGCGCGCCCAATCGGTATAGCGGCGCACGACAAAAATCGAGAATTGTATGGCCCGTGATTTCGTGGCCTTCTTAACGTCAGGTCACCGCTGGCGTCGCCGAGCATCCTGTCAACCGCGTCAAAGAACTATGGCCATGGGGCGTTGCTGATCAGCTTGATCCGACGCCGACGCCGCGCGAGCTCAACGCGCTGAGTCCCATTCGATATCAACACGCTGCCAAGAGCGGTCACGGTCGGAAACCTACGGCTTTTTACCCGTTGACCACTGAAAATGGCGATGCTACTGTCTGTTCATATAGATGTTATGTGTTCATGTATATGAACTCGCACCGATGACGTATTAACACGCTGTTTTTTACAGCATCTTCAAATCTATACATTTAGGATCACCAATAGATTATCAGATGGGTTCTTGTTTTCCCTAATAGATCAGTCTGGAGAAGAAAGTGAAATCAAGCATATTCACCGTCAAGCGACTGCATATGTGTTTCGCACTGGCGGGGTTGGCGCTATGGGCGGCTCAAAGCAGGGCACAAAGTTCGGTCACGCTGTATGGAGTTGTGGATGGTGGCCTATCTTACGTGTCGAATAGCGGCGGACATAGTCAGATCATGCAGTCAGGAGGAAACAGCGCAGGAAATCGTTGGGGTCTACGGGGCGTAGAGGATCTTGGTGGTGGTCTATCGGCCATCGTCACCCTGGAGAACGGATTCAATACAACCACCGGAGCGTTCCAGCAGGGCGGCGCTCTCTTCGGTCGTCAGGCCTTTGTCGGGCTGTCGTCGGTGAGCGCGGGCACGGCAACCTTCGGCCGGCAATATGCAGCGTCAACGCTTGCTGTCGGCCCGTTCACATCTGGCAACAGTTGGGCGGCATCGGGTAGTTTGTTGGGTACGCACCCCGGCGACATTGACAACTTCGACAGCAGCAATCGCCTGAATAATTCGGTCAAGTACTTTTCGCCGTCCATTCTCGGTCTTCACCTCAGTGGGGACTATTCCTTCGGTGGGGTAAGCGGAGCTCCTTCGCAGAAGCAGATTTATTCGCTGGGGTTGACGTATGCGTATAGCGGCTTCCAGTTCGCCGCCGGCTATCTTAATTCCCGGCAGCCAAATTTCAGCTTCTGGGGCGGTGTTCCGTCCAGCAGCACAACGGCCAACAATATAACCTCACCCGTCTTCGCGGGCTACTCGACAGCCCACACGCAGCAGATTGCCGGTGTCGCAGCTTCATACACCATTGGCGGCGCGACGTTGGCGCTCGTTTATAGCAACATCGGATTCCTCGGTTTGGGCTCAACGGCGGTTACTGGTCTGAATGCGGCGGAAAGCCAATATCGCGGAAATGTCCATTTCAATGATGGTGAACTCAACTTCAAGTGGCGGGTCGTGCCAGCACTGCAATTGGGGGTCGCGTTCAACTACCTGGAAAGTCCGGGGGCTGGTCTTGGAAGCGTAGCCTACCGATCGGTGAATCTTGGCGCAGACTACGCACTGTCCAAGTCAACGAGTCTTTACTCGGTTGCCGTCTACCAGCACGCGAGTGGCGTCGATTCGACCGGCAAGCGAGCTGTTGCGGCTATCACCGCTTTGACTCCCTCAAGTAGTGCAGACCAACTCGTAGTTACTGCGGGCATTCGTCACGTATTTTGATCTATTTCCGCGATGAGCCCATCGTTGTGTTAAAGCGTTGCGACGATAGCCTATAACGCAGGAACCTGTCGTCGCAGCGGTACAGTCTGAAGGAGCGAAAATTGGAAATCCTGATTTCGAGGCGAAAGATTTGGACAGCGGTATTTGCCGCTGGAAGCGGAAATATACTCGACATCTTCAATATTGCGGTCTACTCGTATTTCGCATCGACAATTGGCAGGCAGTTTTTCCCGAGCGCTGACCCTGTTGCCGCGCTGATGCAGGTGTTTGCCGTGTACGGGATCGGTTTTGTGATGCAACCGCTCGGCGCTATTTTCTTCGGGCGGATGGCGGGGCGGAGAGGCCGCAAACCGGTTCTGCTCTGGACAGTATCGTTGATGTCGATCGGAACGATTGGTGTTGGCCTGATTCCGACCTACCACAATATTGGTGCCATCGCTTCGATCGCACTAGTAGCGTTGCGGCTAGTCCAGGGATTTGCTACGGGCGGCGAATGGGGAACGGCTGCGACCTACATCGTCGAATGGGCACCTCGGGAGAACAGAGGTTTCTTCGGAAGTTTTCAGAGTGTCAGCACATCGGGCGGTTCGCTGCTCGCGTCGCTGGGCGCAACAGTGATTGCCGCCACGATTTCGCCGGCAGCTGTGGATTCTTGGGGCTGGCGAATTCCGTTCGTTGTGGGCGGGCTGGCGATTTTCATGGTTAGCATCTACCTCAGAACGCATTCGGGAGAAACTCCTGAATACAGCCAGATGGAAAGGGAAGGAAAAGCTGCAACAGATTACAAATCTCCGTGGAAGCTCGGCCTGAAAGCTTTCGGATTTACGATTTTCTGGACCATGTTGTCCTACATGCTGTCTTCGTACATGGTGACATATGTCGAGCATGAGGTCGGGCTCTCTCGACATGACGCGTTGATGGCCAGTAATTTTGCACTACTGACGCAAATGATCCTGCTGCCCGTTATGGGTGCACTGTCGGATCGCGTTGGGCGGAAGCCTTTGCTGCTCTTTGGCTGCTTCGCGACGGCGATTCTGATTTACCCACTCATGCATCAGATGTCGCAGGCGGGTAGCCTCACAGAGGTAATCGTGCTTGAGTGCTGTATTGCGGCCTTGTATGCGACTTTCTCGGGACCTGGTCCGGCGGCAATTTGCGAGATCTTCCCGACAGCCTTGCGTTCCCAGTGGATGACAAGCGGCTTCATGCTCGCAGTGCTTGTTTTCGGCGGATTTTCGCCGTTTATGTCGACGCTACTGATAAGGTTGACACACTCGACGGCAGCACCGGCCTTCATGCTGGCGCCCGCAGCGGTGATCACCGGGATCGTCATCCTGACGCTCGAGTCTTCAAGGCGGCCGAAGGCATTGACGGAGGCGCCCAACCTGCCATAGAGATGTCCGTGCCGTCGGGCAGGTTCTGCTTCGGAAATGATGATGGGCATCACTTTGATGTCTCCCTCGTCCGCCGTCTACAACGGCCGGCACGAGCCGCTTACCATTCGACCGCACTGGTTTCCGGTCATCAGCACAGGGGCTGGCGACACGCGCACAGGCTGGTTGCGTGAACGATACTGCCGACTGTCAGTCTAGCTCTTATCATGATGGCCTACATCACTCGCGTGACTCGTTTAGCCATGCTCGAGGTGTTGAGGGAGGACTTCGTACGCACTGCGAGTGCGAAAGGCGTTAGTTGTTGGGCAGTCGTTTGGCGCCACGCTCTAGGTAACTGTCTCGTCCCTTCACGACCGTAGTCGGATTCTATTTCGGAATCCTGATTGGCAATTCGGTATTGAGCGATGTGTGACAGCATCTGCGAGCGAATGTCGCCACACGAATGAGCCGAAATCCATCAGCAAGGTGTATTTCGGCTTACAGTAGCTACGGCTTCGGCGCATTCTGCTACTTGAGACAGTCGCGTAGCAAGGAGACTTGCGACTCGATCCAGGCATCGTTCATCATCTCGAGGGGCGCGTTGAATGAAAACGCCATGTTGACTTCGTACATGCCGGTTGCCGCCCGCGGTAGGCCGACCCCTCCCTCGCCGAAAAAGAAGAAACCTTGATTGATGGCGTACCCGCGTCGCTTGGCGTCCAGGACCTGGGTCAAAATGAGTCCCCGGTCAACGGGCCGGACGGATGGATGTGCTTCATATCTGGCAGCGTTCGCTTCCAAAATCTGACTGACCGCGCTATCCGGAAGCAGCGACATTAAGGCAAGACTTCCGGCACCGACCCCCATCGGTACACGGGCGCCGAGGCCCATAGCAAACTGATGTCTTGTCGAGCGGCTGATCATTTCAGCGCAAATGGCGTCTATTCCCGACTGTACCAACAGATAGACGTTGAAGCCTGTCTGTCTGGCAAATTCTGTCATGCCTGGTCGAAACTTTTGAACCTGCGGTTCAAGTCGCTCCTGACTCCGTGCAAGCATCGGCACAGCAGTACCAAGTCTATAGTGGCCGTAACGTTCGGTCGGTTCGGCAAAACCTTTTCGAACCATGGCCGCGAGCGTGCGATGTACGGCCGGCTTCGCACTTCCGAGGCGATCAGCGATCTCGGCGAGGCTAAATCCCTCTGGACCTACCTCTCCCAAAAGCAGCATGATGTCGAGCGCCCGTTCGGCGTTCGTAGAAGAGGCAGAGCTTTTCATTAGTTGGAAATTCCGGATACTGGAACAATTTCGGTGCGACTTGTACACTACCACGAAATTCAGTGGTAGTACGCATCGATCTTCTTCCGCGATCCCGTCAGGAAAAAGGGCGACTACGTCGAACTTTGCTATTTGAATTAAAGGGCCATATTGACGGATCTCGGATGCGAGAGAAGTGGCAAACCGTCACCGGACCGCGGGAGCCTTTGTCTTGCCTGCTGGCAGAGATTTTTTGTGAATCATTAAAAAATGGGCCGTGGTAGCCGTTGAGTAAAGGTCGTGACTTGGCTACCGCATGACAATTGGTCGCAGTACTAGGAACATCGAAGGGTTCTCGGGGCCGCTTGGATCAGTGCACATGGTTCGCTGGGCGCAGTGGGAGCGAAGCCGCCTGCAGCGGTATTCGGACGCGAGCGCTCAAGCTGCGTAGCACTTTGTCAGTTGCTCAAGCCGTTATTCATCGTATGAGCGAATCGTATCGACATGCGATTCAACGTAAAGTGGCGGAGTCACGACGGCGATATGGCCGGCCCGCCGGAGAAGCGTGTTGTTGCCGTCGGATCCTCGGGACGTGAAAGAGACGCGCGTCACTTTGTCTTGGCCGCAATAGTAATCACGAGGACCCGAGCAACTTCTTCCACTACGGAGAGTCGAACCCGAATTATCCGGGCCAACCTGTAACCAATTTGACTTCAAGAAATTCTTCAATGCCCCAGCGCCCACCCTCGCGCCCGTTGCCGGACTGCTTGTAGCCACCGAAGGGCGTTCCCGGTGCTCGACTTGTGCCATTGAGCTGCACCATGCCTGCCCGAACCTGTCGTGCCACCCGGCGTCCCCTCGTTGCATCGCTGGTGTGAATATAGGCGGACAATCCGTAGACGGTATCGTTGGCGAGTTCGACAGCCTGTTCTTCGCTGTCAAACGGTGTAATAGCGAGGACAGGCCCGAACACCTCGTCGCGGAAGATTGAATGCTCAGTGGTCACATCAGCGAACACTGTCGGCTTTGCGAAGAAACCGCGTTGCTTGCCTTCTGGTCGCCCCGCGCCACCCGCGACGAGTTTCACCCCCTCGTTTATGGCTCGGGTGATGCAATCCTGCACCTTGTTGAATTGGGTCCTTGATGAGAGCGGACCAATATGATCACCAGGTCTCGCCGCTTCATCCACGCGGATATTTTGGGCGACGTCTGCCGCGATCTCGACAGCCCTATCATAGACGCTGCGTTCGACCAGCAGGCGTGTGGCGGCGTTGCAAGACTGGCCGCTATTGTTAAAGCAGAAGTTGGTGGTCCATTTCACTGCTTTTTCGAGTTCCGCGTCCGCAAAAACTAGGCTTGGTGACTTTCCGCCAAGTTCCAGGCTAACCCGCTTGATAGAAGGAGCTGCGGCCTCAGATATTGCGATGCCGGCGCGGGTGGAGCCGGTGAACGAGATGACGTCAATATCCGGATGAGCAACGAGCGCGGCTCCCGTAGTCGCCCCGTCACCGTGAACGAGATTGAAGACCCCCTTGGGCAAACCTGCAGCGTCGATTATCTCGGCAAAGATCTGCCCCGAGAGCGGTGAGACTTCTGATGGCTTCAGCACCATGGTGCAGCCGGCCGCCAAGGCAGCCCCGACTTTAAGCGTGATCTGATTGAGCGGCCAGTTCCATGGTGTAATCAAACCAGCCACGCCGACGGCCTCATGAAGAACGTTTTGTCCTGACACCTCTTCGCTGGCTGTCTCGACAAAATTAAAGGCATCAAGCGCCTTGATAAAGGCACGGAGATGATTCGCGCCAGAGAGCACCTGGCTGTTACGCGCAAGATCGATCGGTGCGCCCATTTCGGTGGCAAGGGCTATCGCCAAGTCTTCCGAACGCGATTCATACGCTTCGAGGATACGGGAAAGCGCCTCGCTGCGCGTACTCTTGTCCGAGGCACTCCAGGCCGGGAAGGCATCTGTCGCCGCTGATACGGCGCGATCGACATCGCCTGCCGAAGCTACGCCGAACTCGGCAAATGGCTCTTCGGTTGAAGGGTTTACGGCCCAGAAGGTCTCTGTGCTCTTCGTTTGAAGCCAGATACCGTTGATATAAAGGCTGGAGTGTTTGATCATCAGATAGCTCCTGAATGGGTTTCGTTGAAGAGCATGGCAGAGCCGGTTGCAGTCAAAAAGGGAGCGCACATATTGCGTGGTTTAAGGGCGTCATCGACCTCGACCTGTGAGGCAATGATTATTGTCGTCACGATTCGAGGAGTTGACCCGTCGCAGTCGAGGTTCACAGGCGACGAAAGTGCTCGATACTCAATCGATTCTCCTTCGTACGTCGTGGAGCCGGAACGAAACTCACTTGACTCCTAAGACGTTTGACGTTTCCAACCGACGGAGATCCGGTGTGGCCAGCAGTCGTGTGTAGATCATGTTTGCCACTTCTCGGAATTACATTGCGGCGGGAGCATCCAGGTCTTTCTCGGAGAAGCGTGTAAAGCGGAGCGGCGATGGGTCGACGATCGGAGCATCGTTGGTGATCAAATCTGCCGCAAGACGCCCTGCAGCTGGACCGACCCCGAAACCATGTCCGCTGAAGCCAGAAGCAATGAAGAAGCCGGGTATTTCTGGCACGGGCCCGATGGCCGCGACTGCGTCAGGCGTTGAATCGATCCAACTTCCCCATTGCCGTGCCACACCGATGCCAGCCAGTGTGGGGAAGCTTTTTGTCAATGCGTTCAACGCCAGGCGAATAGTTTTTTGATCCGCCGCGGGATTGAGTACTCGTGTCCTCTCGAATGGCGAAATACTATCGAGCGTCCAACTGGAGAGCGCTTCTGGGCCGGAGAAGGCGAAGCTGCTGATGCCGAGGGAAAGACTTGTTGACCAACGCGCACGGAACATGGGCATGAATTCGCGCGCGTACCTGAAGGCTTGCGGCGTCAACTCGACGCGAGCCCGTCCTCGGATTGAGACGGTATACCCCCCATCGTCCCGTGGGCGAAAGGTAAACGACGGCGTTGAGAAGCCGCCTTCGATTACCCTGGGTCCGGGCTTCGTCGCAAACGCAGTTGCTCTAACGCCGACCTGCGGAAACCTTACCCCATGCCTGCGGCAGAACAGAGAGGTCCAGGCGCCCCCCGCGCACAGTACGCGCGACGTGCGGATCGTGCCCTTCTCCGTTACTACTCCGGATATTGCACCGGCCTGGGTCTCCATCCCTCTCGCCGCACAATTCTGGTGAATCGTCGCGCCCAGTCGTCTTGCGGCCTTAGCGATTGCGGAGCAGGCCTTCGTTGGCTCTGCGTATCCGTCGGTAGGCGACTGCACACCGCCCACCCAGCGACCAGGCGATGCGGGCATCATGGTGTTAACTTCCGACGCAGTCAATAAACGGCTATGCACGTCGTAGCCGCGGGCCATCGACACCCACTTTTCCCAACTGGCTAGCTCGTTCTCGTTGTCCGTGACATACGTCAGGCCCTTTCGCACGAAGCTCAGCTCCGGTCCGATTTCCTGCGCGAGGATCGCCCACTCTGCCAGCGACCATTTTGCAAGTGGTAGTTCGCGCGCGTCGCGGTTCTGCTGTCGAACCCAGCCCCAGTTGCGGCTGGATTGTTCGGCCGCGACGGCGCCTTTCTCGATGACGGCAACGCTGAAGCCCTTTTTGGCGAGATAGTAGGCTGCTGAAATGCCCACAATGCCACCCCCAATCACGACGACATCGGCTTGATCTGGAAGGGTGGGGTCATCCTCGACGCGAGCCAGATCGAAAGGAATGCAAAAAGATAAGTCGACCATTGCGTTAGCCTGTTGAACGCGGAAAATAGAAAAATTTGGCTGACCGATGCTGGGAAGTGCGGTTGGATCCCCAGCAAGCGGTCGCACCGCGGGCGCGTCGCCTGGGACACTTAAAGAGTGCAGGGCATTTCGATCTGACGGCTGTCAGCTCCGTCGGCAGGATTGAGTTCCTTCGAGCACAGGCCACTTGGTTCGACATACATTTTCATGATGCGATATTGGCCGACGGGTCAGGCGGCATCCGGCTGGAGGATAGAAGGGCGAGGCGGGCGTTCGCCCCTCCCCGGAACGAGAGTTTGAATGGCGTGATTCGATGAGTAAATCCACAATTCACGCTAATACCCGCTCTTTTGATTGATCAATTTTACCGAGGCCGCTGTTGAGAGTGCCGAACAACGGAACGAAACCAGCCGTCGTTAGTCCGTCGAGGGCTCTCAGAACGGAATCCTGCCAGGCAGGGTCGAGATTGGTGGTTGCGAGACGCCGAAACTTCTCTCTGACCTGTGCTGGGCTCATCGGATTGTCGACATCACCAAGCGGAGAGATGACTGTGCAGCTTTCTGGCCCATTGCCTTGATCGAGGATCACGCGGCATGGAGTTCCCTTGGGAAAGCTCTCAGCAAAGTCGGGATGGGCAATAAGTTCGATGCGCCCAGCTAGCTCAAGAACCTTCGGATCGTGTAGCCGCATTGGATCGACCGGCTGCAAGGCTTCCCGGCCATAAAGGGCGGCGAGAGCACAACTGAAATGGTAGCTATATTGTGCACCTTCTAAAGTCAGAGGGGCACGCTCGTTGGAGAGTTCGGTTCCACGTTGGAAGGTCTCGATGCGCAGGGTTAAGATCGGCGCACAAGCACGCCGCATTGCAAGAATTGCATCGATCGCCGCGTGCATGTAACGGCAGCAGGCATATGGCTTTAGATAGCAGTCCTCCAGCCACCAATGTAGACCGAGTTCGCCAGTCATCACTGACCGCACGTAAAGCTGCTCATTGTCCAGCAGGTCGAGAGGGCCGGTTGCATTGGCTTGAGCACGAAATGCACCCGTTAACCCGGCGACAACTGCGGGCGGGATGAGCTCCTTCACTGTGCTGCCCTGATAGCGGCTAGTGCCTTTCTTTACCCCAATCGGACCCTCTGCGCCTGCTATGGCGAGGGCGTTGGCCATCTGTGAGGGCGCTAGCTTCAGAAGACGTCCCGCTGCGGCGGCTACTCCGTAGTTCACCCAGCGACCACTGCTATAGGTATCAATTGTTGGCGTTGGACGGGCTGTTGCCACACGCAGCGCCACGTCGTAACCAATGGCGATCGCTTCGAATATCTCCTCGTCGGAGACGCTGATCGCCTGCGCAATGGCAAAAACGGCCGGAATGATGCCGGCACCAGGATGCCCCGCAGCACCACGATGACCATCATCCAAGTCGAGCGAGCTTGCCGCTGCGGCATTGGCCATAGCCGCACCTGCTATCGACAAGGTATTGCAGGTCAACCAGACATTCGCCGGTCCCGTTCCATAGTTTGCTATCGCGGCCTGACGGGCCGCAACCGCCAGTTTGGAATCCAGACCAGCTGCAACAGCCGCCAAAAGATCAGTGATCAAGACCGCGCAAGCGTTCTTCGTCGATAGACAGAGGCTTCCGGCCGGGTGCGTCGCGGCGAATTTCGCGAGTTCTTCGATTGCATGCATGATTTGATTTCACCAGTGCGTATATGAGGCACTTTCGTGCTGGCTGACATACCCTTTATCCGTGTCGTCGCGTGCAATGGCAGGAATGTGAAGGGTGCTTGCGTATTCACAGGACGATCGCGGCATTCATGCCGAGTTGATTCATCTTGGTTTCCAATCGCTCGTCCAGTGCTCTCCAGGGGCAGCATCAGAAGATGCGATCTCGAGGACCCGACGAAACAACGTCGTCGCGAACTGTGGAGCGACTTTCGTGTTGTATTGCGGTAGATCGCAACCCCCAGCGTCGCCACGGATTTTTCGGCCAGGAAAGGCGTGCTCGCCAACTCGCAGAAGTAACCCCAAAAGGCAAGCCCACGCCGCTGTGGAAATCGATTGCGTGGGCAATGGCAGTATGACCCTGCGAAACATGGTGAACGACTTGGCTCCCAAGCTAGCCGCTGCAGATTGAACATCCGCGCGGGTGGTCTCTCGCTTTGTTCCGATAACAAAAGGCGCATCAATCGCCGTATGCGTCAGTGAAAGGCCAGTCAGTAAGCTATTCTGCCTCAATCCTCTAGCGGTCAAGATATCGAAAAATGAAACGGCCGTCAAAAAATTCTTTTTATCGCAACATATTGTGGATATAAATTCTAATTATCGGAATTTTCGAGAAACTCGCTGCCCTAACTTCCCAAATATCTGTCGTCAGCTCGACGTTCAGGTGAGTTGAAATGGCGTGGGTGCCTGCGCTTGCACGACAGCACAACCGCAACTGCCAGCTGCCAGTCTTGGTGGCTAGGCCATGCGGGAGCTACTGCTCGAAACGACGCTGTAAGCGCGTGCAGGTGCTCAGGGGGTAGCTTGTGGAAACGTTGGAGCAGGTATCATCGCAACTCGGCCAGATGAAGAACAAGATGCACTACTTCAAACGTCTTACGAAGGCGTTTCCTCGGCAAGCAGGATGCGGCAACTGACAGCAGCAGGGTAGCAAAACCGGCAGAGAATAATTGTCGTTGGAAGGGCACAAACGTAATCATGCGGCCGAGGCATTCGGCGAGATCGGTTGCAGATTCCAACGGTGATCGAGCAGGGAGGGTGGCAATCACATCGAAGCTCTCGAGGTGAACGCGTGGGTTCTCTTCGTGTTTTTGTGTAGAGCTCGTTGAGCATTCGCGACGTGGTTTGACGCGGAAAATCGGACAGATCCGCAGAAACCAGCGTGCATAGGCATACAACAATCCGAGCGTGATGGAAGTCCTTGGCATGCATGCAATGCCGATCAAATTGAGCGGACTGCGTTGTCCTTCCCACGGCGTTATGCCGGCGAATCAAAGAACTGCACCCGCAGCAGATCGGCAGATCATTCTTCTACGTCAGTTGAAGGGTTGCCGTTGAGGGTGCACGAGTGGCGTGCGCTTCCGTGCAAGCCGAACATACGCTCCAGGCTTGAGAGAACGGTGCTCCTCGGCTATTCGAAGGGGCATTCTGCGCATGTGAACGCTACGGACGTGGCCATTTGGGTGCGCGGTCGTTACTCCGACACGGCCTTGCTGGTCAACCCGTTTCTGCGCGTGCGCATCGATTCGCCGGCGAGCGTCAGGCGATGCGCTGTATGAATGAGGCGATTGAGGATCGTGTCCTCTAGCGTCCGGTCGCCGATGGTGGGGTGCCAATTTTCGACGGGAATCTGGCTGGTAATGATTGTCGAGCGCGAGCCGTGCCTGTCTTCGAGCACCTCGAGCAAGTCACGCCACGCCTGAGCGGACATCGGCGCCCGCGCGAGATCGTCGAGTACCAGGATATCGGTTCGGGCCCACTGCCCGAGGAGTTGGGCATAGCGACCGACTCCGTGTGCAATGGCGATCTCTTCACTGAACGTCGGCATGCGTAAGTAGCAGGCGGAGTAGCCTTGTCGGCAGGCCTGATTCACTAAGGCGCAGGCCAGCCAACTTTTTCCGAGACCACTCGGCGACACCAGGATCACGTTCTGTCGCTCCTGAATCCACTCGCCGGTCAGCAGTCGGGCGAGCAGCGTGCGGTCTAGGCCGCGCGGCGATCGGTAGTCAATGTCTTCCGGAACGGCGTCAGGGAAACGCAGTTTTGCGCGGCGCAGACGTGCGCTGAGCCGGCACAGTCGCGCATTGTGCAGGCGCGACTCGCGTTCGTTGGCTTCGCGGTCGACGAGTAGCCGGAGACGCTCCTCGAAGCCGAGCTGATCGATGCCGGTCTGCGCCTGTTGTTCCGCCAGTGCAGTGGCCATGCCGAACAGACGCAGCGAGCGGAGCTTCTCGACGGTTGGATGATGCGACACGATAGTGATCTCCTGTCATGAACGGCCGACTGTTCAATCCGACGAGCGACGTGGCGATCGCACCGTTCGCTTCCTTATGGCAGGACTGCCGATCGTGACGCAATTGCGCCGTCTTTTTGCCCACCTGTACCTTAGAAGCCTGCGTCGATTACGATTTTCGTACCGTCGTTGAACCGGCTGAGGCGAAATGCGTGGGGGTTCACGAGCGGCGTATCGTTGGTGACGAGGTCCGCCATGAGCTTGCCAGCGGCCGGGCCAATCCCAAATCCATGCCCGGAAAAGCCGGTTCCGATAAAGAGTCCCGGCAGAGAATCCACGCCAGAGATCACCGGAATGGCGTCAGGTGTAACGTCCATGTAACCCGCCCACCGATGTGCGATGCGAGCGGTGGCAAGACGCGGGAACACACTTATGAATTCGCGCAAGCCGCCATCCACGAAACGGACCATTGGGTCTGGATCGAGAGTGCGAACCTGTTCGAACGCCGTAGGCTGATCCAGCGCCCAACGGCGGGGGCGACGTAGTTCTTCAAAGAAACGCGCGCCGACTCCGATTCGCAGAGAACCTAACTGGCTCTTTAGCGCTTCGATGTATTTGAAGAAAAGGCGGAAGCTGTCAGGCGTCAGGTCACTGTACGAGCGAAACCCGTACGCGACGGTGTAGCCGCCATCAGCACGTTTGCGAAACGCAAACCGCTTGTTGCTTGCATTGCACGTTGGCCCCCCTTCAACCGGGGTGGTGCGCAAAACCGATCCATGCACAAGCAGTTGTGGCAGGTCGATATCCAGGTTCCCACAAAAGAGCCGCGACCAGGCTCCGCCCGCTAGAACGACGCTTTGACAGCGAATGGTGCCGTGCTCGGTAACGACCGCGCTAACCCGTCCGCCACTGGTTTCGATACCGCGCGCGGCGCATGGGGTGAGAATCTTGACGCCACGTTTGCGCAACGCATTTGCGATCGCGGGCGCGGCCTTTTGCGGTTCAGCCCTCCCGTCGCTCGGCGTGTACAACCCTCCCTTAAAGGTCTTCACTGCGCCGGGTAACAACGCGGCGACCTGTTTCGAGTCCACTATGCGTGTATCGAACGTATCGCCCGCCACGGATCGGGCATTCTCCAGCCAAGTGCGATGACTTTCCAGGACATTGTCGTCGTCAGTCATATACAGGACGCCGCACTGGCTCAGCCCGGTCTCGATCCCAAGTGTTTCATCCAGCTTACGCCAGAGCTTCGCGCTCTCGATGCTCAGTTCGAGCTCGCGCAAATCTCGATGCGTGACACGAACCCACCCCCAGTTGCGACTTGATTGCTCGCCCGCAATATGGCCTTTTTCGCAGAGCGCGACGCGCAACCCCTTGTCGCTGAGAGAAAGGGCAGTGCTAACGCCAATAATCCCGCCGCCAATCACTACGACGTCGACTTCGGTGGGTACGGTCGTGTCCTCGGAGACGGTGTCGACTTTTGGTCCCATATTAATTGGTAATCCTGCAGATGAAGGTTAATGGCAGTGGTCGACAATGATGACACTCGCCGCTCTGGCCTCTGTTGGCTGCGCCTTAGCTAGCGGGCGGGGTTGAGCGCTCGCTGCCCGCATGGTCGGCGCGACTCTGTTAGGGAACGTGTTGCCTCGGACCTCAAGCGTCGCTCCAGTCTGGCCAGTAACAGGGTCTCGCAGGCAGACGGCGGGTCCACCCGGGTCGTTCCAACGCCTCGATGCAAATCCTCAGGCTACGGTCAGCAAGCCGCTGTGCAGCGCACTGAGGACCCAAACAAAACACGTCCATGGTTGGGTGGCACCTCGACTGCAAGGAGCTCGTCGCGAACGGGGCAAGCATCCTTCTTGTTCAGTTGTTCATCTAGGTGATTGTTCATGGTAGAAATGATAGCTTCTGTGGAACATTATGAGCGTTGTTTGTCGTAGGTGTTTACGCGCATGTTCGCGTCAAGATTCCACTAATATCAAGATATTACACTGATTTCCATCGGCGAAGTGCATCCAAACAATGGTTTTCACCGATGACCGCGGCGATCATGTGTGGTAGATTATGATTGAATGTGACATGTTTATGGATTGATGGTGGTGCGTTTGATGTACCGGCGGTCCGTTGAAGGGCATCAAGAGCGTCACGGGTGGCTGGCGATGCGCGCGGCAGTTGAGCGCTTTGCTGGCGCGTGGGTATTTGCGGTCGTATGAGGTTGCACGTGCCCCGCGCGATCAATCTTCTGGTGCGAAGTTCGGCCAACCATGGATGTGAAGGGCTGACCTTAAGGGCGAGAACGTGTCCGGCGCTCGCGTAACGGAGTCATGCGGACATGGAGCGAACCGCTCGGCATCAGCGCCACCGTGAGACGACTGGGATGTTGTGCCACGCGAGGCTATGTGCACAGCGGCGCGCGTCGTATAGGACGTTGGGGCGGGGGTGAGTATTCGTGAGTTGGACGCATGTCGTGTATGGACCTTGGCGCAGCAACGCTCAGGATCTTGCGTTCCGTCGGCTAGGTATGGAGGCGCCTTGAATGAGTCTCTCTGACAAGAGAGGCCTGTCGATTCTTCCCGATGTGCTTTATCGCCCGTGGTCGCTCGACGGCGACTGGCTCGAAGTGCAAGAGATCCTTGGCGAACGCCGACTGTTGACATTGGCGCTGCCTGGCGACGCAGCCTGAATCTGTCTGATCTGGTTTAGCAGGTTCTCGCCGTGGCGCGCGAGTACTCGCGCACGCAGAGCAAGTCCTCAATCTGGTTCGCCGATATCGAGCGCGAGATGAGCGGTTATTTCGAAGTGCGAGCACTCTCGGCGCATCACGTTAAGGGTTTTACGAGGCAGCATCTCAATCATGCGACCAGGAAGCTCACCAACGGTCCGTGCCAGGTGGCGTGATATTGCCCGACGGTGACACGTGATGCCTAGCGGGCGGCGTACATACCCAAACGGACAGCCACTTCTAGTGACGTGTCCCGATGAACTATGGCCGACTACCGTCCGGAAATACCTATCGCTCGTATTGGTGTTTTGGCTTACCGACCAAGAATGGCAACTACCACAACCGCGAAAAACCTTCGTCGAAGTTGCCGTGGACCCCTTACCGTCGGGCTGCCCGACGCAACCACAAGAGGAACTAGAAAATGCCGCAAAACTCATGGATCGCCGCTGCTATCGCGGTCACAACGCTTCTTGACGCTGGGCTTGCCACTTCGGCGGGCGCGGCGCCGCTCACGCAACTCGGCAAGCCGGAAGGGCAGGTCAACATCATTGCATGGCCAGGCTACATCGAGCGCGGGGACACTGACAAGAAATACGATTGGGTTACTGGATTCGAAAAGGAAACGGGCTGCAAGGTCAACGTGAAGACTGCGGCGACATCGGATGAAATGGTTTCGCTCATGAATCAGGGTGGATACGATCTCGTGACAGCGTCTGGCGACGCGAGCCTGCGACTGATCTACGGGAAGAAGGTGCAGCCAGTCAATACCGCGCTGATTCCTGCGTGGAGCACCATTGAGCCGCGGCTGCAGAACGCTCCCTGGTATACGGTGAACGGTGAGCATTACGGCGTTCCGTATCAGTGGGGGGCAAATTTTCTCGCATACAACACGAAAATCTTCCCAAAGGCGCCGACTTCGTGGTCCGTCGTGTTTGAACAGCAAACTCTACCTGACGGCAAAACTAACAAGGGGCGTGTCCAGGCCTATAACGGCGCCATCTACGTGGCGGACGCCGCCCTCTATTTGATGCGTACGAAACCAGCGCTCGGCATCAAAGACCCGTACGAACTGAATGAAGCGCAGTACGCGGAAGTGCTCAAGGTGTTGCGTGCACAAAAGCCACTCGTGCACCGCTACTGGCACGACGTCACGGTGCAGATGAACGACTTCAAGAACGAAGGGATCGCAGTGTCGAGCGCTTGGGGCTATACCGTCAATTCGCTCCAGGCCGAGAAATTCCCGATCGCTGCGACGATTCCGCAGGAGGGCGCGACGGGGTGGGCCGACACGACGATGATGCATGCGGATGCGCCTCATCCCGTTTGCGCCTACAAGTGGATGAACTGGTCGCTCAACCGCAAGCTGCAAGCTGACCTCGCCGAATGGTTTGGCTCTAATCCCGTCATCTCGGGCGGGTGTGACCAGAAAGCGGTCGGGGGCAGCAACTTCTGCGCGTCCAACGGCTACAACCGTTTCGATCAGATCCACTTCTGGAAGACCCCTGTAGCAAATTGCGGCTCGCAAGGCAAGTGCGTGCCATACAGCCGCTGGACTCAGGATTTCATCTCGATTATGGGCGGTCGATAGAGCGACACGAGGCAGCGATGGGTCCGGCGCATAGGCAGCATTGCATCGGGGACTCATGGGCTGCTCGCCATGACACACCGAAGTACGGCCAGGAAATCACATGAACAGCGCAGTCACATTCTCAAACGTATCACGTCATTACGGCGGCGTGCGTGCCGTGGACGACGTATCACTCGTTGTCGAGGACGGCGAATTCTTTTCGATGCTGGGCCCGTCCGGTTCAGGCAAGACCACTTGTCTGCGCCTGGTCGCCGGCTTCGAGCAACCAAGCTCAGGGCGCGTCGTACTGCACGGGCGCGACGCCACTGGATTGCCTCCATATCAGCGCGACGTGAACACCGTGTTCCAGGACTACGCGCTTTTCCCTCATATGAACATTCGCGATAATGTTGCGTATGGGCTGCTTGTCAGCGGGGTCGACAAGCGCGTCCGTCTAAAGCAGGCTGAAGAGGCGCTTGATCTCGTCGCGCTTGGCGGTTACGGCGACCGCCGCCCCGGCCAGCTCTCGGGCGGCCAGCGGCAACGCGTGGCACTGGCGCGCGCGCTGGTCCTGCGTCCGCGCATCCTGTTGCTCGACGAACCGCTCGGCGCGCTTGACCTTAAGCTGCGTGAGCAGATGCAGACCGAACTGAAGACTCTGCAACGCAAGCTTGGCGTGACCTTTGTGTACGTGACGCACGACCAGGGCGAGGCGCTTTCGATGTCCGATCGCGTCGCCGTGTTCAACAAGGGCCGCATCGAGCAGGTGGACACCCCTCGCAATCTGTATACGCGTCCAGCCACGCCGTTTGTAGCGGATTTCGTGGGCACCTCGAATGTCATCGCCGATCCCGGCTCGCTGCAGCTCGCAGGTGTCGATACGGCGTTCTCCATCCGTCCCGAGCACATCCGCTTCGTAAAGGCACAATCGGGTATCGACGCAGATGTGCACTTGCCAGGCATCCTCATCGATATCCAGTACCACGGCGCGACGAGCAGATTCGAAGTGCGCTCGGCTTCCGGGCAGACGCTTGCCGTCACCGTTTCGAACCAGGACGATTCGACGGCGAGCCTGCCCACCGTTGGCGGGGCGGTGACCCTCGCCTGGTCGCGTCGCGCGATGGTGGTGCTGGAGAAAAGAGGATGAGCATGCCTACGACCTCAAACACGGCCGTTCCACTTCCGCCTCGCGCGCGCGATAGTCTTTTGCGCCGCGCAAGCGGGTTCCTCTATCGCCACGCGAATCTTTATCTGTTGTTGCTGTTGTTGCCGCCGCTGTTGTGGTTCGGCGTAGTCTACCTCGGTTCGCTTCTCGCGCTGCTTCTGCAAAGTGTCTACCGGTTCGACGATTTTACGATGGCCGTCAGTCGCGACTTCACGTTCGCGAACTATCTGGCGCTCGTGCACGATGCAGCCAATCTCGATGTCATTTTGCGCACGGCAGGGATGGCGTGCTGCGTAACGATCATGAGCGCGCTGGTTGCTTTCCCGATTGCCTACTACATGGCGCGTTACACAAAAGGATGGAAAAAGGGGCTGTTCTATGTGGCCGTGATGCTGCCAATGTGGGCGAGTTATATTGTTAAGGTCTACGCGTGGACAGTGATCCTTGCGCAAGGGGGCATGCTCTACTGGTTCGTCGAAACACTTCATCTGCGCCCTGCGCTGGACGCGTTGTTGCATTTGCCTGTAATTGGCGGCGATTCGCTCTCGACCTCGAATCTTGGTCGATTCCTTGTCTTCACCTATATCTGGCTGCCATTCATGATCTTGCCGATCCAGGCAGCGATCGAACGAATTCCCGCAAATCTTCTTCACGCCTCTGCTGATCTTGGCGCGCATCCTCGCCAGACGTTTCGCACCGTGATCCTCCCGCTCACGTTTCCGGGCATAGCCGCGGGTTCGATCTTCACGTTTTCCCTTACGCTTGGCGACTACATCATTCCGCAAGTCGTCGGTCCGAGCGGTTTATACATTGGCACGATGGTCTACACGATGCAGGGCTCGATCGGCAACGTACCGATGGCGGCCGCGTTCACGCTCGTACCGATGTTGCTTATCGGCGTCTATCTCGCTTTTGCCAAAAGGTTAGGAGCCTTCGATGCACTCTGACGCTCAACCATCGGTCTTCCTGCGCGGCGCCGCTTGGGGCGGGCTGGCATTCCTGCACCTGCCGATCCTCGTAGTCGCGCTGTATGCCTTCAACACGGAGACAAGCGCGTTCAGCTTCCCGCTAAAGGGGTTTACGCTGCACTGGTTTGCAGACGCCTTCGCGCGCGACGACATGCTCGACGCGGCGTGGCTCTCTATCAAGGTTGCCGCGCTCGCCACACTGTTGGCGATGACCCTCGGGACAGCAGCGGCTGGTGCGCTCTATCGGCGAAATTTCTTCGGCAAGGAAGCAATTACCTTCGCACTGATCCTGCCTATTGCGCTGCCTGGCATTGTCACGGGGATCGCACTGCTTTCCGCATTCAAGACCGCAAACCTCGATCTGGGGTTCTGGACCATTGCGGTCGGGCACGGCACGTTCTGCGTGGTCATGGTGTACAACAACGTGGTCGCCCGTCTGCGCCGAATGCCATCGAGCCTCGTCGAGGCGTCGATGGATCTTGGTGCGGATGGCTGGCAGACGCTCCGCCATATCGTGCTACCGCAGATCGCCACCTCCCTGCTCGCTGGAGCAATTCTTGCGTTCGCGCTGAGTTTTGACGAGATCATCGTCACGACCTTTACAGCAGGTCAGGAGCGCACACTCCCGATCTGGCTGCTCAACCAACTTTCGCGTCCTCGCGACGTGCCGGTCACGAACGTTGTTGCTCTGATGGTCATGGCGATCACCTTGATCCCGATTTTCGGTGCGTGGTATCTAACCCGTGATACGGAAAGTACAGCGGGAAGCAGCCGCTGAACGCAGCTCGTACAGCGTTCGCGTGGTTGTAGATATTCAGATATTTAGGATTATTCATATATCGGGAAAGGTAAAATGAACAAGGCTTTGCAAACACAACTACTGATCGGCGGTGAGTTCCAGTCGGGTCACGGTGGCGCAGAAAATATCTTCAATCCATCGACGGGCGAAGTCATCGCGCTCGTTCCAGAGGCGTCCCTCGAACAGGTGCAGGCGGCCACCGCTGCCGCCAGCCGTGCATGGCCTGCATGGGCCCGTACTACGCCCAAGGACCGCGCAACGCTCTTGCTCAAGCTTGCGGACGCCATCGAAGTGCGTGCGACAGAGTTTGCACGCCTCGAATCCCTCAATTGTGGCAAGCCGTATCTCGGCGCGCTCAACGACGAGATTCCGGCCGTTGCTGACGTGTTTCGCTTCTTTGCAGGAGCGTGCCGCACGCAGCATGGTCCATCCGCAGGCGAATACATTGCAGGGCACACGAGCATGATCCGCCGCGATTCGCTCGGCGTGATTGCGTCCATTGCACCCTGGAACTACCCGTTGATGATGGCTGCGTGGAAACTCGCGCCCGCATTGGCCGCAGGCAATACCGTCGTCCTGAAACCGTCTGAGCAAACGCCGCTTACTACGCTTAAGCTAGCAGAATTGTTCGCCGCAATCTTCCCGGCGGGTGTCGTCAATGTCGTGACGGGGCGGGGCGACACCGTGGGTGCACCGCTCATTTCACAACCGCAGGTCCGCATGATCTCGGTGACGGGTGATGTCTCGACCGGTCAGCGGATCCTTGAGGCTGCGTCGCGCTCGGTAAAGCGCACGCACCTCGAACTTGGGGGCAAGGCACCCGTAATCGTTTTCGACGACGCCGATCTGGACGAGGTCGTCGCAGGTTTGCGTACCTTCGGATTCTACAATGCCGGGCAGGATTGCACGGCGGCGTGTCGCATCTACGCGCAGAGCAAGATATACGAGAAACTCATTGCTGATCTGACGTGCGCGGTCGGCTCGATCCGTTACGGGGAACAGAGCCTGGAAGGTGTCGAAATGGGACCTTTGATTTCCGAGCGCCAGCGCGCACGCGTGGCCGGCTTCGTCGAAAGGGCCGAGAGCCAGAAACACATCGAGATCACAACCGGCGGCAAGGTCGCAGAGGGGCGAGGCTTCTTCTACGAACCAACGGTTGTGGCCGGAGCGCATCAAGACGATGAAATCGTGCGTCGCGAGGTCTTCGGTCCGGTTGTCTCGGTGACACGTTTCGACAGTGTCGACGAGGCTATCGACTGGGCAAATGATTCAGACTTCGCGCTAGCAAGTTCGGTCTGGACGCGCGACGTAAACAAGGCTTTCAAGGTGGCGGCAGAGCTCCAATATGGCTGCACATGGATCAACACGCACTTTACGCTTGTTAGTGAAATGCCGCATGGCGGCATGAAGCGCTCGGGCTACGGTAAGGACATGTCCTCGTTTGCGCTTGAGGATTACACCTGCGCGCGCCACATCATGGCGAAATTCTCATAAGGAATTCGTGAGACACGTCTGGAAAAGGTGGGTGCTTCGACCGAGGTCCTTCCCCTTGCGAACGTGTTGAGTCTGTCTCGATGCGGCCGCAGGGAATCTCTCAGGTATCGAGATTTAGGGAGGAAGCGGCCGATTGCTGCGCTCGTTAATCGCCACCGGGCGGGCCACCTGCGGGAGTTGCCCGCCTCCGGTCGCGCGAAAATCCCAACCTTGGCGTGGTGCCGTTTTACAGGGTCGGCACATCCGTCCGTGCGCGGGTGATCTTCACATTGAGTTGCAGATATCGCTGGTATTCAGCGTCACCGAGTCCATCGTCCGTGATAATTTCCTGAATCCCCGTCAAATCGGCAACGCGATGAATCGCCCGGGAGGCGAAGCGGCTACTGTCGATCAACAATATTGTGTGAGTCGTTGCGTCAAGCATCAAGCGCTTAAGCGTCACCAGTTCGAGGAAAGTGTCGGAGACGCATTGTTCGTCTACTGCCTGCGCTGACATAAAGAATTGATCGACCCGCAAGCCGCGGAGAAAAGAGAATCCTGGTTCGCCAAGCAGTGTGAACGCTTCACTCCGGCACAGGCCACCTGGCACGATCAGCTGGATATGAGGCTTGTCCGTTAGCATATTCGCCACCATCAGGTCACTGGTCACCACTGTGAGGGGGATTTTCAGGTCGGCAACTAGCTGGGCAAACGGGTACACCGTCGAGCCTGTGTCAATCAAAATGCTTTGGCCAGCCGATAGCCGTCTCGCGGCTTCAACAGCGATAGCACGCTTTTCTTCTACGGCCGTACCGCGTGCTTCGACAATTGATTGTTCCTCTGTCACCTGCTGCCGGGTGCGGACCGCGCCCCCGTGAGTCCGCCTTACAATACCGCGCGCGGCAAGAGCGTCGAGGTCGCGGCGGATGGTCGATACCGATGCGTTGAAAAGGCGTGCAAGTTCTTGATTCGATCCGCCGACATTGTGGTCGAACCAGTCGACGATACGCTCCTGCCGTTCGGCCTGAAGCATGTCTTCGGGCACTGTCTCCACATAATCCCCACTCGTACTTTTGCTTGCTCGGGATCTGATCATTTCGTCTCCGCTGATCCTAAAGTTAATGTGTGGCCTAACCCACAGTAAGGTGCGACGCCCACTCCCAGTCTATCGCCCAGGTTTTTCTCTTTCCGGTGTGCCGAGACTCGACCGTCACGGGATGAGGCGGCATGAGAGGATTGGCTTGACGGCCGTTTGGGTAGCCGGCCTCTGAATGTCAGGCGTTGTGTTCATCTCCATTCACCGTTGAGCTTTCGCAACGTCGTATCCTCACACAAATCTGTGTCGCGAAATCTGGCGCGGAGCGGGGGCTGCCAGTGATCGGTGCAGGCCGGCTAAGGCTCGACCCCGCATTGGTATCGCATCCAGCGTCCCATCCCAGATTTGTAAAGGTGCGCGCGAATCTGGGATGGATCCTGGGTATGGGGTGGCGACACCGGTCCGAAGGCCTGACGTCCATCGCGACTTGGTCCGGGATGCTGTAATGCTGAGTGCAACGCGGAAAAGGCGGGTTGGCCCCTGCCTATGGCAGTGTTCCGCCGTAGATCGAGTTGCAATGCGTGATGGTTTCTTGTGGTAGAAATGATATATCTTCGTGGCAGAGTTCGATTGTTATGAGATTTAGGTGTTTACCCTTGTTTCTCAGCGGATTGTCCATCAATACATTGATTATAAAGGATTTTTACAACCTATCGCCCTGGCGTGTTCGGTACATTTTTCACGGAAATGCTCGAGATAGTTTGGGAGTATCTGCTCGTTCTCAGCCCAATGGGTGGTTTGCCGTCAGCGGGACACTTCAGCGGAGATGACTGGCGTACAGGCGGCGACCTGCTTCGTGTCAGGCTCCTGGCGCGGCGCACAGAACGAAGGTTGACCTTTGAAAAATGATCGTCGCCTCAAGGATTGGATCTTGATGATCATACCGGTCCGCGAAGGCGCCCAGCGCCCTTGTTGACAACGGGCGTTTCGACAAGACTCGCGCATACTTCGAGCCCGTCGCCGTCGAGTGGGAATCAGTGGTAGGACCCGTCGGAGGGGAATGAGAAGCCCGCATCTGTGACCGCGAAGTTGCGCTAGCCCCGCAGATGCCCTGGATATTCCAGGCCGACGGCCTGGCTCTCGGCACTGCACGAGCTCCAGATATTTCGCACCCAGTCGCTTTCAATTGCGAATCGAGAAATACTTCCGCGCGATCTGCTGCTGGTGCCTGCGCATTCCTGCCCAACCGTAACCATATGCGTTTGCAGCTGGTTCACGGTGATCATGACCCACCGCCAGGGAAACCGTAATCTTCCACGTCACCCCTTTAAACCTATCAAAGTGGGTCGCAAGCTACCACGCACAACTGCGTCAAACCGCTCGGGAAACGCCGTCAGCATGCGCGAAATTGATGCAATATCCCCTTAAATGTGCCTGAAGCATGGACATTTTTCCCGGGATACGGGTGTAAACACCTACAATAAAAAACGATCATATTCTTCCATAGGGGCTATTATTTCTCCCATGATGAATCATCTTGATGAGCTAGGATGAACGAGTGGATCTCCCAAGCGGACGCCACAGGCTCGACGCGGAGTCGATGCCATCCGCCCCACTGCGGAAAAGGTGGGCGGGCGACGAAGGGGGGGCGACGATACGGAATTTGTATGGGTGGTACGTCATTTCCCAGTCGAGTGCCCATTCCGTCGCGGCTAGCCGATTGAGTCATCGGTGGTGCGCGCTGGGAAGACAAAACGTGTGTCGCGAGGTATTCGGGTCGATGATTTGGGTTTCAGCCTCGCGAGTCCGGAAAGGAAGCGCGACGTGAAGAAGACTTTAGGCGTCGCAGACGTGCGCTAGTGCGGCTGCACGTTGGCTATCAAGGGGAGTATGCCCCATTCGGAGAGGGCCTCCTGTGTGCCACGTGAATGTGAAGTTTGAAAAGCGCCTGAGTTGTGACAGTACGAAGAGTAAATGAAGATGACGAATCATTTGTGACCAGATACGAATCGCCATTGTAAGAAAAATACAGATTAATAAGCATAACAAAGCTATACCGAGGCTAGTTCCCTTTCTTGGGAGTTTCGCCAGAAATATTCACCAACCATGCAAGAACGGAGATTTTTCGATGATCAGCTACTTTGAAATCCCCCGCAAATTCCGCGCTCCGCGAGTAGCGATGGCTGGCCTGTTGGCTGCTTCGCTGTTGATCGCTGGTTCCTCAAGCTACGCTGGTGAGACGGGCGTTCCTGCTCTGGCGGTAGACCAGGAGGCGGTGAAGCTTCTGCCGGAATCAATTAAGGCTCAGAAAGTGCTTCGTGTGGTCATGCCAACCAACGAACCGCCTACCCAGTATTACGAAGCTGGTACCCAGAACATGACTGGGATCAATCCTGAAATTGCACGCCTGATCGGACAGGCGCTAGGCCTGCGTGTTGACATCAAGGTTGCGACATTCGACGCTATCATTCCTGGAATGGCAGCAGGGCGATACGACATGAGCGTAGCTTCAATGACGCCCACGACCGAAAGAATGAAGGTGCTCGACTTTGTTGACTATATGGCGATCGGAGAAGACATCGTAGTCCCCAAAGGAAACCCCTTAGGCCTGAACCAACACAACCTCTGTGGGAAGAAAGTCGCCCTTCTGACAGGCTCGTATCAGCTTACAGTCGAGCTTCCGGATTTCAATAAGGCATGCCAGGCGGCGGGTAAAGCGCAGATCCAGGTAAGTACGTTCCAGGAAACTCAACAGGCAATTGCTGCGCTTATCAGCGGCCGGCAAGACGCTGTCTGGGCTGATTCGCCGATCCTCGATTTGGTCGCCCGGCAAAACGCCGAAATCGCAGTGGCAGATACTTTCAACTTTGACCCGGTCGCCGTCGGCGTATCTAAAGATTCAAATCTCCTCAAGGCAACATCTGCTGCCGTTGCATATGTAATCAAGAGCCCCGCATATCTTGCGGTTCTGAGTAAGTATGGCGTCAAAACAAGTGCGGTGACTAATGCCCGTGTCAACTTTGCACAGTAACGATAGCCCCAGTAACCAGGAGAGTTCCATGCTCCCAATTCAAGTCGATACGACTGCCGATCCCGGGGCGCCGATTTCCACCGACGATTCCATCCCGGTCGTCCCCCTTAAACATCCGGTCAGGCTGGCTATTGCAGTACTCCTGATTCTCTTCGCGGCAGGCGCAGCCTGGAATGTCGCGACGAATCCGCGTTTCCACTGGGATGTGGTTGTTGGCTATATCTTTGCGCCTCAAATACTGAGCGGGGCTGGACTCACACTCGTTCTCACTATTGTCGCCATGGCCATCGGAATCGCCTTGGGGACGATTCTCGCGGTGATGCGTCTGTCCGCCAACCCAGTGGTAAGCAGCGTTAGCCGTACCTACATATGGTTCTTCCGCGGTACACCCGTCCTGGTTCAGTTGATCTTTTGGTACAACATTGCCGCTCTGTATCCGGTTATCGCACTTGGGGTCCCGTTTGGTGGCCCGTCTTGGGTCCTTGGGTCGGCAAATGCGTTTATATCGCCTCTCGGCGCCGCTCTCCTGGGACTGTCGCTCAACGAAGCCGCCTACATGGCGGAGATCATTCGTAGTGGCATTGCGTCTGTTGACAAAGGTCAGCACGAGGCTGCTCGAGCACTTGGGATGAATGGTTCGAAGGCATTGCGGCGAGTCATTCTCCCCCAAGCGATGCGTGTAGTACTTCCGCCAACCTGGAATGAGGTCATCTCAATGCTAAAGGGAACCTCACTCGTCAGCGTTCTGGCTATTTCCGACTTGCTGTATTCCGCTCAGATTATCTACTCGACCAATTTCCAGACAATTCCGCTGCTCATCGTAGCCAGTCTGTGGTACCTCTTCATGACGACAGTCATGAGCTTCTTTCAAAACAAACTCGAACGACGCTATGGACGTGGTTTCGACACGATACCCAATGGAGCTAGGCGCCGCCGAGCGAGGAGGATGAAATGAACGGTCCTATGGTGGAAGCTCGAGGGGTGAGGAAGAGTTTCGGACATACAGAAATCCTCAAGGGCATTAACCTGCGCGTCGAAAGGGGCTCGGTGACCTCTCTTATCGGCCCGTCGGGCTCAGGGAAGACCACTTTTCTGCGCTGCATAAATCATCTTGAAAAGGTTGATGCAGGACGCTTGTATGTGGACCATAAACTAGTGGGCTACGAGGAGCGGAATGGTCGACTGTACGAGATGAAAGAGCGGCAGACCGCACGCGCACGGCTAACGGCGGGCATGGTCTTTCAGCGTTTCAACCTTTTTCCTCATATGACTGTCTTCGAGAACATCATCGAAGCTCCAGTTCATGTTCTTGGTCGTCCACGAAGCGAAGTTCTCGCCGAAGCACAAACTCTTCTCGATCGGGTTGGGTTGGGCGATCGTGGAAATGCATACCCGCAACAACTTTCGGGCGGGCAGCAACAGCGGGTCGCCATCGCTCGAGCATTGGCAATGAAGCCAAAACTTATGCTGTTTGACGAGCCGACGTCGGCGCTCGATCCCGAACTTGTCGGAGAAGTTCTGGACGTGATGCGGTCACTCGCGGAAGGGGGAATGACGATGGTGGTGGTAACGCACGAACTCGGGTTTGCCCGTGAGGTATGCGACCAGGTTGTATTTATGGACCAAGGCGTTGTTGTCGAGAGCGGCCCACCCGGACAGGTTCTTGCATCGCCAAGACATGAAAGGACCCAGGCATTTCTTTCGAAAGTCCTTTAAGCATTAACTCGGATAAATCAGGTTGCGTCGGGCCGGTGCGATAGATGTTATTAAGGTATATGGATAAAGAACGTAGCCACTACGCCACTATTCAACTTCTGTCGCACTGAAGGCCGCGTATTGCTGTACTTTGAGGCGGTCATTGGGCGGACGTGACGCCGGTCGCACTCCCCATGGGGTGTCTGCTGTTGAAAGTCTCTCATGGATGGCAATTGACGCGAGCTTTTCGGAACGCGGATATGAAATCGGATCTCAAGCGGGGCGGCTTCGCTGCCCTGGTAACAACGACATGGCACTTCTTGATCCACGGGTATTCCGGCCAGGCCAAATTCTTCGACGGTCAAAAAATTGTGGTGGAATGATTTCGTCCGTTTGTTATCCGGTGTTGAAAAGAGATGGTCGTTCCAATTGCAGGGCCGTCGATTCTTGAAGAAACCGATAGTGGGCGGCTTGTTTTTCGACGAACTTCTGTTGGGGCGCGACCACGTGTGCTCACGCGCTCATGTCTGTGTTGTTGCTGAAATGGCTTGGAGCTATTTCACACGAAACTAGTTCGATGTCTTGACCGCGTCGCGCGGTATTCCGTTGTTCGAATAGGCGTGGAGATGTTCTGGGCGCTCACCGGAAACAGACTTCTTATGACGCGAGAACCGGCTGAGTAAGGAGCGCTGATGCTCCGTGGGATGCGGTCGCGCAGTGGCGCACCCCACGGAATCCGGCTAGCGGGCTAGCGAACCTGTTCGCAATGTTGTCGTGTGTTGGATGTATAAAAAAAGTAGTATACCTAATTAGTTTGGAGAATATTAATGAAACGAACTTTCATGACAGTCCCCGCGGTCGCGCTCATCACCGTCGCATCGCAGGCGCACGCGCAGAATTCGGTCACGCTATACGGTATCATCGACACAAGTATTCAGTATGTCCACAATAGTGGCGGTCAGTCGACGGCCATTTCATTGGTCAGCGGCAATCAATCCGGTTCGCGCTGGGGGCTGAAGGGTAAAGAAGATCTCGGCGGGGGGCTCTCGACGATCTTCAAGCTTGAGAACGGGTTCGATTCGACCAGCGGTGCGCTCGGGCAGGGTGGCAGAATGTTTGGGCGCCAGGCTTATGTCGGTTTGCAGGATACCTCGTGGGGTACTCTCACGCTCGGTCGCCAGTATGATCCACTAGTCGATCTGGTCCAGCCGGTACAGCCGGACGAGTATCTCGGTGGCTTCTTTACTAGCCCAGGTGACATTGATAACGCTGACAACAGTGTACGGGTGAACAATGCGGTGAAATGGGCGAGTCCCACGTGGGGCGGCTTCAATTTGTCGGCGATGTACTCATTCGGTGGTGTAGCTGGCAGCGTGGGTTCGGGTCAGACATACAGCGGCGCATTCTCCTACGCCACTGGCCCCGTTACGTTGGCGGCAGGCTATTTCCACATCGACAATGGAAATGCGACGCTGTCGACAAGGTCCACGACTTCGGCCGACTCGCTCTTTTCCAGTTCGGTCAACAACGCATATGCGTCGGCACGCTCGATCAACATTGCCCGTGCAGGCGGCAACTACGTCATTGGCTCGGTAACTCTCGGTGGCTACTACAGTTTCTCGCAATACAATCCAGATGCGAGTTCAACATTTAAGCAGGCCGAGAAGTATAACAACGCGGCAGTGTACGCGGTGTGGAACGTTACTCCTGAGTTCCAAACCCAGATTGGCTACAACTACACGAAGTCGAGCGGTGATTCATCGGCGACGCGTCATCAGGTTGCGCTCGCGGCGGACTACCTGGTCAGCAAGCGCACGGATATCTACGGCGTCGTCGCCTATGCGCATGCGGCGGGCACAGACGGCCTGGGGCAAGCGCAGGCTGTCATCGGTTCGTCGGACATTGACGCGGGAAAAAGTTCTCAAGCTCTCGTCACCGTTGGCTTGCGTCACAAGTTCTAACTGTGCGTGAGCGTCGCAGGGGTGGAACGCTCAGGCTGACTGCACAATGCAGAACCAGCCTGTGCGAGGCTGTATTTTAACCAATCAGGCTCTGTGTACATCCTCACGAAAGGCACACACGCGCAGGCGCCTGTCACAGCACTGTCCGTCGATAAGAACAGGTCGCGACGGCCTGCCTGCCGCGTGGTCCGGATTCGACCTCGAACATTTCAGAATCGGTCTGAAGTGAGGCGGACTTTCAGTCGGGTAGGCGTGTTTAAGAGCGATGCGACACGCGCGTCGAAATGACCGATCTATATATGGAGGATCTATGGAGGACTTAGCAGGTTTCGGTGGCCGACCCATCGCGCTCGAAGCTTTTGAGATTGGATTGGAACCATGGGGGCTCGCTGAGGAAAAGATACTGGATGGCACTCCGGGGACTCGCGGCCGGGTCCTTATGAGACAAGCAGACGGTTCCCGGCTGGGTATATGGGAAATTACCCCGGGCACGGTTTGCGACACCGAAGTTGAGGAGACTTTCGTTGTTCTATGCGGTCGTGCGACGGTAGAGATCGAGGGAGCCGGGACGGTGGAGTTATCGTCGGGAACGATCTGTTATTTGCCTGCCGGTGCCCGCACCATCTGGCACATACATGAAACGCTCAGAAAAGTGTACCGGCAATTCGGTGTCGACGAGCAGTAACCCCGAGGAACTCTTGTACGCCAAGGCAAGGGCGCACAGGAGCAGCTCGAAGAGGGCGGCGAGAACTAGACAGGGCACGTCGATCCGTCGACCGGATCCGAAGCGGCTCTGTTGAGACCATCCAGCGACGGCAATGGATCTTCGGGCGTGCATCGGTCACCGTGCCAATGTGTCCTGGGTGGCGCGACGGCGGATGTCGGTCTTTTCGTTGACACGGGTGATGGAGACGTGCCCCAATCGTTTAACGCGGAATATGGAAACCATACTTAACTATATTGGCGGGAAGTGGCAGCCCGCGCTCAATGGATCTACCCGCAAGGTAAGCGATCCTGCGGACGGCAGCGTTGTCGGGATCGTGACGGATAGCCATGTTGAGGATGCGCGCCTTGCGATTACGGCAGCGCGGGAGGCATTTCTGGGAGCTGGAACGTGGCGCCTCACGCCCGCGCCACTGCGTGCGCAAGTGCTGTACCGGGTGGCAGACGGAATCCTCAGCCGTATCGACGAATTGGCCGAGCTCGATTCTCGCAACAACGGAAAACCGTTGCGGGAGGCACGCTGTGACGTGGAAGATGCTGCCGCATGCTTTCGGTACTACGCCGGACTAATCAGCGCACCCCAAGGTGGGGTTTATGATGTGACAGACGCCTTTGGCCCCATGCACGCGTTTTCAATGCATGAGCCAGTTGGAGTGTGTGCTCTCATCACTCCATGGAATTATCCGGTTCTCATGGCTGCATGGAAATTGGCTCCGTCTCTGGCGGCAGGGAATTGCGTCGTCTTCAAGCCAAGCGAACTGACCCCGCTGTCGGCGGCAATCCTCTTCAGGATAATGGAGCAGGCTGGGTTGCCTCCTGGAACCGCTAACCTCGTGCTGGGAACGGGTCCGAATGTCGGAGCAGAGCTTGCTGCGAGCAACGACGTAGACATGATCACCTTCACCGGGAGTACCCGCACTGGGCAATCTATCGCGACAGCGGCGGTAGGTAACCTTAAGAAAGTCGGCCTGGAACTGGGCGGCAAGTCGCCAAATATTATCTTCTCCGACGCGGACCTCGAAGGTGCGGTGGAGTGGGCGATGTTTGGCGTCTTCTTTAATCAGGGAGAAGTCTGCTCCGCGGGCGCGAGAATCCTCGTGCAAGATTCCATCAAGGATGCCTTCGTCAATCGCCTTGCCGAGCGGGCAACGAAGATGACAATCGGACGAGGCCTCGACAACCCGGACATGGGGCCCCTTATCTCGGCGGCGCATCTGGATAAGGTGACGGGTTTCGTTGAGCGCGCACGGGAGGAGGGGGCGAAACTCGTCTGCGGAGGCGGCCGACTGAGTGAAGGAGCGCTCTCGAAGGGTTTCTTCATGGCTCCGACCATTCTCGACGAATGTCGACCGGAGATGGAAATCGTCCGGGAGGAAGTGTTCGGACCAGTTGCATCGATCCAGACTTTCGAGACGGAGGAGCAGGCGATAGCAATGGCGAACGATACGCGCTACGGCCTGGCCGGAGGGGTGTTTACGACAGATGGTGCCCGCGCACTTCGTGTCGTCAAAGCGCTCCGCGCAGGCGTCACCTGGATCAACTGTTATAACCCGACGTTTAACGAAGCGCCTTGGGGGGGCTACAAGATGAGTGGCTATGGGCGTGATTTAGGTGTGAACGGTTTGCTTGAATATCAGCAAGTCAAGCAGGTGAATACCAACCTGCGTCCGGGGCCATTTGGCTGGTACACCCGATAGAGACGCATTGATCGTCGGCCGAGATGTGTGGCATCGCTGGCTGACAGACAAAGCGTCCGGCCTTCCGAAAGATTGGCGGACAGTCACTGAAGTCGAAGACTGAATCCCAGGATATGAGCGGAGTTTCGGTTTGGGAGTTTTCGGGACGATCGACGCTGTACTTGCCCACGATATCTCCGGCTCTGCGGATTCGGGAGGCGAATGGCCGGGTGATGTTGGTTGGTGTAGCCGTTATCGGTATCTGAAGGAAGGGTTCGAAACATGCGCTATTGTTTCGCGAGCCGACCGGGAACAAACGCGTCATGGGATAACCAGACTCTATGAATCAGACTATTTTTGAACTGAAACCGCCCTGTGACAAGATTGTCAGCCAATCGCTCCGCAATTCGAAGCTTGAACCCTTCTGGCTCGACGACGCGGCTCCGTTCTCCGTATTTCCGTCCTGTAACGAAGACGCTCATGCTGATCTTGTGATTGTCGGAGGCGGTTTCCTTGGCCTGTGGTCTGCCCTGATGGCAAAAGAGCGGAATCCGGCGCGTTCGGTAATACTGCTTGAAGGGCGCACCATCGGCCACGCAGCGTCGGGGCGGAACGGAGGATTCTGTTCGCCCAGCATTACCCACGGTGAAAAAAACGGCACACAACGCTGGGCCGACGAGATGGACCAGTTGCGCAGACTTGGCTTAAGGAATATCGCCGAGTTCGAGGAAACGCTCAGGCGCTACCAGATAGATTGCGATTTCGAACGCACAGGCAGCCTGACGGTTGCCATTGAGCCGTATCAGATTGACGAGCTCGAGGGGCCGGGGTTGCTCTCCCAGGAAGAAGTGCGGGCCGAAGTGAATTCACCGACCTACCTTGCTGGTCGCTGGAATCGTGAGGGATCGGCGATGTTGCATCCAGCCAAACTCCTTCACGGACTGACGCGAGTGGCAACTGAACTTGGTGTGTGCATTTTCGAGAACAGTGCGGTGGCGAAGCTCGCGCGCGAAGGACACGAAGTCGTGCTCGAGCTTGCTTCGGGCGCGCGGGTACGCGCTTCGCGGGTCATCCTGGCGACGAACGCCTATCCGAGTCTGTTGCGCCGATATCGGTATCACACGATTCCGGTATACGACTACGTGCTGATGACGGAGCCCCTTAGCGCGGCACAGATGTCTTCGATCGGATGGCATCACCGGCAGGGTGTATCGGACATGGGTAACCAGTTCCATTATTACCGGCTGACCCGGGATAACCGGATCCTCTTCGGCGGTTATGACGCAATTTACCACTACGGTGGAGATGTAAAAGCTGGGTATGAGGACCGGGAAGATTCATATCGGACGGTCGCGAAACATTTCTTCACCACGTTCCCCCAGCTTGCCGGTATCAGGTTCACCCACCGGTGGGCAGGAGCAATCGACACGTCAACGCAGTTCTGTGCATTTTTCGCGACCGCAATGCGCGGGCGTGTCCATTATGGGGCGGGCTTTACCGGTCTTGGTGTTGGAGCCACGCGTTTTGCCGCCAATGTACTGCTGGACCGGTGCGAAGGTTTGTCTACGGAGCGTACGAAGCTGAGAATGGTACGGAAAATGCCGCTTCCGTTTCCGCCGGAGCCGATGCGCTACCTGTCGATCCAGCTGGCGCGGTGGTCCCTCAATCGAGCAGATCATAATGGTGGCCGGCGGAATCTCTACCTGCGGGTGTTGGACGCACTTGGACTGGGCTTCGATTCCTAGTGGATCTGTACACCTGCAGGGTTCGCAGCGAAGCATTCGGATGGCAGGGTGGAACAAATAGGTCGTGCGAGTCTGAATGCGGAGACTGTCGGCAATAGCATCAAGGCTATTCCGCAGCGTAAGAAGGCACACGAGCGCAAGAAGCGAGCATTGGATGAAGGAGTCGCGCTGCTGATTCCGGAGAGAGTGGCGACGTGAGTCAGGGGGGGCGCCAGGACCAACGCCCAGCGTCGCCGGCAGCTCCTTGTCGGTGACACTGAATCGCGATCGGCGCATCTTCGATAATCGGGAGTAGAGAGATCATGTTGAGGGTTCCAGAACAAACCACGCCTTACGGGTTATGGGAGATAACCGGGGCGCCCCGCAGCGAAGCCAGGCGGATCAATGGCGATGTTTCGACCGATATTGCGATTGTCGGCGGGGGATTCTGTGGTCTCTCGGCAGCCCTGCACCTGGCTGAAGCGGGGCTGGCTCCGCTCGTTCTCGAGGCGCAGGAGCCGGGCTTCGGCGCCTCGGGCAGAAACGGCGGACAGGTCATAGCGGGTATCAAGCTTGACCCCAGTGAACTGGCCGTTCGCTTCAGACCTGCGGAAGCGGAAGCACTTTACCGCTTTGGCGCCGGGACCGCGGAGACGGTATTTTCTCTGATTGAGCGCTTCCAGATTCGTTGCGAAGCACATCGGGATGGCTGGATTCAGGCAGCCCATTCGCCGGCCATGCTCAAGGCTGTCCGGCGGCGGGTCACCGAGTTGCAGGATAAGGGCGCTGACGTGGAATGGCTTGATTCCGAGGTCATCCAGCGCATGATCGGGACACCTTATTATAAGGGTGGCATGATCGACCGCCGCTCGGGTATGGTGCAGCCGCTCAGCTACGCGCGCGGACTGGCAGGCGCGGCTGCTTCGATGGGCGCGACAATCCTTGGCAATACACCAGTCAGGAGGCTCACGCGGGATGGAGCTGCGTGGCGACTCGAGACGCCGGGCGGAACTGTTCTCGCCCGGCATGTTCTGCTTGCGACCAACGGTTATCTTGGTGATTTGTATCCAGTGCTCAAGACGGCGATGATTGTGGTGCAGAGCTATCAGATCGCCACGGAGCCGCTGCCTCCAGATCTCGACCGGACGGTTGTGCCAAGCCGGCTGCCAGTGTCGGATCTCATGGACCTCGGGCTATATTTTCGACGCGATGATGCAGGGCGATTTATTGCAGGCGGGGGTGGAAGCCTCACAGACAAGGAAGAGCCGGCACTTTTTCACGCTTTGGCGCGATCGGCGAACATATTGTTCCCGCAGCTTTCGGAGACGCCATTTACGTCGCGTTGGGGCGGAAAGCTCACTCTCACGCGGGATCATCTGCCGCGAGTCATCGAGCTCGAGCCTGGCCTCGTTGCGGCTTACGGTTGCAACGGACGGGGCGTGGCACTGGCCACCGTCATGGGGAGACTCGCAGCCGAGCGGATTCGTGGGATTACGCACACAGACCTTCCGGTTGCAGTCATGGAGCCAGCGCGTTATGCGTTTCACAATCTGCGCCTGCCCGTGATGATGACTGTCCGGAAGTTTCGGCGGTTGCGCAGGCGTTTCGCGCGCGCATGATTTCCCAGACCGTGGGCTTCAGAGTGAAGCGACGAGTCGATTCTACGATTTGGATGTTAGAGCTTCGGCGTTCGCCTGGAGGACGCTACCAGAGGCTCTACAAGGCTGACCGGACACCTGCGGGTCGCCGTCATTGGCGCCTGGAATCAAGGTGCCATCTCAAGGAGAGTAATAAGCATGCACGCAATAGATGAACTTGCTGTTTTCGCGAGTGAGCATCCCGAGGGCAAGTTGTCGGACAAGGCGCGGGACGCGTGTTCGCTACTGATCATGGATTTGATGAGCGCTACCGCTGCCGGCTTCAGTTCGGAGCTCGCAGTGGCTGCCCGCCGCGCTGCCGTCGGGATCTTCGGAGAGGGAAAATCCGGTGTTTGGCTTGGCGGTGAAAATTTGAGTGTCGCCGGAGCGGCAATGGCTAATTCAGCCGCTGCCAGTGCGTTGGATATTGACGACGGGCACCGTGGCGCGGCAGGGCATCCAGGTGCTGGGATCATTGCTGCTGTATTCGCGGTGGCGCAGGCTATCGAGGCATCGGACGATCGCATCTTCGATGCGATCGCGATCGGTTACGACGTAGCTTTGCGCGTGGCAACAGCGCGGCCCTCATCGACTGTCGAAACATATGCAAGCGGGCGTTGGGTGAATTACGGAGTCGCAGCGGCGGCAGGGCGACTGTTGCAGCTGAACGCGTCTGAAATGGCAAATGCGCTTGGGATCGCTGGCGCGGAAGGTCCGATCGGCTTTCCAGACGGTGGTTCAGTCTATGAAGGGAGTACGGTCAAGGAATGTATTCCGCCGGCCGTTGTAGCCGGGTTGACGGGAGCTTATCGTGCACAGGCGGGCGCTACAGGCCCCCGGGACCTTCTTGATCGTGACGATCGCTTCAGGCGCGACATTCTCGTTGGTCGACTAGGCGACGGCTGGTGGATGGAGGACTGCTACCTCAAGCCATACGCGTGCTGCCGGTACATGCATGCAGCGATAGATGCGATTGCGTTTCTTCGCCGACCTGGCCGTCCGGTTCTCAGTCTCCGTATCGAAACTTTTCGGGAAGGTCTCTCGCTCCCGAATGAACGAGCTCCGAAAACCCTGGAAGGTGGCCAGTATAGCTATTACTTTAATTGTGCTCTGGCTGCAATCCGTGGAGTCGCTGCGCTTCAGCCAGTAAATCCAGCCTCGCTGGAGGACGCCGAGGTTCTTGCGTTGGCGGCCAAAACTGAACTCGTGGCCCACGAGGATTTTGCTGATTCGTTTCCGGCCACTACGCCCTGTAGGGTGACAATGGATCAGGGGGCGGGTCCGGAGAGCCTGACAGTTAAGTCTCCGCTCGGAGATGTCGCAAACCCAATGAGCCGGGAGCAAATAGTCGAGAAGTTTTTCCGACTGGCCGCTGGGAGCGTTCGGCCGGATAAACAACACGCCATCGTATTGGCACTAAATCAGCTTACGACTGCTGGTTTCAAACCGCTCTTCGACGTGATCGGTTCCCGGTGAACAAAGGAGCAACCGGCAACTAGGCTGGGGTTTTGCCGAAATCATCAGGGAGAACCGGCTCGTTATTGAAGAGGAAGACAATGTCGTGCGCGGCGATGGAATGGTGAGCTCCGGCAAATGGCTTCAGTCACTATCGAAGCGAAAGTGGTCTGAAGCGCCAGCTTATTGACGCAACGGGTAATCTGATTGCTCTTAGAAGCGGTGAAGACTACCAAGTGTACGTCGAAGCGGCCATTCTGACTTTCACGCTGCCTGCGTTACTGGGCGAATGGCGAGTTTCACATTGCTGTCTCGATCTGCGTGACCAAACGCCTGGCGGCACTGGTTCGCGCAGGCATTCACTTTTCGGCGGGAGGCAAAGTAGGCGCTCTCGCCAACTCTTTAACTAGAGATCGAGGTGTTCTTTGCTGTACAGGATCTTGAAAGATCGTCGACGATATATCCGATTGTCGGTAGCGGACAAACAACGTCCGCCCACTTCACGGGAGTCTATGATTTTCGGGGGCCTCGCTGACGCGCTGCCCGACGTGGCTTGCGAAGAAGGTACTTTTCACGCCGCGGAAGCGCCACAATATCCCCAGCTTGAGACCGAGTCGCCGATCTTTTTTTCCTGGCGTATGGACACCTTCCACTAGCCAACTCAGCGGAGGGTCGGGCAGCCGTATGTGAACTCGTGCTTTCTGTTCCTCGATCGTCGCTGCAGGTGCGCCACGAGCTTCTTGCAAGAAGCTACCGCCCCGCGACGCGTCTCGGAGCTCCTCAGATCACCGGCCATTTGCAATCTCGCAGTGCTCCTTTTTCACCTATGTGACACGCAGACCTGTTGGGTGTAGTACGACCTTTTGCCGCTCTCCTGCCTTACGGGTCGAGCCGGCTCGGACTGGCACACATAAACGGCAATGGTGGATAACGACTGACAACCACCGCGAGCTGTGTGGAGGCCCCCGCAGGGAGGCCTGCTTCGTCGTCGCGGGGCATTTCGGCGTTTTGAAACATACGTCGACAACATTCCACGTCAACTCGTGTCGTGGGAATTCACGAGTTGTTAACCCGGCCCCGCCGGGTTTTTTTATGTGGCCTGGTTCAATCAGCCAGGACATGGCATGCAGTGCGCTAACGCCACGGAGGGTATTTAGCATTCGTTAAGCGCCGCGCTGGTGTTCCCGCGCACTGGGTAGTGCTAGAGATGCGCTGAGTTGAGACGATTGTGCTCGCCGCTGCCGGGCCGCGAGCACAACGTTGAACAGTGAAGGACGCTCCGGCGGCGAGGGCTTATTGCACTTGCGGCGGCGCCTGGACAGCCCCCTGGGCCGGCTCGCAGTCGGCGAGATACTTCGCATTAAGCCGCTTGCCCGCGGTTCTGATGCCACGTGGATAGGTCACGTCATCTCCCGCCGGCTGGATGTAGCCAACGGATTTGAGCAGACCCAGCTCATTCATCAGATCTTCGTGCGTGACTTCCGCGTGCGTCCGGACAAACGGGAATGAGTCGCACTGTTGCGGCGTGAGCGGACCCGAAGCCAGCGCAGAAGTGCTGACTGCGAGCAATGTACTTGATAGCAGGCACATTAGTTGAACTTTCACGGCAGCCTCCTATGAAAATATGACGTAGCGAAGAGGTCTGGCGGTCGCCAGGAATCTCCTCATCTACGTGATCAAGAATAGTGGGCGGCATATAACCGTTCAATGGCGCCAGGATGACAATTGCGCCATGTAGCTCTCGTGTTTTGCGTGCCGCGAAGGGCCGAATCACATTTGCAGCCAGCACTCGAGGACAATCCGCACGCCGTGAGAGGCATCGGCATGAATCGCGCAGGCGTGGTGTGCGGCCACAGCCCAGGCGCGATGTTCAGGTTCGATCGATACGACGCTGTCCCCATCGAGGTCGTATCGGGCGCGGCGAGTGCCGACACGTCACCGTGGCCTTGACACCCGAGCACAGCGCGTCGGGTTCCGGGGGTGACAGATCGAGCAGGCGGGTGGAGTGATGCGTCCCGCTCAACGGGCCATGCGCAGTCGTGCGCGATTGCCGTGGCAGGGGTCTTTGACCCCGAACACAGGGCGTTGCCGCCCATGCACGGACAAGGTTGCTGTGTATCGGCCTCTTTGTGGCCGGCGCCAGAGTCTTCGCGAAGGCCCGAACTGGAGCGGCAGCGACGGCGTATGCAACGCCAAAGGGCAAGGATTGCATACCACCCTCGTCTCAACGTAAGACGGGGTGGAATCGCAGCGGACGGCGCTGCTCGTCGAGGGGCAAAGGGCGCCGTCGAAAACCACGCGCATTGGGACGGCGACCGGCGGAACCCTGAACGGCTTCGGCATATGCGCAAGCGCTCGGGCTAATATCGGACGCCGAGGATGACCGGAAATGCGTTAGCTGCGCTCGGGATTGTGTTGCTGACGTGGGGGCAGTGCGTTTGCACAGCGCACCACCGCTTTAGAACAACAGCACAATCTCAAGTTTTCAGAAGAAGTGGTGCCTGAGAGGGATGAGCGCTGCGCCCAGCGCGGAGGCGTCGCCGTTCGTCTCGCTGAGCACGAGCTTGGGCCTCGGGGGAGGTCGGTTATAGCGGCTGTTCTCGTCCCAGAAGGAGACGCGTTCAATCAACGTCTGGGCAAGAGGCCGGGCTATCTGACCTCCGAAGACGATGGCCTCAGGGTCAAGGAGTCCGGCGACTCCATTCACGATGCGGTCGAGTGCGGGTAGCGTTCCAGAGATCCACTCCTCCACACCGGGCCATTCGGGATCAAAGCGCTGCCTTAAATCCTCAAGAGAATCAACCGCGGTGCCGTTCTTTGCGAGTTCTTCGATCAGGAAGGCAAGCGCAGGTCTGATCCGGAGTTCATGGTTCGCGTGCATTGCCACATCGCCAGCGTTACCGTGTGAGCCGAAGTAGGGGCTGCCGTTGATGACAATCCCGCAGCTAAATCCGTAATTGAAGGCAAGGTAGGCGAAATTGCGCGCCCAGCGGCCGACACCACTGAGGGCTTCACCGATCGCCGCGGTGGTATGACTGTTCTGGATCCACACCGGTAACTGGAAGCTCTCTTCGAGCATCGGTTGCAGGTCAACCAGCGACCAGTCGCGCAGGGGCAGTACGGCATTGAGCTGATGCCCGTCACCTATAAAAAATCCCGGCACCGCAAATCCCAGGCCAACGACACGCTCTCGCGGCACTCCGTTGCGGGACAGCATCCGGCTGAGCGCGTCATTGAGGCTCGACAGCGAAGACACGCGATTGGACTGAGGTGTGCGAATCAGGAGTTCTTCCCTTACGTTACATCCTAGATCGGCCAGACTGATGACCGCGCAATCGGCGTTCACGTAAACGCCCACGGCGAATGCGGCATCGCGTGCCAGGTCGATCTGCGGACTCGGTTGACCCCGCCCGTTCCGAACGGGTTCGCCTGCGACCAGCAGACCGCGTTCAATAAGCTGTTCAATCAGACGGTGAACGGACTGCTGTGCCAGGTCGAGGTGAGTCGTTACCGCGGCTCGTGGCATCGCTGCGCGGCGAAGGACATTCATGATGGTGCGCTCGTTTTCCGTCAGGAAGGGCGCCCCGCCATGGTCATCGCGGAGGGTGGGAACACTGGCTGGTACGGGAACTTTTGCACTCATTGTCTGTAGATTTGAACCGGCGTTCGGCTGCTGGAGGCAGCACAATGACATTGAGTCTATCAGGATGTTATGTAAGTGATTGCATTAACGAACGGTCGGCAAAACGAGGAATAAAATTCCCCGAATCTGCGATTTGTGCGTAGTTTTTTATCTGCGCGTTCATCTGCAAACAGGTGCGTGAAGGCAGGCGCATTCGTATCAGTCACAAATAATACATATAACGCGTAGTACATTTCTTCGCTGCGTTGATGCCCGATGCCGGTCATGTGATCCGGGACCGGCGATGCGACGTGTTGCGCACAGGCGGATCGCCCCCGGGGAAAACCGTTTGCGTGCCGGGGCCTGCCGGTCCGCATGATGCAGGCTAGCGCAGGCCGGCAGCGCACACATGACAATGAGGCTATCGTGGCGCGGCTGGGCCGGGTAGCGGTCCGGACAGAAGGTCGGATCATCTCTCGACAATGCCAGAAGTGCGGTCGCAAGCCCTCTGGTACCGCTTCTACTGTAGCCGGTTGAATTGCTCGCATAGTTCGACAGCCACTCCTGCAAGGCCTCAACCTATGCCTTCGTACAAGATCGGACCGCTTGTGTGGAAGAGGAGAACCCGCAACAAACGACCAGGCGGCGGAATACAAGTCGAAGCTGTCCCGTCGAAGAAAGCCGGGCCGACGGCCCGGCTCCTTGCATCTGGTTGAATGCGCGTTAGAACTGGTGACGCATGCCGACCATCACAATGGCCTGCGAGCTCTTGCCCGAGTTGGTCGAAGTCAGCACAGCCTGCGCGGTGCCAAGGCCGTTTTTGCCGCTGGCGTGCTGGTAGCCGGCGACGCCGTAGAAGTCGGTGCGCTTGCTCATCGCGTAGTCAGCGCCCAGCGCGAACATGTTGTACTTCGCCGACGAATCGCCACTGGACTTCGTATACGTGTAGCCGATCTGGGTCGTCAGCGGCACCGACACGTGCCACAGCGCATATACTTCGCCCGTATTGTATTTCTCGGCCGTTTTGAAGGTCGAGCTCGAGTCCGGATTGTATTGCGCGAAGCCGTAGTAGCCACCCAGCGTGACTGGTCCGAGCCCATAGCTGCCGCTCGCGCGTGCGATGTTGATCGAGCGGGCCGATGAATACGCGGAGTTAACCGCGGTGTTGAAGAGCGAATCGGACGTCGATGTGCCGCGGCTCGACAGCGTCGCGTTGCCGTTGTCGATGTGCAGGTAGCCGGCGGCGACGCCGAGCGCTCCCGTGTTATACGAAGCCGCTCCGCTCCATGACTGGCCGGAGCCCACCGACCCTGCAACGCCGCCAAGGGCATACATCCACTGGGTTTGCAGACCACCCCAATTCGGGCTCGCCCACAACACGCTCTTGCTGAATCGTGCGCTGTTGCCCGCGTTGTCGACATCGCCTGGCGTCCCGAACATGCCGCCGAGGAAGTTGTTACCCTGAAAAGGCTTCACGAGCATGATGAGCGGGTCATATTGCCGGCCGGCGGTCAGCGTACCGTAGTGGTCGCTCTTGAGACCGAGAATCGCCCAGCGGCCGAACAGGCTGCTACCACCGGCTCCGGTTGTCGAGCTATAGCCGCTCTCGATGGTGAAGATTGTCTTCAGGCCACCACCGAGGTCCTCGGAGCCCGTCAATCCCCAGCGCGAACCCGACAGGTTGCCGCTTGACATCGCGATTTGCGAGCTTTTGCCGCCAGAGTTGTGCGTGTACTGGAACCCCGTGTCGATGAGGCCGTACAACGTCACCGAGCTCTGGGCAAACGCCTGGGTCGCGAAGCCGGTAAGAGCGAGCGCGACGGCATAAGGGACGGTTTTTTGCATTGGTCTACTTTCCTTCAAGTCTATGAAATGGGTGGGGCAGGCACTGAGGTAGCGTGAGTGCAGGCCGGCTATCGCATGCGGCGTTTTCTGGTACACGCGGTTGTGTCCGGATCGGTGGAGACAATCGAGGCGGCATCACTCTGAGTCCACTCCGGACCGGCGATGCACGCGTGCCAGATAACCGAAAACATTGACGTAAGTTGTTTTGCAATCCTTATTTAATTCAACAGAGATTCCTGTTGATTCCCTGGAGTCGTATATATTTTTTGATGCAGCGAAAGTGGTGCGACCCATCCACAGTGACCTGAATCCCGGTTGCGCCGTCGGCTCCCAGGCCGTCGCGCAGAATCACTGAACAACGCAGATGCATCGGTACGCCAGCGTGAGCTCGCCAGCCACGCTGCGCGACGCAGTGCTGCACGGTCCCACATCCCGCTAGAATCGATGTCGTTTTTAGTGTTCCCCCTTCTTTCTTGTCGACGTTGTCGCATGGCACCTGGCCGGTGCCGTGAATTTTCGCTCCTGCCGTCGACTCATCCGGCCCAGAACTCGCGCGCTGCCACGCTGATGGCGGGGCTCGCCCAGTGGCATAGCGCGAAACAAGGCCGACTCCTTCAGACTTTTGAGCAGCAGCCCAAGAGATTCGTCGCATCGAATAATACTACCTACTATGTGTACTAAAGATGACGCATTCGAATCCTGATGGCTTGCAACCGGGCGGCAGGCGCCTCGTGGACGCTTCCGCTTGAGCCCATCACGGTATATGAAGGGCCAGGGTACACTTCTCTGCTGCAAGGATGCCTGCCTCAAACCCACGCCAGCGTAATGAGCATCGATGGGACCGCGGTCAGGCGATGCAATATTAATACGCAGATAGTGTAGTAAATGTGACAGCATGCCTTTTTCGCAACAATCACGCTTATTAAGCGAGTGCATATCTTGGAGTCCTGATTGTCTCCGGGGGGAGGCGTGCGAGAGCAGGGGGCGGCAGATTCAGGTCGCCGCTGCGATGCATCGACGCCGCTTCGGCGGTACCTCGTGTGTGCGGTACTGAAATGCTCGCTCGAGGCGCATTCCGGATTGGCTTGCCGGTTGCTGCGCCAGAGAAGTGGTTTTGCTGACTTAACCGGCCGGGCTTCGTGCGCGGTACCCCGTGACCAGGTAGTGCACGCGGGACTGCCATGGCCGACGACCAGAACACACCAGTTGCACGGCTCCCGCAATCACCGTGCTTGCCATAGGCGGATCTCGATGAGGGTCAAGGGAGGGGTTAGTCTGGCCAACGTGCGCTCGCTCCGGACGATGCCCCGAGCGCGCGAAGCTTGCGCCAACACGTCTGGCTCCCGTTGCCCGCGTTGTGCCAGTCCCGGAGACCAGCGACTGACTTGTGCCACTGAGCGACCATCGGTCGCGTCCCGGATACAGGGCTACCAACCTGTTCTTCAATGTCGGATAGCTGCTCGTTGCAGCGCCGAAACCCATTCCATTGTGGCGTGAATTGTCGTCGGCACTGGCGCGAATTCGCTGGATGTCGCCCAGACGTATCCGTCTGATGAACCGCGACGGAGGCCTGGTTATCGCTTGAGGGGCAGCCATCTCCGCACCAGGATTCCTGAACAGGAGTCCTCTTCTTCCTGTCAGCTCGACACGTCAGTCGCCATTGGCAGAAGCCGGTCATCGACGCCGATCCGAGAAGACGTCTGGTTGTGTGAGGAACAGCATGAATTCGGCCGCGCCTTTTCTGATTGCGGGGTCTTTTCGCCTCCTCAACCACAGGCGCGTGCCCGCGGCCATGGCGTTTCCTGGTGCGTTAAACCGTTTCGTCGTGCGGCCTCATGCCGACTCTGGTATTGAGAGGCACGCGGTTGGCCAAGGTGGACTACATGAGTTTCGAGGGCCCGACGGCAACGATTGAAGCATGTGGGCCGTCGAGGTTCCAGAAGAACCTCAGCCCTTCTGCGGAAAGTGCGGCTCTCGTTGTAAAGGGTATTCGCGCCGGTGAGTGGCAGCCAATTTAAACGACATGGACGGTGACGCAGGAATCGTCACCGTCCATGTTTACAGATGAACTGCGGCGGTGCTCACTTAAGGGTGGGATCGAAGATGTCGCGTAACTGGTCACCGACAAGGCTGACCGTCAGCGACAACACGAAGATCACCAGGCCAGGAATGACCGAGATCCACCACTCCGTCATGATGTAGTCGCGGCCGAAGCCAACCATCGAGCCGAGACTGACCTGTGGCGGTTGTACGCCAAGGCCCAGGAAGCTCAGGGAGGACTCCAGGATGAGGATCTCCGGCATGACGACTGTCAGGGTCACCAGGACCACGGCGAGGATGTTGGGCAATACATGGACGAACGCGATCCGCAGGGCACCGGCGCCATTGCGATGCAGGGCTGCGATATAGGGCTTTTGAAGTTCGAGTGCCGCCATGGTGCGCGTCAGTCGGGCAAAACGTTCCCATCCGTAAAGGCCGAGCAGGCAAATGAAGAGGGTCAGGTTGTTGCCGAGAAATGCCAGGACGGCAAGGGCAATGATGATGAACGGCAAGGAGGCCTGGAAATCGACCGCGACCCGGATAAGCGCATCCGACATACCGCGACGAAAACTGGCGACCAGACCGAGGGTCGTGCCGATGACCATGCTGATGACGGCAGCGCCAAGCGAGATCAACATGCTCATACGCAGCGCGTAAAAGATGCGGCTCAGGATGTCGCGGCCCATTTCGTCTGTACCGAACCAGTGCGTGCCTGTGCTGCCGAATTGCAGGGGAGGCAGCTTGCGCGCCCTGAGGTCGATCTGCATGAAGCCGTACGGAGCAAGCTTGTCGGCAAAGATCGCCACGACGATGAGTGCGGCGATAACGACCAGGCATGCGACCAGCAGGAGATTGGCCTGTGGAAGGCGGTGCAGCAGGCTCGAGCGGGCTTTCGGGGCCGTGGGAGTGAGATCTGACATGGGGGCCTTTCCTTAGGAATGTCCGGAATGGCGCAGGCGGGGGTCGGCCATTGCATGGAGAAAATCGACGATCAGATTCGCACTGACCATGGCGATGGTGATGAGAATGACAATCGCCTGCACGACAGCGACGTCACGCGAGTTGACGGAGTCGATGAGCAGGTTGCCGACTCCAGGCCAGGCATACACCGCCTCGATGACTGCCGAGCCGCCGATCAGACCACCGAGCAGGAACCCGAGCAACGTCAGAAGCGGCAGCGCCGCATTCGGCATGACGTGGCGAACGATCAGCGTCCATTCCGAAACGCGCCTTGCCCTTGCAGCAAGGATATAGCGTTGACCGATCACTTCGAGCGCACTGGAGCGAACGAATCGGGCAATCACGCCGGCGTTGTAGAGGCCGATCACCAGCGCTGGCATCACGATGTAAGCAGGAGTCGAGCCGCCTCCTGAAGGCAGGATGCGGAGCTTCACGGCGAAGAGCTGGATCAGCAATATGCCGGTCAGGAACGTCGGGACCGAATGGGTGAGCACCGCGAGACCGATGACGGAACGATCGACGAAACCGCCGCGGTAGCGCGCGGCAATGATGCCCAGCGGGATACCGACAACAAGCGCCAGCAGAAGTGCTGCGCCCATCAGCTGCAGGGTCGCCGGAACCTTTTCCATGATCAGGCTGAGGGCATTCTGGCCGCTGAGCAGCGAGGTTCCAAAATTGCCAGTCAGGACCCGGCCAAGATAGGTGAAATACTGCTCGCTCAGGGGACGGTCAAAGCCCCACTCGTGGCGCAGCATGTCGACCACCTGCGGCGGCGTTTCAATCGGCAGCAGCGAGTGCAGTGGATCGCCGCTGATGCGGAGCATCACGAAGGTAAAGGTGACGACCAGAAGGACCGTCAGGATCGCGCGCAAAAGTGCGCCGAGCATCGTTTTCAGCATGCCGCGTTCTCCCCGAGGATGCGAGGCGCGGCATTGGCGCCTGCTGGGTTTGACCGACGTCTTCCCTTTGGGACGGCTGCGAGCAGCTTCGCAGTGTAGGGATTGGCCGGTGAAGAAAAGACCTGCTCTGTTGGACCGGTCTCGACGACGCGCCCCATCTGCATGACGGCAACCCGATGCGAGACGTGGCGCACGACGCGGACGTCGTGACTGATGAACAGGATCGAAAGCCCACGCTGCTGCTGCAGATCGAGCAGGAGATTGAGAACCTGAGCCTGAACCGAGACGTCCAGCGCGGAAACGGGCTCGTCGCAAAGCAGGATTTTGGGCTCCGTCACGAGCGCCCGGGCGATAGCAGCCCGCTGACGCTGACCGCCCGATATCTGGTGCGGATAGCGGTCCAGCATGCTGCTTGGGAGAGCCACGGCTCTCAGTGCCTCGATTGCCCTGTCGCGATATTCCGACCTTTGACCAATTGAATGGATGGCGAGCACTTCCGTGATCTGGCGACCGATTGTCTGGCGCGGATCGAAGGCGCCGAGCGTGTCCTGAGCGACGACCTGAAGCACGCGAGCGAGTCGGCGACGGCTCGGCTTCAGGAAATTGTCGAACGGCTCCGAGAACAACCTCATAGCGCCACTATCCGGTCGGCGGTCACCACAAAGGAGTGCCGAAAGGGTGGATTTGCCGCATCCCGACTCGCCCAGGAGTCCCAGCGTCTCCCCCTGCCCGAGAGTCAGGGAAACGCCCCGAACGGCGTGATGGCCCTCGCGGCGGCTCGCAAAAAGCGAAAATCCAGCGCGATAGGTGAAATCCAGCTCGGAAGCTTCGAGGACCGTCGTCCGGCCTGTTGTATTCGAACTCATGGCAACTCCGTCTCCGGCGATGACGATGCGGCTTCAAGGCGCCAGTCCGGAGGCATTTCGACAAGCCGGGTGAGGGGTTCACCGTGCCCCGGCATCGCGTCCAGTAGCAGCCGCGTATACGGATGGCGCGGCCGCTCGTAAATGTTTTCGGTCGTATCGACTTCCAGGATGTCGCCGCCATACATGACGACGATGCGATCGCAGACTTCAGCGACCAGATCAAGGTCGTGGCTGATGAAGATCATCGCAATTCCGCGCTGGCGCACCAGAGAGACGAGAAGCGAGACCACCTGCGCCTGGACAGTCACGTCGAGGGCAGTGGTGGGCTCGTCGGCAATCACAAGCTGCGGCTCGAGGGCAAGCGCCGTCGCGATCATGACCCGCTGGCACATACCCCCCGAGAACTGGGACGGATAGTAGTGGTAACGCTTCTCCGGCTCCGCGATTGCGACGTCGCGCAGAAGCTGCAATGCGATCCGGCGCGCTTCTTCCGGTGGGTGGCCGGCGCTCTGGGCCGCCTCGGCGATCTGGTCGCCGACGGTGCGCACCGGGTTGAGGCACGATACGGGTTCCTGGAAGATCATGCCGATCGACGGCAACTGCTTTCGTGCCAGCGCCTTCGGCAGCGTGCTGGCGTCGAAGTTCTTGCCGCAGATCGTCGCCGTGCCGGTGACATGCGCCGACGCTGGAGAGAGGCCGGCGACGGCGAGGCAGGTCAGTGACTTGCCGGAGCCGCTCTCGCCGACGATACCCAGGATCTCACCTTCGTTCAGGTCGAAAGAGATGGACTTGACCGCCGTCGTCTGGCCTCTGCCGGCGGGAAAGGAAATGCTCAGATCTCTGACGGCGAGAACGGGTTGAGTCATTGCTTTCAGTCTCACTTCGTCACACTGGCAAATGAAAGGCTTCCCGGACCGAGGTCCATCGAGAAGGCCGGCTGCGGCTTCCAGTTCACCTTGCTGGAGATTCCGTAGAAAACGGCATTCTGGTGAAGGACAATGACGCCGGGATCATTCCATTCAATGATATCCAGCATGTCGGAGAAGATCCTGGCGCGATCCTTGGGATCAACGGCCTTCTCGAGCTTTGCGCCCAGAGCATCAAATTCATCATTGACCCAGATGTGCCTCGTGCCCATGATTGCGCTCTTGCCGAACGAGATCGAATAGAAAGAGACATACGGATCCGCGATCACTGCAGTACTTGACCAGTTGCCTGTGGAGCGACCGCTCTCGGCAAACAGGCCATCGCCCGGTACAAATTCGAGCTTTGCATTGACGCCGACGGCCTGCCACATGGCAACGACCGCTTCGCTGACGGGATTTTCCGCCGTGTAGTAGTTGTTCTGCGAGCGAATCGAAATTTTCTCGCCTTTGTAACCGGCTTCCTTCAGAAGCTGCGCTGCCCTCGCGGGATCGTACTTGTACCGGGGGCGATCCTTGAGATACACCGGACCGTACTGCTTGAACTGCAGCCCGTTCGGTACAACCGTCTGGCCGTTCCAGATCGAATCGACAATCGCTTGCCGGTCGATAGCGAGGCTCAGCGCCTGGCGAACACGCGGGTCCTTGAGCGCGGGGTTGTACTTGTCGAGGAACAGGATCCGGTCATTTGGAACCGGGCCGCCGACAATCTTGTAGCCGGGCGCCTTGTTGACGACCTTGAGCTGGTCCGGCGGCAGGTCCGTCGCAATGTCGTAGTCGCCGGCGAGCAGTCCGGCAATGCGGGCTGAAACCTCTGGGACAACGCGGAACGTCACTTTCCGTGCCGGCGGTTTGCCGCGGAAGTACCGGTCATTGGACACCAGCGCAAGGTGGTCGTTGGTGATCGACTCCGCAACCATGTACGGCCCCGCTCCGACGGGCTTCTGCTTCCAGCTCGCCCAGTTTCCACCAAGCTTGATCCAGGCATCCTTGCTGATGACCACAGCCGCGTAGCCGGCAAGGCGCTGGAGGAGGATCGGGTCCTGGAACTTCGTGACGAAGCGCACCGTTTGGGGGTCGACTGCCTTGACATGATCAATACTCGAAAAGTTGATCAGGTACGCGGGATAGCCAGGAGACTTCGGGTCCGTCAGACGTTCCGGACCGAAGGAGAACGCGACGTCCTCGGCGGTCATCTCACGGCCGTCGTGAAAAATGACGCCCTTGCGGAGTTTTACCTCGAGCGTCTTTTCGTCAATCCAGCGCCACGATGTCGCGAGGTTCGGCTGCACCGAGAACTGCCCGGTCGAGTCGAGTTTCAGCAGCGTTTCGTGGATCGAATAGTTGTTGCGGAAAGCGACATTGGAGGGGATGTCCACGGGCTCCTGCGTTTCCGGGTTCTTCTGGACCGCGATGCGCAATTCGGGACGGTTGTCCTCCAGGGCAGCAAATGCGAATCTGACACCCGATGCCGATGCCAGCGCTGCGACACCGGAGCGAATCAAAAAGTCTCTACGAGCTGTTTTGAGCATTTGGTTTGATCTCTTTACTTTGGTGTTGCTGATGAGAAGGCGCGGACATCGACTCCGGATCGGCGAGGACGAACCCTCAGTGTGTTCTCCGACGCTGGATCGAGAAAGTCTCGGGTACTGACACCGGAGCCGACGATATCCCTGTCAACTATGGCCGCTGACCACGCGGGAGACGAAACCTACGTCGTCACCCAGCACCTGATCAACCTGGCCGGTGGCAATCCACTCCTGGAGCCGTTTCTCGAGATCCTCGCCGTAAACGGCGTGCCGGGCGAACATGTTCGGGCGGGGAACAACCAGATGGGCTGCGATGCCGTTCTCGTGCAACCGGATGGCGTCCCCAGCGGGGAATTGGGGCCACTCGATGCTGACCGCATCCATGAGCGCTTCCCTGGCGATCGAAACCGGATCAATGAGCCGCGAATGGGTGATGCCGACTGTCGGAACCTTCGGAATCTCAAGCTTGATGTCACGCAGCTGTTTGAAGTCGAACGACGAAAACGTTACAAGGTCGTGAGCATCCAGTTCGTCAAGCAGTGCTGCCGTTTTCGGGAAAAGCTCGTCATCCCTGCCTTGAATCTTCAGCTCGACCTGCAGCGTGAGACCGATCTCGCGTGCAAGCACCAGCGCCTCGCGCAATGTAGGCACCCGTTCGCCGGCGAATTCAGCAGAAAACCAGCTTCCAGCGTCAAGCTCCTTCAACTGGGCAAGCTTCATTTTCGAGACGAGACCCTTGCCGTCGGAGGTGCGGTCAACAGTCTCATCGTGCACCAGCACGAGTTCACCGTCAGCGGACAGCACGAGGTCTGTTTCGCACGTCGTCCCGCCGAGTGCACGTGCTGCGCGAAATGCAGCAAGCGTGTTCTCGGGAGCGCCGGTGCTGTGGCCACGATGGCCGCAAATATGAATTTTTCCTGTCGAGGAACGAAGAAGCGGTGACATAGATGTTTCTGTTGTTGGTTGGTAAAACGCGAACAAATCACGAACTTTAGGAGCCATCGGATGGGGCGACCGGCGCGAACTGTGGTCCGGGCGGCGTATCAGCCATCAGTGCCGCTGTTTGCGCACGATCGATCCCATCCGGGAAATCGTCGTTCGCAGGCGTGCGCGTCGGCTCCAGTGCAATCGGCCTTCTGCCCTGTCAACCAGATCGTTCGAGACCAGGCACCGATCGACCCATTTCACGGGGGGGCAGCCCGGCATCCCCGATGGTTTGGGGCACCCGCCAAAAGCAAGCTGGGGGGACTTGCCGTCTTGTGCAAACCTGAACACCCCGGCCTTCGGCGCAATACGCCATTGCTGCTGTCCTTGCCAGGAATTCACCTGGATGCTGTGAGGTTGGCCACCTCAGTTAAGGGCTGATCAGGCGCACGGACTTGTACTCCCCGGTCAATTTGCCCGCCGGACGCGATTGCGAGCACAGACGAATATTACCCGTGCTGTGTGAAATTAATGTTACGAGCCTTTGATAGAGGTGGGCTCGTTGGGCGCAACCGGCCTGATCACGGTAATCCGGCGCGCTAGAAACTGCGTGTCCCGGAACTGGTGGAGTGTTCGTCCGGCGACCTGCTTGCCCCCCGGTCCTGTGCAAGCGTTGTCAGGTCGAGTTGCGAACGGCAAGCGGGTATGCGTTCGCATCGTAAGAGCCCGAAATACGTGTGATTCCGCATTGCTGACCTGGATCCCCTCCGGGTCTCGCCGTCGGCTCACCCCTCTCGCCAGGGCCCGCTTGAAGTCGAGTCTTGGGCGTCCAGGCGGGGCGATCTTCCGGGTGATGCCGGGAGTCGAGGCGTTACCCAGGCGCTCCGCGTCATGACCCCGCGGCCCCCGCGACGTCTCGATAGCTCCGCTGTCACATTTATTACACATGATGTGTAATAAAATTGTGGCGTCCACTGAAAACAGGGCGCTACCCCGTCACGGCGGCAACCGGCGCGACGTTGGCGTTTGCAGTGCGCGACGAACGCCGGGAAGCAGGGTGTGTTGGTGGGCTACGTCGTCGCAGTCCTTCGGTTGTGTGCGCTTGTGGCGATGGTGCCTGAAACCGGGAGCAGTTCGCAGGCGACCCCTCTGCCGGAATCCTCCTCCTTTGACTTTGCCAGTTGGGAACTGTCGGGAGCGCTTCTGGAGTCCGGCAGTCGGCATTTCACTCGCGTGACGTGTCGGTCGAGCCGCACAGCCGGTGAGGCCAATACTGACCCTGCATCTGGCGCCCGGAGAAAGATTTGAGGTACTGAATGGATATGGGATGGATGGGCGTGTTCAAGTCGGGTGGTATGTGAGGGGCTGACAGGCCGGAGCCGCCATCGAGGAAGCAGCCTTTGGCCGTGCATGCTGATTTGCGGTTTCCTCGCAAGTTGACTGAACCATTAAACGTGAAAGTGATGGAACGAGATTATTGCTACCGGGGCTACGTGATCAATGTCCTGGTCGAGAATTATGCAACGCTCACGGTGCCCGATGCCCGCATGGCCGAGGTTGGCTGCGCGGCCCTCGTGAGTGTATTCAAGGAGGGCCAGAAAATTCCCCTCGTGGGTCCCATGCGCCTGTGCAATTCCGGGGCGCACGTGTTTTCCAGCGAGATAGATGCATTGTTCGGCGGCTGCAGCGCCGGGCAAAGAGCCATTGATGACCTTGCATTTGGCGACGCTGCTTGAGCTCATCTTCAGTGGTGGTACGAGCCATGAAGAAACGCCGGCAGTCGGAACGACCGCCGAACCACGACGCGGAATCGGCAGGTCGAATTCGAGTTTTGTGAACCGGACGGCTGGAAATTTTCTGACGAGATAAATCCGTTCGCCAACATCAGGAAGGAAGTAAATGTCAGTTGACAGGAATACCCGAACGTACTCCACCGATGATTTCGTGTCGGTGGTCATGGAAATCGCACGCAAAGGTGGCGAGATTGGACGTCACCATTTCCGTTCGCTGGCCAACCTGGCGGTCAAGAAGAAAGGCCCCCTGGACCTGGTAACCGAAGCGGATCGAACTGTTGAAGCGGTTATTGTTGCTCACCTGCAGGAGGCGTTTCCAGATGATGGTGTCTTCGGAGAAGAGGGAGGCAATATTGCCGGGACTTCCGGGCGCGTTTGGGTCATTGACCCGATCGATGGGACGTTTAACTTTGTGCGTGGCAGCCAGGACTGGGCAGTTTCGATTGGCCTCTATGAAGACCATCGGCCGGTGTTTGGCGTCATCTATGCGCCGATCCGGGACTTGATGCTTGCTGGTGGGCGCGGTTTCGCTACGACGCTCAATGGAACGCCGATGAAGCCGCTGCCGACACTCGATATGTCACAGGCTTCAACGGGGCTCAGCTTCCATCCCTCCGTGCCGACGAACGAACGCCTGGAAGCGATACGCTACATTTGCGACGAGCTAAGAATCAGTTTTCGGGTCAACGGTTCCGCAACGGCTTCGCTCATTTCGGTGGCGATGGGAGAGACCGACGGCTACATTTCTCTGGGCGACTCGACATGGGATGTCATGGCGGCACTACCCATTCTCGCCAATCTGGGCGTGGCGCATACGATTGACTGGGATTCCACGGGTCTGGACGACAAGCTGCGCTTCGCATGCGGAAGTGACGCGTTTCTGACGAGAGTTCGTCCGTTGCTCACGCGTATGGATGGCAACCGGCCGTTCGAGGGATCAACACGTGACTGACTCGGGTATGGGCGCAGCCAGTGAGATCCGCGAATTGCCGCAGAAGGAGTGGCGAAAGCGTACGGTGGATGGCCGCGGTATCGCGGACATACGTCTGTTGCAGGTTGAGGACGGCCCAGGCCGCGGACAACGGCTGCTGTTCGTTCGTAACGCGACCGGTATCGGACTTGAAATTGCCGTGGACCGTGGCTTTGATATCTCCGCGGTAACCTGGCGAGGCGTGAACATCGGCTGGAATAGTGCCAACGGCATGCCCTGGCCACCCCATTCCGTTGACGCCGAAGATGGCGTTGGCCTGTATCGAAACCTGGACGGCTTTCTGGTAACGTGCGGCCTCGACCATATAGGCGGCGCGCGCAGGGACGATGGAGGCCGCTATATCCATAAGCACAGGAAAGAGGTCTTTCATCCGCTGCATGGGCGGATTTCCAGCCAGCGAGCTTTGCTTTGCGGCTATGGGATCGACTGGCATGCTGACGAACCGGTTATCTGGGCCGAAGGTGTGATCAGGCAGAGCGCGGTGTTCGGCGAAAACCTCGTGCTGAAGCGGCGCATCACCCTCAGCGTACACGGCGGAATGATCCATGTCAGCGATACGGTTCAAAACCAGGGCTTCCGTCCGACGCCGCACGCGATCCTGTACCACATCAACTTCGGGTACCCTTTCCTGGACGAGGCGACACAGATAGCGGGCGATCTCTGCAGCGAGACGACCGCACTGTTTAACGCGGAGGACAAACGGCCGCGGGACGATTTCGTGGATTACTATCAGGGTGTCCCGGTTACCACGGGCAAGCCGACCGCTACGATTGAGGTCAGAAATGGCACCGTGCTGGGCGGGTTACGCGCACGGATCTCGTACCGTCGCAGTCAGTTGCCGGTCTTCGGCATCTGGCGCGCCTTTCAATCGGGCATCTATGCGCTGGGCCTCGAGCCGGCCCGGCCATTTGATCCGCAGGCAAATGCGAACGACAGTTCAATGACGCTGGAGGGTGGCGAATCCCGACAGTACGCGATCACGCTTGAGCTTGGTGACGCCGCAAAGTCAGGCGCTTGCGAGTAGAGAACGCTTTCCCGCGCGAGCACAACCAATCTGGCAATTATTACGCAGTTCTACCTTTCGACCTTCCGCAGGATCCTTGTACGGCTTCCTGCCCGGATCAGTTGCCACGGCGACGAAGGACCGCCCCTGGTTCGCCACGGTCTTTTCGGATGACGGGTCATCGACACCGCGTTCAATGCCACTGCAAGCGTATGCGCGGATCGCGCTGCGCAACGTCATGGCACGTCGGCAGGGACATTATTCACCGGAGTCGCCAACGCCATCAACACGGACTCCTTATAGTTGAGTTGGAGCCGGCGTTCTGTCGGCCCTTGTGTGCTGCGAATCTTCACGGCGGTGCTGTCGAAACGCTTCATTTGCATCTGCCTTCGACCGTCGCGCGTAGTCGTGCCTGGACAGTTCTCGCGAGCAACCACCTTCCCTTGAAGGATTCCGCGGACCGTCATCAATGTTACGCGAAGGACATGATCCGGCTTCCGCGCTCAAAGTACCGCCCGTTCGCGATGGAGCGCACGATACCGCCATCGGTTTGCTCAGAATGCCTAAGGTATCGCCTCAAAACGCGCCGTCCGCTCTAGGGCGAGGAAATGGTTAGGCCAACAGGCACGGCCTAACTGGCATGCAAGAACGTGGCCGCGGAGCAGGCGGGCAACCGGTTGTTCCGACCTGAGTGTGGGAAGGGCCTGCGTGCGAGCCTCGCCGCCGCGGAAAGTGTGCGGATTGCTGTTGGCGACCGACCGCAGAATGCCGGACGGACGGCCACCAATAAATCATCAGGAATCTAAATCAAGTTCAGTCGAATCGCGAGAGCCACGGCCTGAACCTTGTTCCCCGCATCCAGCTTTCGACAGCAATTCGTGACGTGGTAATTGACAGCGGATGCGGATAGACCCAGCCTGGCGGCGACGGCTTCACTGGAATAACCTTCGGCCGTCCACGTTAAAACTTCTCGTTCGCGCGCCGTCAGATGGTCATCTTCATCCGATGCGCCAATCTTTGTCAGGCGGATTACGGCGTCATGGAATTTTGTCGCAAAAACCTGGAGCTGGCCAACCCTCGCCTCCACGATATCGGGGATTTGATTGCGTGCATCGACGACGATGGAAAATATCCCTGCATCGAAATCAGGACCGACGATCGGTACTGAATAGCCTTCCAGAATACCGAATTCTCCAGCTTCGTGGAAAACGTAGCGCTCAGCTTTATTGTAGGAGCGAAGAAAACCGCGTTGGCCCCAGTAATAAGGGAGGCGATTTGATTGAGCGAGACTTACGACGGGATCGTAGAACTGATATGTACGGGCAAGATATCGCGCCATCCACTCGGCCGGATAGCTCGAGAGAAACACGACATCCTTGCTGGCAACCTTGCTACCCGGCCACCTTGTCATCAGATAGCTGAAGTAGTCGCAGCCGATCGATTGTGCGAACTGGGTCGCGATGCTTTCAAGTTCCTTGACCGAAGTCGCGCTCGAAAAATCGAAAGAGTAGCCTTCGTGCAACATATGATCATCCGCCGTCCGAAGTGCTTCCTTTTTTGCAAACTTTACCAGTTCCCAGACATTTATGGCGCGAGCATAGTCCGTGCACAAACATTAGTCAAGGGAACCCACCATGCTCGGCGACAGGTCTCGGTCAATCCTCGTAGACGACGGCCGAGCCGTGCGTGCCTCTGTAAAACAGTCAAATTCTTCTGACGTGTTCTTACGGAGACGTCCTTGGCCATAAGCATCCGGCGCTACCAGGGAAGCCGACAACTGTCAGACATAGCAATCGCGGCTGCCTGTTTTGCTCCCCAGTGAGTTGATCTCGAGTCGCTTTTGTGCAGGGTACTTAATAACAATGAAGCTTATGTTTAACAACTTTTCCATCAAAGCACGCTTGATCTTTGTTGTCGGGTTCCTGTCGACATTGCTTGGCCTTTTCGGCGTCGTGGGACTGATCAGCCTGCAGCGGGCGAGCGTCGATACAAAATCTATGTACGAAGAGCACATGATTGCTCTCGTTAAATTGGGACAGCTTAGTGATTCCCTGAACGCGAGCCGATATGCTGCCATTTCGGCGGCGCTCCTCGGCGGCTACAGCGATTCAGGCAAGAACGCGGAGCGCGTTGAGAAGGCACAGAAGGAGGGCGAGAGAATCTGGAAGGAATACCTCGCAACAGACATGTCTTCACAAGAGGCTAAACTCGCGGAGCAATTCAGTTCGCAATACAAGAAGCTGTCACTCGAGGGTATCCAACCCGCTATCGAGGCACTGAATAACCTCGATTATCGCGAGGCGACCGAACGATTCAATGGACCGGTTCAGGTTCTATTTAATGGCGCGAACGAGACACTGAACCAGCTTGTCCAGGTTCAGCGAGACGCCGGAAAGCAGCTTTATGTGCAAACGGAGGCGCGGTACAGAATCTTCCTGACGCTGACGATCGCGACGATTCTGACCGGCCTCTCGGTCGCAGTGATCATGGGCATCTTGCTGGTCAGGGCCATTTCGGCACCATTGAATCGTGCCGTGGAACTAGCACAGGGCGTGGCTGATGGAGACCTGACCCAGTCGATTGCGGTCCACTCTAACGATGAAGCCGGACAGTTGATCGCAGCGTTACAAACGATGAACACGCGCCTGCAGCAGATCGTGGCCGACGTTCGCTTGGGCACAGACGCGATCGCCGCTGCCTCGGCTCAGATTGCCTACGGCAACCAGGATCTTTCAACACGTACCGAACAGCAGGCTGCCTCGTTGGAGGAAACAGCTTCCGCAATGGAACAACTGACGTCAACAGTGAAACAGAACGCGGAGAATGCGCGTCATGCCAATCAGCTGGCAGCGTCAGCGTCGCAGATCGCAACTGAGGGCGGCGCCGTGGTCAGTCGTGTGATCGAGACCATGAGCACCATCAGCAACTCGTCCGGGAAGATTGTGGACATCATTAGCGTCATCGATGGTATCGCCTTCCAGACAAATATTTTGGCATTGAATGCTGCCGTGGAGGCAGCCCGTGCCGGAGAGCAAGGTCGCGGATTCGCCGTGGTTGCAGCGGAGGTCCGCACACTGGCACAGCGCTCTGCGGCCGCTGCCAAGGAAATCAAACTGTTGATCGGCGATTCGGTCGAAAAGGTCGGCGAGGGCAGCAAGCTGGTAGCGCAAGCCGGTGCCACCATGGATGAGGTAGTCACGAGTATCCGGCGTGTCAGTCATGTGATGGGAGAAATCACCGTTGCGAGCGATGAACAGAGCACGGGCATTGAGCAAGTCGATCGCGCTGTGACGCAAATGGACGAAACCACGCAGCAAAATGCCGCGCTGGTGGAGCAGGCAGCGGCAGCGGCGCAGTCGCTGCAGGATCAGGCTGAGCGACTCACACAGGCCGTCAGCGTGTTCAAACTACCAGAGACTTCGTCGCAAGGAATGCGAGGGCCCGCGATACCTTCTCTGCCGAACACCGGCGGAGCTCCTTCGGAACGATCCGCGCTTCGGGGGCGATCTGTATCCACGCGATTGGCGAGGCCGGGTAATAGCGAATGGGAGCAGTACTGATCGCGAGCGCGATTTGCATTGATGGGCGATGCACGGTGCAGTGCGGTACAGTGCGCTTTCGAGGATCATGGCGGCATTCGATCCGTTTCTTTCACTATAGTGCCCGACCTTGATCCTCGCGTGCAGGCGTCGTCGCTTACCCGCGACGGCAATTCGCTACGAGCCGTTCAGGCTGCTATCGACGGTTGCGTGAACTGAAATAGCAGGACGATCGGGATTGTTGAGAGTGCGTCTCGAGACTGGGGAGATTGGAAATGGACTTGTGTGCCGGTGATCTTCTACAGGCGATGGAGCATGGTCGCGTCTATCAGGCTGTCGAGCTTGCGAAGAGCCTTGGGAGCTCGACGGTTCAGGTCGACGAATTGTTGTGCGCACTTGTTGAAGACGGCCTTGTTCGCGTGATCAGCGTCTCTGCACACCGGATCGTCTTCGAGCGGTCACGTACGGTGTGAAAGCCGTTGGCGGCTCACAGCAACGTTCGTGGCAGGTGACGGGACTCTCGGTTCGACGATACGCGCCACGTCGCTGCGCCAAGAAGCAACCGGGCCACCTACGCCGGAATGTTCAACGGTAACCTGGCGCTCACGCGTCTCGTAATACTTCCGGATGCGCGCGCCGATGCCCGCGATCCTTGTGACAACCAGACACCAACTCGGATCACCCTGTACACCAGCCCCCGGATTTCGAAACATCGAACTCAATCGTCGCTCACAGAACCCTTCGACACCAGATATGAGTGCATAGCGTATAGGTAGCGCGTACGGGACCAGAACTGAATGGTCGCAGAACGTGGCCACGTCTTTCAGGAAAGAACGCGTGTGGGTGGCTGTGTAGTGCGACTCCCCGGTCATCGTACCGCGCACCGGTTCTTCATCTCCATCAACGCGCCGGATGCACACGTTGACCTGAACCTTCATATGGCCTCGCCTGAACCGCAGGCACATCCGATTGCAGGACACTGCCTCGGGTCGCTAGACCCGTCGTACAGTCCACGCAGCCTTGCCGTCGCTTGCATGTGAGCAGCGCGTCGAGAGACGGCTGAAGTGCGCGCCTTTTGGCAAGAGCATGACTCGCCTGGCCGCGCGCGAGAACGTGCGATGAATTAACGCTGGGCGCCGCTGACAATCAAAAGCCGTCACTCGATTACTCATATCTTCTGGTGAGTCGAACGCGCGTTTACCCGCATCTTCCAGGCTAAGTCCGCAGCTGCTGCGACGCAATAAACCTTATCGCGTTTCGAAGTGCTTCGCTTTTGCAAACTTTGCTAGTTCTCACAGAAATATGACAGCAGCATAGTTCGCTCACAGACTTTTTCCACAAGGAGACCCTTCATGAGCGGCACTCTCACACTCAAGCGCATTGCGCGCACACTCGCGGTAACTCCATTCTTTGCTGGCGCCTCTGTCGGAATCGCCCACGCTACCGAGATCAAGATCGGGGTGCTTGCACCGCTCACGGGCCCGAGCGCTTCCGACGGTCGAGAGTTCGTCAATGGCGTGCAATGGGCAGTCGATGAAGCAAATGCCGCAGGAGGCATTGCGGGATATACCTTCAAGGTAGCGGTGTCCGACGTCAAGGACGGCTCTGCAGCGAACGTCACCAGTGCCGTCGAGCGCCTTGCCGACACCGGGGGTGTGGAAGTTGTCCTGACCGGCTATGCAAGTCTCTCGATGTTCGAGATCAACCTGTTCAAGGAAAACGGGATTCCTTACATTTCGGCGGGGCCGTCTCCATCGGTAGCAGCCATCGTCAGCAAGGCACCAAAGGACTACTGGTGCTGTTGGTCCTACACCGCGAGTTTCTCCGGGTACACGACGGACGTACTCCCGGCAGTGAAATCATTTGCCGCAGCCCGAAAGGCTGACATCACAGACAAAACCGTCGCCATCATTTCGTCGGACAACCCCTATTCGAAGGGGATCTCCGAAGGCATGAAGAAGGTGTTCGCGGCGGATGGCTGGAAGCTTGCTGTGGACGAGATTGTGCCATTCGGCGAAGTCGGAGACTGGAGACCCATTCTCACGAAGGTACGCAAGGCGAAGCCAAATCTCGTCATCAACACGGACTACCTGCCGGGAAACTCTGCGCTCTTTCTCAAACAGTTCCTCGAGGATCCAACCAATAGTCTGGTCTTCCTCCAGTACGCGCCATCTGTGCCTGAATTCGTCAAGCTCACGGGACAGAAGTCGACCGGGGTTCTCTACGATCTGATCAACGCTCCACTCGATACGCCCAAATGGCCGCGCGGTCCGAAACTGCTGGCTGAATACAAGAAAAGGTTCGGCATCGACAGCGGTGTCTACGGCGTTGGTCTGTACGAGATGACCAACATGTACTTCGATGCGCTCAAGACCGTCGGAGACCCGTCAAAGCACGAGGCAATCGGCAACGCGATTGGCGCAATCAACAAGGACACCGTGGCGGGGCGGATCAAGTTCGACCCGAAGACTCACGTCGCGCTGCTGGGCCAGGACAACGTCCCGACGACTTTCTGGCAGCTCGAGGATGGCAAACGCGTGCTTGTCGGACCCGCGAAGTATGCTGCGTCGCCTTTCATGACTCCGCCGTGGATCAAGAAGTGACCTCGCAAGGCCGGCGAATGCCGGCTCATGCAACACAAATGAAAGCCTGATCATGCAACCCTTGTTATCAATCTCCGAGGCGTCAAAATCGTTTGGCGCCATTCGGGCGGTGCGCGACGTCAGTCTGTCGGTCAACGAAGGCGAGATTCTTGGAATCGCCGGACCGAACGGCAGCGGCAAGAGCACGTTTTTCAATATCATCACGAAGACGCCTTTCGGCCCTGACTCGGGCCGGGTGGTCCTCGGTGGGCGTGACGTGTCCAGGCTGAGATCGCACGAGATCGCACGCCTGGGCCTGGCGCGCACGTTCCAGCGTGAAAGCGTCTTCGCGTCCCTGTCTGCAATCGACAATGTCCTTGTGGCGGTCGAAAACTCGGCGGGGCACGGAAAGTTTGCCGCCAACCTCGAAACGGCGGAATGGGCGCTCGACCTGGCCGGCTTTCCTGCGAACATGCACAACACTGCGGCGGGCACCATGCCGGTGTTTCTCCGAAAGTTGATCATGATTGCGTCGGCCCTGGCGCTACGGCCGAAGGTTCTCCTCCTCGATGAACCGGCATCGAGTCTCACCCCTCATGAAGTCGCCCGCATCCAGGTGCTGATCCTGAAGTTGAAATCGCTTGGCATGACGATCCTGCTTATCGAACACGTGCTTCCACTCCTTACGTCTGTCTCCGACGGGCTCGCCGTTCTCGATTACGGCACGCTCGTCGCCTATGGTCGTCCCGACGAGGTTATTGCTGACCCGCGTGTGATTGAAGCCTACCTGGGAAAGAAATATGAGCCTCTTGCAAGTTGAAAACCTGAGCGGGGGCTACGAGCCAACGCAGATATTCAGCAACGTCGACCTGACAGTTCCGGAAGGGGCATGTGTTGGATTCTTTGGACCTAATGGTCATGGGAAATCGACGTTGATGAAAACGCTTAGCGGCGTCATCGATCCATGGTCGGGTTCCATCGTCTTCGACGGGGAAAGGCTCAACGCTCCGACGGAAAGGAAGGCACGTCGCTCAAGGAATCTGAACTACGACGTGCTGACCCGTCGCCGCATGGATCCAAAGAGAATTGCAAGGGCAGGGCTTATTCACGTGCCGCAGGGATCCACGCTGTTCCCCGACATGACGGTCGCGGAGGTGTTGTCGATCGCTCCCGCAGCTGCGCGAGGTACGGGACGCGTCTGCGATCCCGAGTCGGTGTTCGCACTGTTCCCGCGACTGAAGGAACGTTTGAAGTCGAAAGCGCGGTTTCTTTCGGGCGGTGAACGGCAGATGCTCTCGATGGCCTGCGGCATCCTCGCAGTGCCCAAACTCATGATTCTTGACGAGCCTACCCTCGGACTGTCCCCGAAGGTTCGGATCGAACTCTCTGACTGCGTTCACGCGATTCGGGCGAGCGGCATCCCGATCATTCTGGTGGAACAGGATGTTGAGTTCCTGCGCGACCTCGTCGGCACGCTGAACGTATTCGACCACGGATCGATTTCCAGACGCCTGGAGCAGTCCGAGATTCCGGATCATGAAACGCTGATGGCCGAAATGTTCGGAAAGAGGACACACTGATGAACATCCACACTCTGATCTCAATCCTGACGGGCGGCCTGGTACTCGGGGTCCTCTACGCCCTGATGGCTTTTGGTCTGGCAATCATCTGGACCACCCTCGGCATCTTCAATTTCGCTCATGGAGCATTCATCGCAGTAGCGGCTTACATTGCGTGGCAAGTCGGTAACCCCGGTGGTTTTGGGCTGGGATTCTGGATCGGGGCGCTGGCCGCCGTGGTCGGGACGTTCGCGCTCGGCGTAGTTTTTGAGACGCTGCTTATCCGCCCATTTGCGCGCAAGCCGAACATCGTCATTCTGACAGTGATCACGACGTTGTCGGGCGCCACCATTCTCGTTAACTTCCTAAACGTCATCTGGGGACCTCGCTCCAAACAGATCAGCTTTCCTGTGGCAGGCGATTTCACGCTCGGAATGTTCCGGTTAAGTGCGGGCGAGTGCATGATGATTGCTGTAGTGGCCGCAACCTTCGCTTTTCTCGGCTGGTTCCTTCTGAAGACAACGCTCGGCAGGTCCATGCGAGCCGTTGCTCAAAACCGCGAGGCGGCACAGATGATGGGCCTGGACGTGCCACGTTTGTACGCTCTGGTGTTCGGTATATCGGGAGCGATCGCGGGTATCACGGGTATCTTCCTAGGCTCCATCCGGTTCATGACGCCAGCGCTTGGCGATGATCCACTGCAGAAGGCCCTCATCGTTGTGATTCTCGGCGGGGTGGCCCGGTTTACTTCGCCCATCTACGCCGCGCTCCTTGTCGGCGTCGTCGAAGCCTTTTCTACCTACTTCATTGGGCTCTATTGGACGCCCGCAGTTCTGTTCGCCCTCATGATCGCAACGCTTGTGCTGAAACCTGAAGGGCTTTTTGCAACTCGGCAGAGGTCAGTCTAAATGCGCTACGATCCTTCCTTTCACCGTACAAACGGTCTTCGGCCCGCGATCGTCCTGCTTGCAGCGGCCGCGATTGCTCCACTCTTCGTCCACGACGCGTACGTGCGCCACCTTCTGATTCTGGCGTTCGTGTATGGAATCGTGGCCTCGAACTGGGACCTCAGTCTTGGCTTTGGCGGCCTGCTGAACTTTGCGCATGGCGCATTGTTCGCGATCGGCCTCTACGTCTATGCGCTGTCTACGAAGTTTCTCGATGTTTCGCCGTGGATTGCGATCGTGCTAGGCGGCGTGGCAGCCGTTCTGCTCGCGGTCCTCATTGCGCTGCCCGTGTTGCGGCTCGACGGGATCTATGTGATTCTCGTCACCGTCGCTGTGAGTCAGCTCCTGTACCAGATCACCGTGAGTCAGTCCGACTGGACGGGCGGTACGTCGGGCATCGTGTCCCTGCCGGGGTTGAAAATCGGCGCCTATCCGTTTATTCGGGATACGAAACTGGGGTATTACTACACTGCGCTGGTGCTGTTCGTCGCCTCCACGGCATTCATCTATCTCACGCTGCGTTCCCGCATCGGCCGCTCTATTGTTGCCCTCCGCGACCAGAAGTATCTCGGTATCGCGCGTGGTGTCTCCGAAGCAAAAACCCGGGTAGCCGCGCTTGCATTGAGCGCTCTGTTTACTGGCCTCGCGGGTGCGTTCTATGGCTCCTACGTGCGAGTGGCATCACCGGAAGTCTATGGCACCGGGTTCCTGACGACGATCCTGTCGATACTGCTCGTCGGCGGCGCCGGCACGCTGTGGGGGCCACTCGCAGCCGCTTTCCTGATGGTGGGTCTTTCGGAGGCACTGGCCGACCTTGGCGCCTGGCGGGAGATTATCGTCGGTACCATCATCGTGCTGGTCCTGGTCTTCTACCCCGGCGGACTCTGGGCCTTCATTCAGGAAATGCGGGAGCTGGTCGACGTTACGCGCAGCCAGTTGCTGGCCAGATTTCGCCGGCGGTTTGGCAAGGCGGAGCGTGAAGCGCGCATGAACGGGGCGAAAGAAACGTATATCAATACGCGCTTCGGGACGATCGCCGTATCGGATACCGGCGGTAGCGGCCGGCCACTTCTCCTTATTCACGGAAACTCTGCGTGCAAGGAATCATTCTTCCATCAGTTTACGTCACTCCACGGCCGTTTCCGCCTGATTGCGTTCGATCTTCCGGGGCATGGTGTATCGGACAACGCCGAACCTGAGACAGGCTACAACGTACCGGCATATGCGGAAGTTGCCGAGATCGTACTGAAGGAAATGGGCGTTAAACGACCGATCGTGTTTGGCTGGTCCCTGGGTGGATATGTCGCGCTCGAACTCGGGGCACGTGCAAATATCGAACTCGCCGGTCTTGCGATCTGCGGAACCTCCCCGCTGACAGTAGTGCCCGACGATTTCGCCGCTGGTTATGTTCCCAGCCATCACATGGTGCTGACGGGGAAGCAGTACTTTACGGCTGAAGAACGCCAGAATTACGCCGACTCCGCAACGGCGCCCAGGAGTCCGGAAAGCGAGTTCATGCACCGTAACCTGCCCCGGACGGACGGGCGTGCCCGTGCGTATATGGTCGCGAAGTTGCCTGTCGTGAATTGGCCGAGGCAGATGAGGCTCCTGTGGGAGGGGAAGATTCCTTTCGCGATTATCAATGGCTCCGACGACCCGTTCCTGAATCACGAATATATTCAACGCATCTGTGACAGTGAGGGCTGGGAACATCCACTCATCAACATTGAGAACGGCCGTCACGCGCCATTCTTCAATGAGCCAGAAGCCTTTGATGCTGCCTTTTCGAGCATCTTCGGCGGGCGCGTGATGCAGGGGCGAGAGAGGGCCGCGTGAGCATCTAGGGGCGAGGGGGCAACCTCGGTGAGTCTCCATGGTCAGCTGCGGCCTTGATAGTGGGCCCAAAACCCGCTCGCTACCGGATACGGCGCGGCTACCAACGCTATTGTCACCGACCGGTGGAGCGTCACTGCTAACTACGTTGGCTGCAGACCTGCTTCCGCCGGTGCATCGTTGCCAGGATGAGCGGGCCAGTGTCAAACGCGCGCACCCTCAATGGGGCATGCGTCAACTGTTATATCGAAGGAAGGCGATTCAGGGAGCCGGGATCGGTCTGTGACCGCGTCGGCGCGATCGCTGGCTTTCGCTGTGCCGGGGGTGTGCGAGCTCGCGGGAGTCAGCACCACCGAATGTGAGCCGCGCGACGGTTTATCCCGGACCGTCGCCCGGACGCACTGAAACCTTCAAACAGGAAGATTGCGATCGACGTGAACACAAACATTTACAACATCATTAGGTATGCGAATTAATAACATCTAATCGAAAGAATTCTCACACGATATCTCATCGTGGATTGCATGAAAGGAGGGAAAGAGAAAGTCGTTCTATCGATGCACGTCTGTTGCACCGTTGGTCTACAAGATGTCGTCACCGCTGAATCAAAGAAATATTTTTACGACAAGGGATTTGGATATGAAGAAGACCGCAATCGCAGTTGCGTCAATGCTCATCTCAACGGGTGTGTTTGCACAGAGCTCCGTTACTCTGTATGGTCTCATCGACGAAGGCTTCGGTTTTACGAACAATGCTGGTGGGAAAAAGGCATACCAGACCCAAAGCGGGTGGGACGCGGGAGACCGTTGGGGGTTGAAGGGCTCGGAGGATCTTGGTGGAGGATTGAGCGCGATCTTTACCCTTGAAAACGGATTCAGCCTGGATTCCGGGGCACTTGGCCAGGGAGGGCGCATTTTTGGGCGCCAGGCATTCGTCGGCATGAAGAGTGATTCCCTCGGCACAGTCACATTCGGGCGTCAATACGATACGATCGTTGACTACCTGGGTCCGTTGACGGCGAATGGTGGTTACGGTGGCTGGCCCTTCGCCCATCCATACGATAACGACAACACAGACAACACGTTCCGCGCAAATAACGCGGTCAAATACTCGAGTCCGAAGTTCGGTGGCGCTCAAATCGAGGGGCTCTACGGCTTCAGTAATCAGGCGGGCGGTTTTGCCACCAATCGGCTCTACAGCACCGGCGTTTCGTACTCGGGCGGCGGCTTGTCGCTCGCAGCGGCCTATCTCCAGGCAAATGCGGGAGGCGCGAACGCATCAGGAGCGCTCGCGACCAACGACACAAACTTCGTTGCTCAACGCCAGCAGACGTGGGGGGTTGCTGCGACGTATGTGCTCGGTTCCGCGACAGCGGGCCTTAACTACACCCACACGTCTCTGTTGAACCCGACGTCGTCTGCCTATATCGGCTCCCTGGGTACGACCAGTTCCCTGAAATTCGACAATGTCGAAGTGTTCGGAAAGTATCAGTTCACCCCCGCATTCTTCGGTTTGGTGATGTACAACTTTACCGAAGGTAACCTCGATACTTCGACGGGTAAGAGCAAGCCGAAGTGGAATCAGGTTGGTCTACTCGGCGACTACTATCTCTCGAAGAGGACGGACGTGTACGTTCAGGGCACGTATCAGCATGTCACGGGTGGCGAAGGCACCGTTTTCGCAAATGCGTACATTACCGGTTCTGCGGCACCGTCCTCTAACAACTCGCAGCTCTTGCTGCGCATTGGGATGAAGCACGCGTTCTAACGGATAAGAGAAAGCGACTACCGTTTCGGTAGTCGCTCAGGCATTCATGAATGTCGAGGAGCCGTTCAAGGGCGTTCGTCGGTAGCGTTCCGGATGACCATGGGCAATGGACGCCACAGGTGATCCGCGTCGTTGCCCGCGTCGTCCGCATGGTTTGTAACGCGTGGCAGACAGCATTGGCGATACGCAGGCAACTTAGGTCGTTAATGTTCATTTGGCTGATTTTGGTGACCGAAACGCATCCGTAGAATGAGATCTGGTTTTTTAACGAGGTGAGGAAGATGGAACTCAGACTGGCGTTGATCGGATTCGGTGGTGTGAACCAGGGCCTTGTGCAACTGCTTGATACGAAAAGGGAGGTGCTTCGCGCATATGGCATCGACCTGAAAGTGACCGCGGTAGTGGATTTGCGAATGGGTGTACTAACCAACCCGGGTGGTTTCCCGCTCGATGTTTTGCTCAATTGCATCGAATGTGGACTGGAAGTGAAACCCCTGCTCAACTGTGCGGGGACGGATATCCAGCCGAACGCCGATCTGGCTACGACGCTCAAGGTAATCGCGTCCGACATCGTGGATGTCGTCGTTGAAGCGACGTTCACCGATCCAAATACGGGTGAGCCGGCACTTTCGCATTGCCGTACGGCGCTCGAGTCTGGCAAGCACGTGATTACGACAAACAAGGGACCCGTCGCCCTGGCGTTCAAGTCCCTCATGGCCACCGCAGACGCGCACGGGGCACGATTGATGTTCGAAGGCTCCGTCATGAGCGGAACGCCTGTTATCCGTCAGCTCTCAACGACCTTGCGCGGTGCCGAGATCCGCGCGTTTTCCGGAATTCTGAACGGCACCTCGAATTTTGTCCTTGGCAAGGTTGCCGCAGGCGACACCTTCGAGGCAGCAGTCAAGGACGCCCAGGCGCGCGGGTACGCGGAGGCAAATCCTGCTGCCGATATTGAGGGATCCGATGTTCAGATGAAGGTTCTCATCCTCGCAAACGCGCTGTGGGGTGCAGATCTGCGCCGCAGCGATGTGCATTGTGAAGGGATAACCGGGCTAAGCGAAGAAGCGATCCGCTCGGCTCCCGACAACGGCAGCAGCTGGCGTCTGATTGGGCGAGCCCAGCGTAACGAGGACGGAACGATCGTTGCGGGCGTGAGTCCGCAACTACTACCGGCCGGCCACCCACTCCTGGCAGCAACGGGTGTGACCAACGCCATTACGTTCGACACCGATACTCTCGGGAGCGTGACGATCAGTGGACCCGGTGCGGGTCGTGTGGAGACGGCGTTTGCGATCTTCTCCGATATTCTCGAACTGGCAAGCGTGCACAATGGCGCGGCGCGTGAGGGCACGAAATGAATGCCCTGACAAATCAAGCTTGCCTGCAGGACTCTGTGGGTTCAGTGGAAGTTGTCTCGCCGTTCGATCGCGCTGTGGTTGGCTCGGTACGCCTGACCCCCGTCGATGCAGTCGACGATGTGGTGAAAGCGGCAAACGCCGGAACCTCGCAGGTTTCGAGGCTACCGCGCAGCGAGCGCGCAAGAATCCTGTTTGAGGTCGCGGACCGGGTTGAAGCGCGCTCCAGCCAGTTCGCGACGACTATCGCACGTGAAGCAGGAAAGACCATTCGCCAGGCTAAAAAGGAGACGGCTCGCTGCGTCAACACCCTGCGGCTTTCCGCAGAAGAAGCAAAACGCCATGTCGGGGAACTCATTCCGTTTGACTCGTACAGCGGATCGGAGAACCGCTCTGGCTATTTCACGCTGGAACCGATCGGTCTGGTGGTGGCCATTACGCCCTTCAACGACCCACTCAACCTCGTCGCGCACAAACTGGGGCCTGCGTTCGCCGCTGGAAACTCGGTGATCCTGAAGCCGTCCCTGCTCGCGCCGCTATCTGCACAGGCGCTGGTGGAATGCTTCTGGGAAGCAGGTGTGCCGCGCGATGCGCTGCAGATCGTCCACGGAGGCGCTGAGATTGCCTCGTCGCTCGTGAGAAGTCGCAGCGTTCGAATGGTGACGTTCACCGGCGGACCGGCGACAGGAGAGGCTATCACGCGCGACGCCGGTCTGAAAAAGATTGCAATGGATCTTGGCGGAAACGCCCCGGTCATCGTTATGGCCGACAGCGATTTGCTTGACGCTGCAGAATGTTGCGTCTCTGGTTCATTCTGGGCCGCGGGGCAGAACTGCATCGGCACGCAACGAATCTTTGTTGCCGAGGCGGCCTATGACCAGTTCGTCAAATACTTTGTGGAACTCACACAGGCAATGATCGTAGGCGATCCGCTGGATGAGGCCACGGACCTTGGGCCCATGATCAGCGAGGAGCAAGCCCGGCGTGTCGAGAGCTGGGTCAGTGAGGCCGTCTCGAAGGGTGCCAGGGTGCTCACCGGTAACCGGCGTCAGGGCGCGCTGTTCTTCCCGACGGTTCTGTCGGACGTGCCGGTTGATTGCAAGATCTGGACCGATGAAGTCTTTGCGCCGGTGGTATCGATCTCGAGCTTTCGCGATCTCGATGAGGCGATCGCCCTTGCAAACTCGTCGGAGAGCAGCCTTCAGGCGGGAATTTTCACGAACCACCTTGAAACGGCCTTCCTGTTAGCCGAAAGCCTTCAGGCCGGAGGCGTCATGGTTAACGATTCTTCCGACTATCGCTTCGATGGCATGCCATTCGGAGGCGCGAAGTATGGATCACTCGGACGGGAGGGCGTGCGGTTTTCGATGATGGAAATGAGTCAACCGAAAGTGGTGTGCTTCCGCAGAAAATAACCTTCCAGGCGGTATGCGACGGTGGTCGGCTGTCTGCAGCGTCGAAAACTCGCGACGCGACGCTCTCGAATGCAAAGCGGAACTGAAGCGGGAGGTGCGGGTGCCGCTGGATCGAAGGCCAGGGAAGCGCACGGGTCTTCGATCCAGCAAATCTCGCTTCACGTGAGCAAAAGCGTCAATGGGGTCGGTGGGTGCTCTGGTTCAGCATCCTGCATGTATTTTTTGTGGTGGAGAGATTGTGAAGGTTGATGCGATCGATCAGAAGATCATTGACGAGCTTGTCGCGGACGCACGCATGTCGTTGGCCGACCTCGCGGAGAAAGTTGGAATTACCCGTCAGTCGGTCAGGCACCGGCTTGACAGACTGGAGGGTTGCAAGATCATCAAGGGATACACGGCGATCCTTGCCGACCCCGCCCTCGATGACATTGTCAGTGCATTGATACTTGTCTACCGCAAAGATCGCATGCGGGGAGTCGGAGTGACCGATGCGATTTCGAAGATTCCAGAAGTCGAATACTGCTCGATCATGAGCGGTGAACTCGATCTTATGGTCCATATCACCGCGAACAGTAGCGGACGTGTGAGCGAGATCTGGGCGGAGATTAGCCGCCTGGAAGGTGTTCAAAACACGACGACTTGTTTCACCCTGTCTGCGGTGATTGACCGAAGGCGCGGGTAAGAATTTCGTGCATTCTTGCACCGTTGATCGCGACACATAAGTGCGCGTTTGCTGTTACGCCCGATTCCAGGTGTCACGCTTTCCATACAGGAGTTCAGTCATGTCAGGTGTTGATGATGCGTCGAATGCTGCGTCGCGATCCGACAGCGCACGCCCCCACGCCGCCTTCCCCGAATCGCTTCCGTGGGTCACGCGTCTCGTATCGATGGATACGGTGAGCCGAAATCCGAATCTCGGGCTGATCGAGACTGTACGGGACGAGCTAAAGAGCCTGGGCGTTGACTCGACGTTGACCCACGATGCAAGCGGGAAGTGGGCCAATCTGTTCGCCACGATTCCGGCACACGACGGGAAGACCAATGGCGGAATCGTGCTATCCGGTCATACAGATGTGGTGCCAGTCGATGGGCAGCAATGGGACAGTGATCCTTTCAGGCCGGAAATACGTAACGACAGGCTATACGGGCGTGGCACCTGCGACATGAAGGGTTTCATCGGCGCCGCGCTGACGCTCGTGCCCCAGATGATCGGCACAAAACTCGCCAGGCCGATTCACTTCGCCTTGTCGTTCGACGAAGAGGTCGGGTGCGTTGGCGCACCGCTGATGATCAGGGACCTTGCGAAGCGCGGCGTTAAGGCTGACGGCTGCATCGTCGGCGAACCGACGGGTATGCGCCCGATCGTCGCGCACAAGAGCATCAACATGTACCGATGCTGCGTGCGCGGACACGCCGCGCATTCCTCGCTGACACCCAAGGGCCTCAACGCAATCGAATATGCGGCGCGGCTGATCTGTTACATCCGTGATATGGCTGACGCTTTCCGCGATCATGGCCCGTTCGATGAGCTGTACGACGTCCCATTTACGACCATCCAGACCAGCACGATCCAGGGTGGCAATGCGATCAACACCGTGCCGGCCGAATGCCAGTTCGAATTCGAATTCCGCGGACTGCCGACGGTTGACCCGGCCACAATCTTCGCACGCATCGACCGCTACGCGCGTGAAACGCTGCTGCCGCTCATGCGGGCTGAGTATCCCTCTGGCGACATCGAATTGAGCAAGATCGCCACGGCGCCCGGACTCGATACCACTGAGCAGGCCGCCATCACGCAACTCGTTCGCGCGCTTACCCGAGACCAGGAAAGGCGGAAGGTCGCCTATGGCACCGAGGCCGGGCTGTTCTCGAGTTCGGGTGTTCCGAGCATCATCTGCGGACCCGGCGATATCGATCAGGCGCATAAGGCCAATGAGTTCGTCGAACTGGCGCAGCTCGTGGAGTGCGAGCGTTTCCTGGGGAGGCTCATCCACAGCATGTCGGTCGAAGCTCAAACCAGCTGAGACAAGCTCATGAAATACATTTCCACGCGCGGCGCGGGTGCCGGCGAGCATCATTCGTTTTCCGACATCCTGCTGGGCGGTCTCGCGCGCGACGGCGGCCTGTATCTGCCGGCCGAGTATCCGCAGATCAGCAAGGAAGAACTCGCGCGCTGGCGCGGCCTCTCGTACGCGGACCTCGCGTTCGAGATCCTCTCGAAGTTCGCCGGCGACATTCCCGCCGACGACCTGCGCGACATCACGCGCCGCACCTACACGGGCGAAACGTACCGCAACGTGCGTCATGGCGAAGACGCGAGCAAGATCACGCCGCTCACCACGCTCGGCGAGGAAAACGGCGCGAAACTGTCGTTGCTCGAACTCTCGAACGGTCCGACGCTCGCGTTCAAGGACATGGCGATGCAACTGCTCGGCAACCTGTTCGAGTACGCGCTCGCGAAGGCCGGCCAGGAGCTGAACATCCTCGGCGCGACGTCGGGCGACACCGGCAGCGCCGCCGAATACGCCATGCGCGGCAAGAAGGGCGTGCGCGTGTTCATGCTCTCGCCGCACAAGAAGATGAGCGCGTTCCAGACGGCGCAGATGTTCAGCCTGCAAGACCCGAACATCTTCAATCTGGCCGTGGAAGGCGTGTTCGACGACTGCCAGGACATCGTCAAGGCCGTTTCGAACGATCACGCGTTCAAGGCGCAGCAGAAGATCGGCACGGTCAACTCGATCAACTGGGCGCGCGTCGTGGCCCAGGTCGTGTACTACTTCGCCGGTTACTTCGCGGCGACGCAGTCGAACGACGAGCGCGTTTCGTTCACGGTGCCCTCGGGCAACTTCGGCAACGTGTGCGCGGGCCATATCGCGCGCATGATGGGTCTGCCGATCGAAAAGCTGGTGGTCGCGACCAACGAGAACGACGTGCTCGACGAGTTCTTCCGCACCGGCATCTATCGCGTGCGCGGCTCGGCGGAGACGTATCACACCACCAGCCCGAGCATGGACATCTCGAAGGCGTCGAACTTCGAGCGCTTCGTGTACGACCTGCTGGGCCGCGATCCGGCGCGCGTGACGCAACTGTTCCGCGACGTGGAGGAGAAGGGTGGTTTCGATCTCGTGGCGAGCGGCGACTTCGTGCGCGTGCAGCAGTTCGGTTTCGTGTCGGGCCGCAGCACACACGACGACCGCATCGCGACGATCCGCGATCTCTACACGCGCTACAGGACGTTGATCGACACCCATACGGCTGATGGTGTGAAGGTCGCGCGCGAGCACCTGCAGCCGGGCGTGCCGATGATCGTGCTCGAGACCGCGCAGCCGGTGAAGTTCGGCGAGACGGTCCGCGAGGCGCTCAAGCGTGAGCCGAAGCGTCCGGTGGCGTTCGAGGGCCTTGAGGAACTGTCGCAGCGCTTTGAGGTATTGCCGGCTGACACCCAGCGAGTTAAGGACTTTATTGCGGCCAGGACAGGCAACTAGCTACCGTGCCTGGCGTGGCAAGCGATCATATGTCTCATCGGATCTGCGTCTGCCCGACGAGCCTTACCAGTCGTTTTCGAGGAACGAATGTCACAAATTGAATCTTTGCTTCAGGAACGCCGGATTTTCCCGGCTGCTGCGGAAGTCACGTTACACGCCAATGTGTCCGGCATGGACCTCTACAAGGCGCTGTGCGCCGAAGCCGAACGCGATTACGAAGGCTTCTGGGCACGTCTCGCGCGCGAAACGTTGACCTGGCAAAAGCCCTTCACGAAGGTGCTCGACGAATCGAAGGCGCCGTTCTACACGTGGTTCGAAGACGGCGAACTCAACGCCTCGTACAACAGCCTCGACCGGCATGTCGAAGCGGGCATAGGCGAGCGCGTCGCGATCGTCTTCGAAGCCGACGACGGCACCGTCACGAACGTCACCTACAAGGACCTGCTCGCGCGCGTCTCGCGCTTCGCCAATGCGCTGAAGAAGCGCGGCGTGAAGAAGGGCGACCGCGTGGTCATCTACATGCCGATGTCGGTCGAAGGCGTGGTCGCGATGCAGGCCTGCGCGCGCATAGGCGCCACGCACTCGGTGGTGTTCGGCGGCTTCTCGTCGAAGTCGCTCAACGAGCGCATGGTGGACGTGGGCGCAGTCGCGCTCATCACCGCAGACGAACAGATGCGCGGCGGCAAGGCGCTGCCGCTGAAGAACATCGCCGACGAAGCGCTTGCCATGGGCGGCTGCGAAGCGGTGCACAGCGTGATCGTGTACCAGCGCACGGGCGGCAAGGTTGCCTGGCGCGAAGGCCGCGACCACTGGATGCACGAAGTCTCGGCGGCCGAGAGCGACACCTGCGCGCCGGTGCCCGTGAGCGCGGAGCATCCGCTCTTCATCCTCTACACGTCGGGCTCGACGGGCAAGCCGAAGGGCGTGCAGCACAGCACGGGTGGCTACTTGCTGTGGGCCGCGCAGACCATGAAGTGGACCTTCGACTACAAGCCGAGCGACGTGTTCTGGTGCACGGCCGACATCGGCTGGATCACGGGCCACAGCTATATCGCCTATGGTCCGCTTTCGATCGGCGCGACCCAGATGGTGTTCGAAGGCGTGCCCACGTACCCGAACGCGGGCCGCTTCTGGGACATGATCGCCAGGCACAAGGTCACGGTGTTCTACACGGCGCCGACTGCCATTCGCTCGCTCATCAAGATGTCCGAAGCCGATGCGAAGGTACATCCGAAGAGCTACGACCTCTCGTCGCTGCGCATTCTCGGCACGGTTGGCGAGCCGATCAATCCCGAAGCGTGGATGTGGTACTACGAAAACGTGGGCGGCAAGCGCTGCCCGATCGTCGACACGTGGTGGCAGACCGAAACGGGCGGCCACATGATCACGCCGCTGCCGGGCGCCACGCCGCTCGTGCCGGGCTCGTGCACGCTGCCGCTGCCGGGCATCATGGCCGCGATCGTCGACGAAACCGGCCAGGACGTGCCGAACGGGCAGGGCGGCATTCTCGTCGTGAAGCGCCCGTGGCCGTCGATGATCCGTAACGTCTGGGGTCAGCCGGAGCGCTACAAGTCGGGCTACTTCCCCGAGGAACTGGGCGGCAAGCTCTACCTCGCGGGCGACGGCAGCGTGCGCGACAAGGACACGGGCTACTTCACGATCATGGGCCGTATCGACGACGTGCTGAACGTCTCGGGTCACCGCCTCGGCACGATGGAGATCGAGTCGGCGCTGGTGGCGAACCCGCTCGTGGCCGAAGCCGCCGTGGTGGGCCGCCCCGACGACACCACCGGCGAAGCCGTGGTGGCCTTCGTGGTGCTCAAGGCCACGCGTCCGCAGGGCGACGAGGCCGTGAAGCTCGCCAACGATCTGCGCGCGTGGGTGGGCAAGGAGATCGGACCGATTGCCAAGCCCAAGGACATCCGCTTCGGCGAAAACCTGCCGAAGACGCGTTCGGGCAAGATCATGCGCCGCCTGCTTCGCTCCCTCGCGAAGGGGGAAGAGATCACGCAGGACGTGTCGACGCTTGAGAATCCTACGATTCTTCAGCAGCTTAGTGAGATGCGCTAGTAATCGAAATCGCATCTGGAAACCGAAAAACTGAAGGATCCTCAGCACGCCACGGAAACGCGCTATGTCAATCGATGCAATTCTCGCAAACATGGATCACGTCTGGTTGGAGATAGAAGACGATCTGGATAATGCAGCAGGTCGCGCGAAGCAAAGAGCGCTTAGACAGCTGCTTCAGTGCATCAGGGATGAGGGGTATCCGCTGCTGCTGTTGAGCAATCTCAGCGCGGAGCATCTAAATAGCGCCATTGGCTCCGCGCTTGGAGAAAATGGGTTGACCTATTTTTCCGCAATTCTTTCGTCGGAATTGGTTGATCGCTACGCCGTTGCGCTATACACACTCCAGACCGCTCCCGATCGCGTCATCGCGGTAGGTAGCACCGAACTGGAATTGCAGGAAGCGAGGTCGTTCGGCATTGCCCGTTGCGTTCATCTCGATGACGCTCTGAGTGGCTTTCCCCTTTAGGCTTGTCTGCCTCGGCCGCTCGCAGGAGACAGTGCAATTCGCCGTATAGACGCAGACTTCGAAAGCTCTCCACGTCAGCTCGCGTTGTGGGAGTTCGCGAGCTGTTGACCCGGCTCCGCCGGGTTTTTTTTCGTTCCAAACACATGCTGGATGCGGCGTGCCTGACCAAGTTCGTTGAGCTGAGCCGCGAAGAGTTGGGGTCGAGTCGTGGCAGCTAGCCAGTCTTTTTTTGTTGGTTAATGAGGATACGGAAGGATTTTATGAAGGCCATCCGTGCACAAGATGCATATCCGTGACTTCAATTGCTTCGAATCGTCAGTTCGCGCCCGACGTATAACCATTCATAAACCGACGATTCCAGGAGGTGATACTGTTGTTCATTGTCAGGAAATGCTTGCGGTGTTTGAATTACTAGGAAAATAAGGACATTGCATTGCTGAGGCAATTGGTTTAAATTGCGTCCTCCGGTGGTTCTCGCGTACATAACCACTGATTATTGGTAAATTCCCAGATGTTATAGCTTCAGCTGCGTGCCTCACATGGCCGCCGAAGCGGATAAATTCGTTCCGCGCGTCTCTGCGAATGGCGGTCTCGTCTCTCAGTGCACTTCACTTCCAAAAGAGCTCAGTCGACTTTCGGGGCCGTCGTCCGATAACTGTGGCGCCTTCCTCCGCATCACGAGGTAGACGCGAAGAGTCTCCTTGCGCGATCCAGCGCGCTTGGCAAGCGGAGCGGCTCGATCGCGCCGGAGCGGTCGATGAAGAACGCAAAGACAGCTGCCCAAGGCTATGCATATGAACAGTTTCTCGCAGAGAGAGCGTCGGGCGCTAACACGACTGCAGTGGGAGGCAACTCGAATTTGATGACACTCGTCTGAGTGCGCGCTGAAACGGGGGACATACGCGTCTCTATCGGCTTTCGGTCTAGCCTCTTGAAGGAATCTCGGCTTTTCCTGGCGCGCTTCTGCTGGGGCGCATGACACACACAACGAGGAACTTTATGCAGATTGTCGACCAAAGGGAAACTATCGCCCGCCTTCCCGCTTCGAAGCTTATCGATGCGCTGGAAACGATGTTTGTTGAGGGTTGTGAAGTGCCGCTTCGACACTCCCACAAGATTGATTCCGCCAACGGCGAACAAAAAGGAACGCTCCTTCTGATGCCCGCTTGGCAGAAAGGCGGGAAGCTCGGCGTTAAAACTGTCTCGATTTTTCCCGACAATCGTAGCCAGAACTTGCCTGGCTTGCACTCGACCTACATTCTTTTTGATGCGTCGACCGGTGTTCCACTCGCGATGCTCGATGGCGATGTCATTACGTCGCGGCGTACGGCTGCCGCGTCTGCACTGGCGGCAAGCTACTTGAGTCGGCCGGACGCCTCGACTCTACTTCTGCTTGGCAGTGGCCGTGTAGGCTCTCTGATTCCGGAAGCGTACTCCGCTGTGCGCTCCATCCGTAAGGTGCTGGTTTGGGACATCGATAGCGGCAGCGCTTCCGCGCTGTCCGAGAAGCTCAATCGAGAAGGCACAGTCGCCGAAGTCGCGACTGACCTCGAGGCGGCCGTCGCTCAAGCTGACATTGTATCCAGTGCAACGCTCTCGACCAGTCCACTCATCCATGGAAAGTGGCTCCGACCAGGCACTCATCTCGACCTGATTGGTGGCTTCACTCCGGCCATGCGGGAGAGCGATAACGACTGTTTCTCGGGCACGTCTGTATTTATCGACACGGACGAGGCGCTTGCTAAAGCGGGAGATCTTCTGGAGCCAATCAAAGCAGGTGTTCTCGAGGCGAAGGGCGTTCGCGCCCGCCTTGAGGAGCTGTGCCGTCGAGAGCATCGTGGCCGCCAATCGGCCGATGAGATCACCGTATTCAAGGCTGTGGGTACCGCTCTGGAAGACCTTGCGGCGGCCTGCGCAGCCATGCTGTAACTTGTTCGCGCGTGATTCGACTACCGTCAGTACGTTCATCGCGAACGTGACGGGGAGGAGCGCGCGCTCCCCGTCACGCTTTGGGAGCTGAAAACTCCGATTCGAATGCGGTGCGAAGCTCGTCTACGAATCTCTGCACGAAAAGCGACACTTCAACGTTGCGATTGCGGACAGCATAAACATAGCAAGGCACTTCGGCGGTGAAAGGGCGGATTTCCAGATGTTCGCTCCACAGATTCGCGCAGTAGGGGTCAACGACGGCCACTGCAACTCCCTCAGAAACCAGGTGGCATGCAGTTTCAGTAAGCGTGGACTCGAACCGGATGTTCAGATCCACACCTGCCCGCTCGAAGACTTCTTCGACCGATTGCCGGTAGCCGTCCGCTCGGCCCAGCGCAACGAATGGCTCGCCTTGTAAGTCGCGTGGGCCGATGGCGCTCAACTCGGACAAGCGGTGACCCCTTGGAACGATACATACGGAAGGCGCTACAGTGACGACCTCGCAGGCCACGCTGGGGTCTGCAATCGGCATTGCCGTCAGTCCAACATCCACGAGGCGATCGGCCGCAAGCTCCGCATTTCGCTCCGAGCCATGCGTGCGGAGGTTAAGCGTTGCTCGCTCATGCTGAGCGGCGAATGTTGCAACGAAGTTGGTAACGAATCCCGAGATTGCAGGATACGCAGCAATCGTGATGCGTCCAGATTGCAACCCGCGCATGTCCGTCGCAAGGGCCCGCAACCTGGACATGCCTTTGACGATGCTATCGACCTCTGGAAGCAACATCTTGCTTTCGGCGGTAGGCACCAGCCTACCGTTGCGCCTTTGAAAAAGGGTCAGCTTCAAATCGTGCTCCAGATTCGCGATATGTGCACTCAATGAAGGTTGCGAAATGGATAGTATTTGACTCGCTGCCGTCACGGTGCCGGTCTCCATTACCGCCCGAAATGCTTCAAGTTGCCGATAGTTCACTGATTACGCCCCTTGACGTTCGTGCATGATCTGACTCTATAGGATAGTCCTATAGTACCCGCAAACTAAAGTATTGGACTATGCCTTTTTGAATTAGGAGCATAGCGTTATCACAAGCGGATTCGGGCACCGCCAGTCCGCGGAAAAAATCGAGACAAACCACAACCACAGCAGACCTTTAGGAATCTCCTATGCAAACCCTCCGAAAATTCGCCGCACTCGCGGCTACATTGACCATTGCTTGCACCATTACGTCAGTGCAAGCCAAGACTTGGGACAAAATCACCGTGGCGACCGAGGGCAACTATGCACCTTGGAACTTCACCAACTCCAGCGGCAAGCTCGAGGGCTATGAGATCGACCTCACAGCTGAGCTTTGCAAGCGGATGAACGCTCAATGCACCATCGTTGCGCAAGACTGGGACGGGATTATCCCGGGTCTGAATGCCGGCAAATACGACGCAATTATCGCGTCGATGGGCGTAACCGCAGCCCGAGAAAAGGCTGTGGCGTTTTCTGTGCCGTATGCGAAGGCACCGAACGGCTTCATCGCGATGAAATCCAACTCACTCTCGAAGTTGCCCGACCTGAGTAAGCTGTTCGACCTCACACAGGACGAAGGCGCGGCAAAGACCGAACTGGAAAAGCTCGCGCCGCTCTTGAAGGGGAAGGTCGTGGGTGTGCAAGGCGGATCTACCGCAGCAGCATTTGCGGACAAGTACCTCAAGCCACTGCTCGACGTTCGCGAATACAAGACGCATGAGGCAAGCGTCCTCGACCTTGCTTCTGGCCGCATCGATCTGGTCATGAGCAACATCACCGTTCTGCAGAAGTCGCTTTCGCAGCCCGACATGGCTAACGCCACTTTCACCGGCCCCCGCTTCACGGGTGGAGTCGTAGGTCATGGAACCGCCAACGTTGCCATCCGAAAAACCGACACCGACTTGCAAGATAAATTCAACAGCGCAATCAAGTCTGTCAACGAAGACGGAACCAATCTGCGGTTGATGAAGAAGTGGTTTGGACTGGACTTGCTCCCCTAACTGCCTAACCGCAGGAGTGCGCGAGGTACTCGAGCACTCCCTTTATCGAGTAAGACAAATCGAATCACCAGACTTATCGGTCCGTGGATTCGATTCACAGAGGAAGACGATGTTTTCGAGGATGACGCCGCCCACGGCTCCTGTCCAATTCACATTTGAGGGCAAAACCGTTACGGCAAACAGCGGCGACTCCGTGGCGGCTGCGCTCTTGGCTGCGGGTGTGGAGAGCTTCCGCCGTACGCCAGTGACCGGCGCACCGCGTTTGCCCCATTGCATGATTGGCAATTGTTTCGAATGCCTGGTGAGAATCGATGGAGTTCCAAATCGCCAGGCGTGCCTTGTTACGGTAGCCGCCGGAATGCAGGTCGAACACGACGTAGATTTGAGCGATTGGGAGCAGTCATGAGCACGAACGTCGCTAGCAGGACGGCTTGCGATGTGGCCGTCATCGGTGCCGGCCCTGCCGGACTCTCCGCCGCGACACTGGCGTCAGAAGTCGGTCTTGACGTGGTGCTGTTGGACGAGCAAGAGCGTCCAGGCGGACAAATTTATCGCCGTGTTGAATACCGCACAGCGCATGTCGACCGTGTGACGATGTTGCTCGGGGACGACTATCGCGCGGGCATTGGCGTGGTCGAAAGCTTGAACCGGAGCAACGTTCACTACGCCCCGAATTCCACTGTTTGGCAAGCGTTGGCTGATGGCACTGTTGGTGTGACTCAGAACGGCCAGGCATCTCTTCTCCGCGCCAGGCGAATAGTCATTGCCACTGGCGCGATGGAGCGACCAGTGCCTGTCCCTGGCTGGAATCTGCCCGGAGTTCTGAGCGCAGGTGCTGCGCAAACACTGTTGAAATCGGCGAGTGTTGTCCCATCGACGCCTACGGTTATCGCTGGCTCCGGCCCCCTGGCGTTGTTGGTCGCAGTTCAGTTGCTGAAAGCTGGCGTACCGCTTCGCGCACTGTTACTAACGACGTCGCGAATCCCCTCGATGGACGCACTTCGCGCGCTACTTCCCGCGCTGGCGAGCTACAAGGAGTTGAGCAAGGGGCTCGCGTGGATGCGTGCGCTTCGAGCTGCTGGCATTGCGATTCATCATGGAGTCAGGCAACTGGCTGCCGAAGGAGGCGAAACGCTAGAGCGCGTTGTCTTCGAAACTTCGGAGGGGCGTCGGAGCATCGACGCCTCCGTACTCCTACTCCACGAAGGCGTCGTGCCCAATGTGGCGTTGACTCGGGCAGCGGGTTGTCGCCATAAATGGGACGAGCAGCAACTTGCCTGGATTCCTGAAACCGATCCGTGGGGAGCAACATCGTTGGACCGTGTCGCAGTCGCTGGCGACGGCCAATGGATCGCGGGCGCCAAAGCAGCGGTGCCGGGTGGCCGACTTGCGGCTCTCGATGCGGCTTATCGCCTGGGTCGAATCACACAGAAAGAGCGAGATGAGCGTTCGCGCTCCGATGTCAAACTTTTGAAGAAGCTCGGCTTGATTCGCCCGTTCCTTAATCTTGCGTTCCCACCGGTGCTCACGCGCGATTTGCCGCGCGGGGAAACGATTGTGTGCCGGTGCGAGGAAATTACTGCTGACGAGTTGCGCCGAAGCATCGTAAAGGGCCTGAGAGACCCCAATCAAATCAAATCGCTTACGCGCTGTGGCATGGGGCAATGTCAGGGACGGATGTGTGGCACAACCGTGTCACGCATCATTGCTGACGAAACTGGAAAATCCGTCCTTGACGTGGGTTCATATCGACCGCGGATTCCGGTGCGGCCGCTCCCGCTCGAAGCATTGGCATCGTTGCAGCATGCCGCGTCTGAAAGTACCGTACCAGTGAATGATGAATAGAGCCCAAGGGGATAGTGACGCCATGTCTACTAGCGCGAATCGCAGCGGTGACAAATCAGAGTTCGACGTTGTTGTGGTCGGCGGCGGCATCCATGGTTGCAGTGTCGCGTTGCACCTGGTCAAAAAAGGTGTGTCCGTACTGTTGCTTGAAAAGCATACGGTCGGCCGCCATGCTTCGGGGGTAAATGCCGGCGGCGTCCGACAGCTCAAACGTGATTTCCGCGAGATCCCGCTATCGATGGCAGCAATGGATCAGTGGCTAAATCTGGAGTCGCTCCTTGGAAGCGAATTGGCACGCTCGTGTCAGTTTTCAGGAAGTGTTGGCCAGATTGCCGTCGCACTAGACGATGCAGGCATCGATTGGTGTGAGAACCGCTTCCAGGAAGGGGCTCGTCTTGGCTACGACTTCGAGCAACTCCTCACAAAGCGTCAGGTAGAGGAGCGAGTACCCAACATCACACCGGCCTGTAGAGGTGGATTGACGTCGCCTCGTGATGGACATGCAAACCCCGCGAGGTCGACTCAAGCCTTCCGCCTGCGAGCGGAAGAGTTAGGGGCCGTGGTGAAGGAGCAGACTAAGGTAACGGGACTCGAAGATACCGGCTCCGGCTGGGTTGTCGCGACCACGGGTGGGAAATTTCGAGCTAACACTGTCGTCAACTGCGCAGGTGCCTGGGCTTTTGAAATTGCTGCACACGTCGGCGAAGTGGTTCCCCGTGAGAACGAGCCGTATTCCCTCATGGTTACTGCGCGGTTGCCCAAGTTTGTTGAACCTGTTGTCCTGGGCGTCGGCAGAACGCTCTCCTTCAAACAGACAGAGGCGGGAACACTCGTCATTGGCGGTGGATTCCTGGGAATCGCGAATCTTGAGGAAGGCACCGCAGCGACCGTGATTGACAGGATGAAAGGCAGCGCGAATGTCGTACTGGAATATTTCCCGAGCTTGCGCAACGTCGTAATTGTTCGCACATGGGCTGGAATCGAAGCCGTCACTCCCGACTACATTCCCGTGATTGGCCCGAGTCTGCGGGCGCCGCGATTGTGGCACGCCTTCGGCTTTTCGGGTCACGGGTTTCAACTTGCTCCCAGCGTCGGTGCGACACTCGCTGACTACATTGTCGAAGGAAGGTCCTCCTTCTCTCTGGACGCATTTAGTCCTGCGAGGTTCCATTTGGAGCAGGAAGAGCCCATGAAGGAGTCGTTGAAGCAGACGCATTGACGTTGCTGAGTAGGAGACTAGCCGCGGCCGCGAGTAGCACCCCGACCGCGTCTATCAACAGTATTAAATAGGGTTATGCAATGGAGCACTTCCTCGACTTGATGAGCTTCGGTCCGACGGGCTGGGGACAACTCATGCTGCGCGCAGCTGTGACGACGATAGCAGTCGCGGCCGCTGGCTACGCGATAGGCATGGCGATTGGGGCCCTCGTTTGCTGGGCGCGACTGTCGCGCAGTGCCGTGGCGCTTTGGGTCTCCGACGTTTACGTCACAGTCCTGCGTGGCGTGCCCGATCTCCTGGTCATTTATCTCTTCTATTTCGGTGGAAGCATGCTGCTGACGCAATTCAAGCAGCTTCTCGGTGGCGATGGCTTCGTGACGCTACCGACTTTCATGACTGGCGCTGCTGCAATTGGCGTCGTGTCAGCGGCCTACCAAGCCGAGGTGATGCGCGGTGCATTCCTCGCTATCAGCAAGGGAGAAATTGAAGCCGGCCAAGCATATGGGATGACCTCGCTGACGCTGCTTCGACGAATCATCGCTCCGCAGATGTTGCGATTCTCCATCCCTGGTATGAACAACGTCTGGCAGCTCGTTTTGAAAGAGTCTGCGCTCATTTCCGTGATCGGTCTCGTGGAACTTATGCGTCAGTCGGCGCTTGGCTCGGCTACGACGCAGCAGCCGTTCTACTTCTATGGAGCAGCAGCGCTGTTCTATCTTGCAATTACCAGCGTGTCGGGCGTGATCTTCAGGTTCCTGGAATCGCACACATCCCGCGGAGTACGGAGGGCGTAATGGAAGACAATTTTTACCTTGACACATTTTTAAGTCTTCTCAGAGGCGTTCCCCTCACGCTCGAACTCGCTGTACTTTCCATTGTTGTAGGAATGATGCTGGCCGTCGTGTTGGCAACCCTGCAAGTTTATGGCGCGAGCCCGCTGAGAGGAGCTGTCGCATTCTATGTGTTTCTTTTTCGTGGGACCCCCTTGCTGGCACAGTTGTTCCTCATCTACTACGGTATTGCCCAATTCCAAACGGTACGTGAGAGCTTCCTTTGGGTTTATCTGCGCGACCCTTTCTGGTGTTCAGTGCTTGCAATGACTCTGAACACCGCAGCGTACGGATGCAAGATTGTCCAAGGGGGCATTCTCTCGGTCCCTGTGGGGCAGATTGAGGCGGCGCGCGCCTGCGGGATGTCTCCGCTCAAGGTTATGAGTCGCGTGGTCGTGCCGCTCGCCATCCGCCAGGCTCTTCCTGCATATGGGAACGAGTTTATCTTGATGGTCAAGTCTACCTCACTGGCGAGCGTTGTGACCTTGATGGAAATCACGGGCATTGCACACAAGATTATTTCGGACACTTACCGCGCGATCGATGTGTTCATATGTGCAGGTGCAATCTACCTGTTCTTGAATTTCGTAATTACGCGAGTCGTGAATTGGCTTGAGCGGAGACTGACGCCGTACCGACGGCCGTCCAAGGTGTCGATGTCAGGCCCAGTATCTGAAGTCGGTGTCGCTGACGAAGCTCACTAAGGAAAGTTTGGAGATTAGAAATGGCTGCAACAAATCAAGCAAACCCGGTGAAGTTGAAGGTCGACGATGTGAGAAAGAAGTTTGGGGATGTGGACGTTCTCAACGGAATTTCGCTCTCCGCGATAGCTGGGGACGTTATCAGTGTGATCGGCGCGAGCGGGTCAGGCAAAAGTACCTTTCTCCGGTGCATCAACTTTCTCGAACGACCCGACTCGGGAAGCATTATGGTCGACGGCGAGCTTATCAACGCCGGCGAAAAGGGCAAGTCGAACGCGAGCAAGTTGAACCCCGCTCAACTGCAACGGGTTCGAAAGAAGCTTGGAATGGTTTTTCAACACTTCAACCTCTGGTCGCACATGACGGCTCTCGAGAACGTTATGGAAGCGCCCATGCAAGTTCGAGGCCTTTCCAGGAAAGAAGCTGAAGAGGCTGCGAAGGCTTACCTGGCAAAGGTTGGCCTTCCTGCTCGCGTGGCCGAGCAGTACCCATCGCACCTGTCGGGGGGGCAGCAGCAGCGCGTTGCCATCGCTCGAGCTTTGGCAATGGAGCCGGAAGTCTTGCTCTTCGATGAACCGACCTCTGCGCTCGACCCTGAGCTGGTCGGAGAAGTGCTGAAGGTAATGCAGGCGCTTGCCGAAGAGGGGCGTACGATGGTGGTCGTCACGCACGAAATGACCTTCGCACGACACGTTTCGAATCGGGTGGTGTTCTTGCACAAAGGACGTACCGAGGAGGAAGGTGTGCCAAGTGAGGTACTTGGACAACCAAAGAGTGACCGTCTCCGCCAGTTCCTTGGTGGTGGCCTCAAGTAAACGCCGCAAACCCGAAGACAGCGCGTTGTCAGAGTCGGACGTACGTTCGAAACGGGTGACGCGCTGCCTATGCGGCAGCCCGCGGAAGTCTGCCGGCGCTACTTAGGATCGCGACAGGGGAGCGCGCCGTTTGTTGGTATTCGTGCATAGCTGATACGCCCAGTCGATCTGAGCTGACACCCTATTCTGGTGGATTAATTTAGGAATATTAAATATTCCGTCGTCTTCAGATTCGTACTGCTGATCTACTGGGCGGTATCTTGACGCAGACGTCCGCGTCCATTTGCAAAAAAACAACGTTTTCCCACGGACTTCTGACGGCGCCACCTTAGCGTCATACCAAGCTACACAGAGGAACTGCGAGGGTATAACCAATGAGAATGCGACGATCCGAAATCCGACTTTGACACTCGTATTTCGTCCCCATACGCTCATGCCCGTAAGTCAGTCAGCACTACGCGACGGCATACGTAATTTGGACCTACCGTCAGAATTCGGGCGTGATTAACCGACTGATGTAGAAACCAATAAGAACGACCAGAGCAATTCAACTTCCTACGACACACAAGGGTTTGGAGTCCTAAATGAAAAAACGACTTGTTGCCGCACTTGTCACGGCGGCCACTGCAGCTCCAGCGATGGCTCAGAGTTCCGTCACACTCTACGGCTTAATCGACGAGGGTCTGAGCTACACAAACAATGAGCAGGGCAGCAATAAGTTTGAGGTTGTCAGTGGCACGATGCAGGGGAGCCGCTGGGGTCTGAGAGGCACAGAGGACCTCGGTGGCGGCCTGAAAACCATCTTCCAGTTGGAGAACGGCTTCAATGCGAGTACGGGCAAACTCGGTCAGGGTGGGTTAATGTTTGGTCGACAGGCTTGGGTCGGCGTGTCCTCGGATACGTACGGCTCGGTCACTCTGGGACGTCAGTATGATTCGGTGGTGAACTACCTTGCTCAGACGACTGCGAACGGCGCCTGGGGCGGTTTCCTTTTCTCGCACCCTTACGACAACGACAACACCGACAACAGCTTCCGCCTCAACAACACCGTTAAGTACACGAGTCCTACCGTCGCCGGGTTCAAGTTTGGGGGCACATATAGCTTCAGCAACGATACGAACTTTGCGAACAACCGGATGTACAGCTTCGGTGGCCAATACAGTGTCGGTGGCCTCGTGCTCGCAGCTGCCTATATGGAAGGCAACAACCCTTCATCGACCGCGACTGGTGCCGTGAACAACGGTGGTGACGAGAACTTTGTCGGCAGCAAGCTTCGCATCTTCGGAGCAGGCGCTACGTACAACTTCGGCAGCGCTCAAGTCGGTCTGTCCTACTCGAACACCTTCGTCGGCGACCCGACGACATCAGGCTACGTTGGTAAGATTGTTCCGGCTTCCGGCACGCTCTCGAACCTGCGCTACCAGAACTTCGAAATCAACGGGCGTTACGCGGTTACTCCCGCCCTGTTCCTTGGGGCGATGTATACCTACACACACAGCAACTTCAACACAACAGTGGAGAAGTTGAATCCGAACTACCAGATGGTCGGCCTTCAGGCCGATTACTATTTGTCGAAACGAACCGACGTGTACGCGCTTGGCGTCTATCAGCACGTCAGCGGCGATCGTACGGGTAGCGTGCTTGACTACGCCTATCTGTTTGGCAGCAACACATCGTCGACCCAAAATCAGGTCGTCGCACGCGTCGGCATCCGGCATAAGTTCTGATTACCCAACAGCTTTAGCGTAGCTTCGCCGAGTCGCATCGGCGCTCCTCTTCTCCAGGGAAATTCAGTCGCCTTCGGGCGACATTTTTTTGTCCCAAAATGCACAGCATGCTTGGGAGTGAAGGTCTCCTATCCAGCCTGGTGGTAGCGAAGGATCGACGTCTCCTATTTCGCCCTGCGAGGACATACGACTACGCCAACGCCGAGGTAGCGCGATGTGACCTCAGCGCACTGGCCACTGAGGGCACGGACGTTTCCGGCTGCGGTAAGAGGCCGAGGAGGATAGCGTGCGGCGTCGCGATTCAGTACCGAGCTAGTAGTTCCTGAGACGTCTCATCCGCGACGCGCTTCGCTTCTCGAATGAAGTCATTGACCAATTGCACGTTGTGAGAGCTTCGATTACGGCAAAGTTGGAAGCCAAACGGAAGCTTGGGGTTGAAGTGTCTGAGGGCCACACGGTCCTTAACGCCGTCGGCGAATAGCGGATGTACAAGTGTGACGCCAAGTCCGGCCGCAACGGCTTCCATTACGGTGGGGGCGGTAGCCGCCTGCACGACAATTCTCGGTCGAACTCCCGACTGGTCAAAGATGGCGTCTACGCGTTGGCGCGTCGCTGTCGATTCAGACTGAATGAAGCCGACGAAATCTTCATCATTCAGGTCTGTAACGTCGATCTCCTGCTTAATACATAGATGATGCGCCGTCGGAAGTACGCACATGAGCGGGTGCTCAATTAGGGTGTCTCTTTCTATGAACGGATGGTCGACGATGCTGCTAATCAATGCGACATCAATCTGCTGAGTGCTCAACCAATCGGCCAAGATGGGAGAGTCACGTGTGTGGATGGTGACGTAGACATCGGGGTGCACCTTCAGGAAACTGCGAGCAACCTCGCTGATGAAGGAACCAGACAGTGCTTGCAGGACCCCCACCGTAAGCTGCTTCTGGTCGTCCCTGTGTATCGATTCGATCGCGTGCTCTACCTGGCGCAATCCTGCGAAGACACGATCGATCTCCGCATATAGGCGCATGCCGTGCTGAGTAGGCGCCAGTTTCCCTCGAACGCGCTCGAACAACTTCAAATCACAGTCTTCTTCGAGATTTGCAATGAGCTTGCTGACGGCTGGCTGCGAAACGAACAGTGCGTCCGCGGCAGCGCTCACGGTTCCTCTCTCAATTACCGCTTTGAACGCTTCAATCTGGCGGAGGTTAACTTGGTGTCTCATGTGTGCAGCTTCGTGGTATAACTTTTTCGAATGATATGGGCTCAAACGGCTTGCTGGGTTCTAGGGTAACAGAACCAAAATTGCGGCGGAGTGACTTCGAAGACTGGGGGAAACCCCGCCTTGCGCAGAGAGGCAGCACGAAAGTTTCGTTCGACGGTTCCGACAACGGCAAGGTAATTTTGGCTGCAGCCGCGAATGAAGCGCCGGACTCCGTCCTGCCTAGCGAGTCACCTTCCCAGTATTCGCCTAGAGAATTGATTGGTACCATGTAGTGGTCAAATTTCTTTGGACACCCAGAAAGTGGCTGTTCAATAAGTCGATCTTTCGTACGATGCGGGTGGCAGGTTGCTTGCCGCCGAATGTATCCGCCGGTAGTTGTAGAAGTCAGCGATGTAGTCCGTGATATCACGTTGGGCCTGTTCGTGACCAGCGTGGTCCTGCTCGCCAATCCACTCGCTCTTCATGCTCTGAATGATCCCGTTTGACTTCAGCTCGCGCACAAAGCGCTCGCTGGTGTACTGGGCGGAATGGAACATCAACCCCGCTTCGGGCGCTGGCTGCGACGCGCCTGGTGCAGCGCCCGGATCACCAGTTCGGTGCCTGCCTGCATGGCAAACGCGCAACCGACGATACGGCGCGAGTGCAGGTCCATCATGATGGCCAGATAGGACCACCCCTGAGGTGTTCTCACGTACGTGATGTCGCCTGCCCACACGCGGTTGATGGCGCCCGGGTCGAACCGGCGCTCGAGCAGATTGGGCGCAATCAGGACCTCACCTTCGGCTTTACGGTATCGATGTGTCCGACGCCGCGCGACTGCCAGTTGCGCTTCACACATGCGCAATCGGGCCCGGTGGCGCCCGGCCTGGCGGGGCGCCTGGCCAGCGCACAATAACTGCTTCGCGGCACCTTCGGCACCCGGCACATCAGACTCACGGGCCAGGCCTTCCTCAGCGAGCGGATCACTTCGAGGAGCGATCCATTTCCTTGACGAAGACGGCCGTAGACTTTTTTAGTATTTCGCGCTTCCGTTCGAGCTCCATTAGGCGATCCTCCAGTTCGCGGATGCGCCGCCGGTCGGACTGGATCTGTGCCTGACTGCGCGGTGGCTCAGCCTGCTGGGCACGCCATTGCGCAACCCAGCGCCGCGGGGCAGTGTCGCCCTTCGCAGGCCTTCGAAAATGAATAGCCTTGCGCAACCACGAGTTGCACCGCTTCCGCCTTAAATTCGTCAGTCAGGTTCCATCTGCTCATCTCTCACCTCAGTTGGAGCAATTATCCTCTTTAGAGGTGTCCAGGAACATTGAACCATTACAACACGTTTCTATTGATTTTGGACGTTTAATGAATTTTCAAAGCCGAAGAATAAATTCCTGAAAAAGTATTGGTCAGCGCTGATTCAACAGTAAGAAAATCTCAGTTCGATAATGCGGGGGAGCCCTTTTTTTGAGGTTTGTGTTTTTTTAAAAAACTCTCGAAACTCAAGGGGGATCCGCAATCAAAGAGGGAGTCTTAACCGGCTGTTGCGGTCGGAAACGACGAGGGATGAGGGTTAACGGCCGGCAGTGGATGTAGCAGTTAAAAAAGGTCGGTTCAACAGTATAACCAACCAGAATAGGGTGCATTAAAAAATGACTTTGACGCTATGTTTTGGAGACCCCACCATAATCTCGCACTCAAGGGAGGGCCGTGGCCGTTAATGGTGACGTGCGCGAACGAATGAACCTTAGGGGAATTACGGATGTTGCGGATTGGCGTAGATGTGGGCGGCAGTTTTACGGACTTCGTTTTGATCGACACGCACAAAGCAGAATTCCGGTTCTTCAAAATTTCCTCGACTCCCCACGACCCGTCGGTGGCAATCGCAGAAGGCGCAAAAGAGATGCTTCGCCTATTTGATGCGGACCCTTCGCAGGTTACGTTCTTCGGGCACGGCACGACGGTCGCAACCAACATGATTATCGAACGCCGCGGGGTGGCGACGGGACTGCTGACGACCCGTGGCTTTCGCGACGTTCTCGCAATCGGTCGGCAGACGCGGCCGATGCTGTTTGACTACTCAGCCGTCAAGCCGGAAGCGCTCGTTGACCGTTATCGACGCGTCGAAGTAGACGAGCGTGTCAATGCCAAAGGCGAGGTCGTGCAAGACATCGACCTCGCTCAAACAGAAGAGGCTGTCAAGTCGCTGCGTGATAGCGGAGTTGAATCGGTTGCGATTTGCTTTCTGCACTCATACCGCAACGCTGAACATGAGCAACGAGCAAGGGAAGTTGTTCAGAGACTTATGCCGAACACGTACGTCAGCATCTCGTCCGACGTGCTTCCAGAGTTCCGCGAATACGAACGTACGTCCACTACGGTCCTGAACGCGTACGTTGGACCGCCGATGAAGAGCTACCTCGCTCGCCTCGAAGAGCGCGTCAACGAGGTGGGCATCCCGGTAGAGCCTTTGACTGTGCATTCGAATGGAGGACTGCTTTCGCTTAAGTCCGTCGAGGAGCTTCCGGTCCTTACGTGCCTTTCTGGTCCTGCAGCAGGTGTCGTGGGTGCCGCGGCAGTCGGTGGCGCTGCAGGCTTTTCCGACTTGATTACATTCGACGTAGGCGGAACCAGCACGGACGTGTCACTGATTGAAAAGGGCCGTCCGAAGTTCACACCTAACAGGCTGGTGGCGGGTTACCCCGCGAAAGTGCCAATGGTAGATATCCACGTTATCGGTGCCGGAGGTGGCAGCATCGCGCACGTGGACGACGCGCGAGGCTTGAAGGTTGGCCCGCGAAGCGCCGGAGCCGCGCCCGGACCGGCCGCTTACGGAAAGGGCGGTACCGAGCCAACGCTAACCGATGCGAACATCTATCTGCGTCGCCTGAATCCGGTCGCTCTGCTCGAAGGAAGAATGCCAATTGACCGCGACCGTGCAGCTGCTGCAATCAGAGAGCGCATCGCCGATCCGCTTGGGATTTCTGTTGACGAGGCGGCCTACGGCATGCTTCAGATTGCAAGCGCGAGCATGAGCCGCGCCATCCGCGCAATTTCGACGGAGCATGGACACGACCTCGCGCACTTCACGCTGATGGCCTTCGGCGGCGCTGGGCCACTGCATGCCAGTGAAGTTGCGCGCGAATGCGGCATCCCGCGACTGCTGGTGCCTATCGAGCCAGGGACGATGTGTGCCCGGGGCGCGCTTGTTTCCAACGTTTCCCGTGATTTCGTTCGCACCCAGCTCGCCATCGCAAACCAGGCGAGTTGGGAAGTCATCTGTGAAGCGGTCGAGCGCCTGCAGCGTGACGGCGAGCAATGGCTTGAGGGCGAGAAGATTGAACAGCAGGACCGGAAGTTCGTGCTGTCGCTTGACGCTCGTTACGTAGGCCAGAACCACGATATCCCGGTCGACATGGCTGGAATTAGCGTTGACGGTCTGGATGGTTTCGTGAAGGCGTTCCACGATGCCCACTTGAATCAGTACGGCTACGCCATCGACGATGTTGCGGTGGAGATTGTCAATTGCCGACTCAAGGCCGTCGGTGTTGTCCCCAACGCAGTTCTCATGACGCCCGTGAAGGGCGGCTCGCTGGCGTCCGCCCTCATCGATTCACGGTCAGTTTATTTCGGACCCGCCGATGGTTGGCTCGACACCAAGGTGTACCGCCGCAAGAGCCTGCCGGTAGCTGAATCGGTGGTCGGTCCAACGATTATCGAGGAAATGAGCTCGACCACGGTGGTCCACCCGGGTCAGAAAGCTCAACTCGACCATTACGGAAACATCGTTATCGACTGACCAAGTCGCAAATTCTTTATCAGGTAACGCACTCATGTTGCAAGAAAATTCGCCGGAATCGACGCCAATGAAGTCCACCAAATTCGATTCGATTGGAATGGAGGTTTTCAGCAATCGATTGCTCACGATTACGGAAGACATGGCCATCAATATGATGCGCTCATCCTTCTCGTCACAAATCAAGGAGCGCCGTGACTTCTCGGTCGGTCTCTTCGATGCTCACGGGAGGTTGATTGCGCAAGGAACGCATATTCCGCTTCATCTGGGTTCCTTGCTGGGTAGCGTCCGTGCTGTCTTGAGCCGCTACACCCTTGACCAGATGGTCGACGGCGATGCGTTCATCTGCAATGACCCGTACCTCGCAGGAGGCACGCATTTACCCGATATTTCTATCGTCACCCCTATCTTCGAAGACGGGAAGCCGTTCATGTTCGCAGCGAACATCGGCCACCACGAAGACATCGGCGGTCCGATTCCAGGCTCTACTTCGGCGAACGCAAAGTCCATCTTCGACGAAGGTCTTCGATTGCCCGTCATCCGCATCGCGCGTGCAGGTACCGTCGATGAGGACCTCCTGAGCATTATCGCAGCGAACTCTCGGCTGCCGGAGGAGAGAACGCTCGACCTGAAGGTTCAGGTAGCGACGAATCTTCGGGGCGCCGCCGCTGTCCATGAGCTCGTGGGCCGCATGGGCAAACACGGGGTGCAGCAAGCCATCGACGACGTCCTTTCTTACACAATGGACCGGGCTCGTCAGCGAATTCTGGCGATGCCCGACGGAAAGTATTCGTTCACGACGTATCTCGACGATGACGGCTTCGGCGGCGAGATGATTCCCATCACCGCCAATGTGACCATCGAAGGCGACAAGCTTTGGGTCGATATGACTGGAACAGGCCGTCAGGCGCGCGGCGGGCTGAATGTCGCAGAGAACGCGCTCAACGCCACCGTGTACTACTGCATGAAAGCGCTTCTTGACCCTGACCTAATGGCCAACAGCGGGCTCATCGACGTTGTGACGATTAGCGCGCCAGCCGGTACGATCGTGAACCCGATCTTCCCCGCCGCCGTGAGCGCACGCAGTATTACGTGCCAAAAAATCGCAGGCGCAATCTTCGGCGCATTGCGTCCTGCGCTTCCCGAACACCGCGTAATGGCGTCCGGCAACGATATTCTACCGTCCATCAATTTCTCTGGATATTCTCCGAACGGACGCATGTACGTCTGGGGCGAGACCTTGGGTGGAGGTTCGGGTGCACGCGCAGACTCTGACGGCATGGATGCCATCCATGTGCATGTCACCAACACATTGAACATGCCGACTGAAGCACTCGAACACGAATTTCCGTTGTTTGTCGACTACTACGGTTTGGTCGAAGACTCAAGCGGCGCGGGCAGACAACGCGGTGGGATGGGGATCGTTCGCCAAATCCGCGCTTTGCTGGACGACACCGAAGTGTCGTTCCGCTCGGACAGTCACAAGAAGGGCGCGGAAGGTGTCGACGGTGGTGGCGACGGCGGGAAAGGTCGAATCACTCGTAATTATGGAACTGACAGAGCTGAAACGCTCGAGTCGAAGATGGGCGGCATCTTCCTGCGAGCTGGCGAGACGATTCGGATTGAAACGCCTGGCGGCGGAGGCTTCGGATCAGCGACCGACCGCCCCATCGAAGCATTGGCTGCAGATCTACGCGACGGTGTCCTGAGCGACGAGTTGGCAACTTCGCAGTACGGGACGGAGCGCGTTACAGAAGCGCGCAAGCGACTTGTCGCCGAAAGCTAGAACCACCGGGACTTCACGACAGGTCGTTGCACGGACCTGTCGCGTACAAGAATTATCACGCGCCACTATAGCTCACACCATGACCACCAAAATCGAGACTATCTCTGTAGACGGTGATGCCACGTCACTCGAGCGCCGCCGGTTCCTAATCGCCGGTCTCAGCGCTGCCGCAACGATTGCGACGGGAACGAATGAAGCCTTCGCGCAGGGCGGCAGCAAGGTACTCCGGTACGGCCTCTCGGCTTATCCGCCCAACGTGCAGCCGTTCCAGTACACAGGGCAACCTGCTGCTACTGTGAAGCTGCAAATCTATCGCGGTCTGCTCAGCTACTCGGACGAAGGAAAAATCGTCCCGGAAATCGCCGAAAGCTACACGCTCCAGGGCGACAGGACCTATGTTTTCAAGCTTCGCCCCGGCATCAGGTTCGCGAACGGCTCACCTCTTACGTCGGCTGACGTCAAGTTTTCGCTTGAACAAATCGCTGCACCTGACTCGACCGCATACCTGCTGAATGAGATGCGGGCCATTGAGTCCATCGATGCGAGCGACCCCTCCGTCGTTAAAATAACGCTCAAGTCCCCGACCCCTGCATTCCCAGACCACTTGGCGCGACCGGACGCACCGATTGTGTCTCCAAAGTTCAAAGACCCTGTGACTGGACAGCCGCTCGGAGCTGGTCCGTTCGTCCTTGAAGCGATGGACCGGGGTATCTCGGTGACGTTCAAGAAGAATCCGTATTTCTATCGAGCGGGCCTGCCCAAAGTCGACTCGATGCGCTTTGTTGTCTATGCCGACGAGAATCTTCGAGTTGCCGCTGTCCAGTCGGGGGACGTTGACATTATCGAATACGTGCCTTGGCAGAACCTCCAGCAGCTCAAGTCCGATTCGCGAGTTCGGGTCGAAGCCAGTGAAGGTGCGTTTATGTACCTTTGCTTTAACACGCAGGCAGCGCCGTTCAATGACCCCCGCGTCCGACTTGCGGTTGCGCACGCTATTAAACGGGAAGACATCGTCACGGGCGCGTTTTACGGTCAGGGAAGCCCCTTCGACGGGTTGCCTATCCAAAAGACATCGTCCTTCTACAACCCGGCGTTACAGCATCTGTGGCCATACGACCCCGATAAGGCGGCGAAGCTCATTCAAGAAGCAGGCGTTGCTGGTCAGAAGATAAATCTGCTCGCCTCATCGACATATGCAATGCACCGCGACATCGCTCAGATAGTGCAGCAGTATCTGACCGCTGTAGGCTTGCAGGTCCAACTGCAATTGCCGGACTGGGGTACCCGGGTCAGCCTTGGGAACCAGGGCAGATATCAGCTCGCAGTGAATGGCGGCGCGCTCGACGGACTGGACCCAGACGGCCTGACGACGCTTATCGGGTCCGGGCCCCCGTCTTATCGTCGTTCGTTCGGGTTTCAGAGCGCGACGCTCGACCAACTGCTTGCGCAAGGTCGTCAAGAGGTCGAGCCGGCAAAGCGCAAGCAAATTTACGACTCGGTGTCTCGCCAAGCTGCTAAGGACACGCCAATTACCACGCTGGCGTATCGAGTCGAAGCCTACGCGGTGAATCCGAAGGTTGCTGGCTTCAAAACTCTTCCCGGCAACTTGGATGTCTACACAGCCGTCACGTTGCAAAACACGACCGTCTAGACAATGCGCTGAAGCATTATTTGAGGAAGTCGGCAGATGACTGGATATATCGTCAAGCGCCTGTTTACGGCACTTATATTGCTTTACGTGGTGGCCACGGTGGTGTTTTTCCTGCTATTCCTGGTTCCGGGCGATCCGGCAGTAATGTTGTTATCTAGCGGCGGTGTTGCGCCGCCGCCGGAAGCCGTCACGCAGTTGCGACAGGAGATGGGCCTGGATAAGCCGGTGGTCACGCAGTACGTGGCATATCTCGACCGAATCGCACATGGCGACCTTGGCTCATCCTTTCAAGACCACACGCCGGTTACGCAGGTCATTGCAGATCGACTTCCTCGAACACTGGAATTGGTCGGCGCAGCCGCTCTGCTTTCAGTGCTCGTCGGTATCCCGCTTGGAGTTATCTCGGCACGCCGAATGGGAGAGTGGCCCGACCGGGCATTGAAGTGGCTGACCGGAATAGCCTTGTCCGTCCCTGTGTTCGTCATTGGAACTGTGCTCATGCTTCTGTTCTCGCAGATTCTCGGATGGTTTCCGGCTGGCGGCTACGCGTCATTCGGCGAATCGCCAGCACGTCACCTGCAGTCACTTTTGTTGCCAACTCTGACCATCGCTATTGGCTTCACGTCGATGGTTCTCCGGATGGCGCGGTCCACGGTGCTTGGTGTCATTGATAAGGACTGGGTGCGTACTGCTCGGGCCAAAGGCTTGACTGAGCGAAAAGTCTGGCGTCGACACATCGTCCGCAACTCCCTTGGTCCAGTGGTGACGCTCACAGGTCTTCAAATTGGCTCGCTCATCGGGGGAACGGTATTGGTGGAGTACGTATTCAACTGGCCTGGACTGAGCGGGATGCTGGTGACTGCGGTGGATTACCGAGATTACCCCGAAGTTCAGGGCGTAGTACTCGTTGTCGCGGCGCTATTCATCCTTATCAATCTGGTCGCGGATGTCATCTATCCGATACTTGATCCGAGGGCACGCAGTAAATGAGCCGGCTCAAACTTGAGACTAACCGCGACCTCGGGCGCATCGCGCGTGCGGGTTCCGCAATTGTACTTATTACTGTCCTTGCAATAGCGGCACCGTTGATAACGTCGAACGACCCGACCGTTATGCACATTGCAGACCGTTTTGCGAGTCCGACGTGGTCGCACCCGCTTGGCAGCGACGCCCTGGGCCATGACATCCTCGCTCAGTTGCTTTACGGTGCACGAACGTCTCTCGCAGTCGCATTCAGCAGCGCCGTTCTGTCTGCGATATTCGGCATTGCGCTTGGGCTGCTCGGCGGATATTTTGGCGGGTTGGCGGAATCCGCAGCGCTTCGCCTAACAGACGTGGTGCTTTCTTTCCCACCGATTCTCCTCGCACTGCTGGTCGTCACGTTTGTGGGGCCCGGAGCGGTCACGCTCGCAGTGGTCTTGGCCGTGCTGAGTGCGCCGAATTTTGTGCGGATTACTTATGCGGAGGTCCTCACTGTTCGACGGCTTGAGTACGTCGAGGCAGTTGTAGCGCTCGGCGCAACCAGCTCCCGGGTCATGCTGCGGACAGTTCTACCCAACATCTTTCCGCCGTTGTTGGTTCAGTTCTCGCTCACCGTATCGTCAGTGATTTTGCTCGAGTCCGGGCTGAGCTTCCTGGGCCTGGGCGTGACACCGCCGACTCCATCGTGGGGTCTCATGGTCCAAAGCGCGAGAGCTACGATGACAACTCAGCCGCTCAACTTGCTCTGGCCGTGTGTGGCTTTGGCACTGACTGTGTTCGCTGTAAACCACCTTTGCGACGTCATTCAGGAGATTTACGACCCCCGTGAACGGCACTCGAAACAGGGAGAGAAGAAGCTTGCCGCAGTTAAGCTTGATGTCCGGCGTCAAGCGACCTTGGTAGACCGGTCAGTCTCCAGCCAGGCTGCACTACGGATTCAGAATCTCGATATTGCAGTCCCCGCATCGAATGGCGAGAGGATAGCGGTCAATGATGTTTCGATTTCAATTGGCAAAGGCGAGACCGTCGCTCTCGTCGGTGAGTCGGGGTCGGGCAAGTCGTTGACGAGTCTTGCCGCACTGGGCTTGCTTACGTCAGGTGTTCGAGTAGCAAATGGTCAGATAATGTTCCCAAAGTCCGAGGCGACCGGTGCCTCCGAGAATATCGACATCCTGAAACTCAGCGACGCCGGAATCAGAAAGCTGCGGGGTAACGATCTCGCTATGGTCTTTCAGGAGCCCATGACCAGTCTGAATCCGGTCTATCGAATTGGGGACCAGATAACCGAATCCATCCTGACGCACCAGAGCGTGTCGCGGCGTCAGGCCAGAGAGGCGGCCTTGGCGATGCTGACGAAGGTCGGCATTACCGACCCCAAAAGACGTCTGGACCAATTCCCTCATGAGCTTTCGGGGGGGATGCGTCAGCGAGTCATGATCGCGTTGGCATTGTGTTGCGAGCCGGCATTGCTGGTCGCCGACGAGCCGACAACCGCGCTTGACGTCACGCTGCAGGCGGAAATTCTTGCGCTGCTGAAGAAGCAACAGAATGACCGTCACGGGACAATGAGTGTTCTTTTCATCACCCACAACTTGGGCGTTGTCGCTCAAGTCGCCGACCGTGTTGTGGTGCTTTACGCAGGGCGCGTGGTCGAAGAAGGCCCGACCGTGGAAATCTTCGCTTCTCCGAAGCACCCTTATACCAAAGGCCTCTTGGCATGTGTTCCAGATTCAAGGAACCGAACTCGTACGTCTACTGGAGAGCGTGTTCGACTCAAGGCCATTCCCGGTTCGGTACCGATCGCTTTGCCGGACGGGTGCACGTTCTCGCCGCGTTGTGACATGGCAACGGACGCTTGTCGCAGTCGAGAACCGGTCCTCGAAACCGCTGGCGTTGAAGGACATTTCAGCCGCTGTATCCGTTGGAGAGAATGTTGAACGAGATTCTGAAAGTTGAAGGTCTTTCAAAACACTATGCGGTTGGGTCCCGCTGGTTCGGCCAGCGGAAAGTGGTGCGCGCGGTTGATTCAGTTGATTTCTCCATCGCGCGCGGTGAGATTGTAGCCCTGGTTGGAGAGTCTGGTTCAGGAAAGACCACCTTGGGTCGCGCTGCGCTTCGTCTGGTCGAGCCTACGAGCGGAAATGTGACGTTCGAAGGCAAGAGCATCCTCGGAGCGTCGCAGCGTGAGATGCGGTCGATTCGCCGACGCATGCAAATCATCTTCCAAGACCCGTACGCGAGCCTAAACCCGAGGCAATCGGTTGGTTCTCAGATTTCTGACACGTTTGCGATACACAATCTCTATTCTGAGTCCGAACGCAGCGATAGAGTGGTCAATCTTTTTGAGCGTGTGGGGTTGAACCGCAGCCAGATCAACCGATACCCACATGAGTTCTCTGGCGGACAACGTCAACGAATCGGTATAGCGCGTGCGCTGGCTCTCGAACCGTCGTTTATTGTCGCTGACGAAGCAGTGTCAGCTCTCGACGTTTCAGTCCAGGCGCAGGTTGTAAATCTGCTTCTCGACCTGCAGCGGGACTTGGACCTCACGCTGCTTTTCGTCACGCATGACCTAAGTCTGGTCGAGTACATCTGTGACCGCGTGCTCGTCATGTACATGGGTAAGATTGTGGAAAGCGGACCGGTCGAGCAGGTCTATGCTTCCCCTGCACACCCGTACACACGCGCCTTGTTAGCAGCTGTGCCCGTCCCCGACCCGACACGGAAAATCATTAGCGACGGTTCGTTGAAGGGTGACCTACCAAGTCCCATCGAACTGCCATCGGGCTGCGCATTCCGCACGCGATGCACTTTCGCGAAAACTGAGTGTTCAAGAGAGGTGCCACTATTGCGTGCTATTGGTGAGCGCCACGAAGCAGCCTGTTTCTTTGCCGGAGACGTCATGAAAGCAGGCGCCTCTATCAGCGTTGGGAATACTGGGCGTAGAGCATCTGACGAGAAACTTATCGCGGTGCGATAACGCTTAGAGAACGACAGTGTGTCGGTTTGTTTCTCGAAGGGGCTGGGCTGCCCGGCCGGTGCGGTACTCGCAGGCACGGCAAAGGCGATAGCAGAAGCGAAACGGGTCAGGTTGCAGCTTGGCGGAGCAATGTGCCAGACAGGGGTTCTGGCGGCCGCGGCGAACTGGGCGCTGGACCACAATCTCGATCGCCTGGCCGAGGATCATCGCCTCGCATCCCGTCTGCGGACACACCTGTGGCAGATCGAAGGCGTGATTTTGGCCCCCGAGGATAGTCCCATCAATCTTGCTTTTGCGACTGTGATCGACCCAGGCATCAACCTAGATTTACTCATCGCACGTCTGAGCCAAAAAGGCGTACTTGTGAGCAAGTTTGGTCCGCGACGCCTGCGAATGGCTACTCACTTGGGAGTAACGGAATCTGGCATAGACTTCGCCGCCTCCGCCATTCGCGAGGTAATGGGGGCGAGGGCTGAATTTAAAGCGATGGCCCTTGCGTAACCGGTCACTAACCAGCTTGATGGATTTGTGCGCGTGCTATCCCGCCGGGCTGAAGCCAACCGAGTGGGCCGTCACCGCCGCAGCGTCCCGCATCGGGACACCTGCCGGCGCAAGCAGATGCAGATTCCGCCCGTATTAGCGCAGCGACAAATTCCCGGTATGCTGCGCGGCTATCAGGCACGACTCGCTGCCCACGCAGCAGCGAATCAGCAATATCCTGTCGCTGAGCCAGCAATCTGCGTGTGGTTTTCCCATCTCTCGCATACGTGCTCCCCATCTGACGATTTGGCATGGCTTCTGCTTTGTCGGTAAAGAACGAGGCCCCTCACGGGCCACTCATCAAGCCGATACCTGGAGCACACATGACCGCATTGAATGTCGCCAGCAGCGCGGGTGTTACATCCGCTTTATCTCTCGGTACAGGTTACGAGCGCCTCGCATCGCGATTCCGACCAATCTTCGCCCGCATTGCGGAGGGTGTGCTGGAGCGTGAGCGCGATCGTACCCTGCCTTATGAACAGATCGAATGGCTCAAGGCCGCTGGTTTCGGTGCGGTGCGTGTGCCCGTCGAGCATGGCGGCGCAGGTGCATCGCTGCCGCAGTTGATCCAGTTGCTGATCGAGCTGGCCGAAGCGGACTCGAACCTGCCGCAGGCGCTACGCGGCCACTTCGCGTTTGTCGAGGACCGCCTAAATGCCGAGCCGGGCCCGGCGCGCGATGTCTGGTTCAAGCGCTTCGTTGCGGGCGAACTGGTCGGCAATGCCTGGACCGAGGTCGGGAGCGTGGCAATCGGCGACGTGATCACGCGGGTGTCCCATGACGGCGAGCGCTGGGTCGTCAACGGCGAGAAGTACTACAGCACGGGCAGCATCTTCGCCGACTGGATCGACGTGTTCGCCCGGCGTGACGACTCCGGAGAGGATGTGATCGCGGCCGTGCGGGCAAGGCAGCCGGGCGTAACGCATCGCGACGACTGGGACGGCTTCGGCCAGCGTACGACGGGTAGCGGCACGACTACGTTCGTGGCCGCCGGGGTGGACGAGATCGACATCATCGACTTTTCGACGCGCTTCAAATACCAGACTGCGTTCTACCAGCTGGTGCTGCTGGCGGTGCTCGCGGGCACAGGGCGCGCCGCGCTGCGCGACATCTCGCAGGAGGTGCGTTCGCGCCGGCGCATCTTCAGCCACGGCAATGCACCGTCGTTCGCACAGGATGCGCAGGTGCAGCAGGTGGTGGGTCAGGTATCGTCGCTTGTATTCGCGGCCGAGGCCACGGCCGTGCGCGCGGCGCAGGCTTCGCAGCGCGCTTACGAGACGCGTTTCGGCGACGATGCGCAGGCCGAGCACGAAGCGAATGTCGATGCCGAACTGGATTCCGCGCGCGGCCAGAGCGCGATCGCCGATCTCGTGCTGCGCGCGACCACGCTCCTGTTCAATGCGCTCGGTGCATCGGGCACGAGCGAGCAGAAGCGTCTCGATCGCCATTGGCGCAACGCCCGCACGGCGGCCTCGCACAACCCGATCGTCTTCAAGGAGCGTATCATCGGCGACCGCGAGATCAACGGCACCGAGCCGCCGTATGTCTGGGCGATCGGCGCCGGTCCCACGGCGGGGCAGAAGGCTGCCTGAGCGCGGCCGTGCGGCGGCCCTTCTGGCGTTGCTACTTCAGGGCCGCGATTTCCTTCGTCCGGATCAGCCGCGCGCGCAGCACGTTGCGGCTGATGCCGAGCAGCCTCGCCGCCTGAATCTGGTTGCGGTGGCTGTACTCGAACGCCGTGCGCATCACCATGTCCTCGATCTGTTCGAAGAGATTCTCGTGCTCGCCGTTGAAGAGTTCGAGAAGCGCGGATTCGAGTGCATGATGCGGCCCGCTCGGCACACTCGCGCCAGGCGTCGCTGTGATGCCGGACGAGAACAGGTGCAGGTCGCCGTCCTGCAGGGTGTCGTGGCGGCTCACGAGCAGCGCGTGATGGATCACGTTTTCCAGTTCGCGAATGTTGCCGGGCCAGCTGTACGCGAGCAGCTTCTGCTCGGCGCGCGGTGAGATCGTTCCCGGCCCGTAACCGAGCCGGCTGCGGTAGTCGTCGATAAAGTAGCGGGCGAGCGGAAGGATGTCGCCGGTACGTTCGCGCAGCGTCGGAATTGCGAGTTGAACGACATTGAGCCGGTAGAACAGGTCGCTGCGGAAATGCCCGGCCGCCACCGCGTGCTGCAGGTGGACGTTCGTCGCGGCTACGACTCGCACGTCAATCGGGATGCCGCGTCGGGACCCGAGCCGCACGACCTCGCGCTCCTGCAGCACGCGCAGCAGCTTGACCTGCATTGAAAGCGGCAAGTCACCGATTTCGTCGAGGAACAACGTGCCGCCGTTGGCCGCCTCGAACCAGCCCGGCTTGGCGTTGAACGCGCCGGTGAAGGCGCCTTTCTCATGCCCGAACAGTTCGCTTTCAACGAGCGTTTCCGAGAACGCACCGCAGTTGACGGCAACGAACGGCTTGTCGCGCCGCTCGCTCAGGCTGTGCACGTGACGCGCCACCAGTTCCTTGCCGGTGCCGGTCTCGCCGACGATCAGGATATTGGCGTCGCTCGGTGCGACCAGCTGGATGCGCTCGAGCAGCTCGAGCGAACGGGGATCGACGAACACCTGCGCGCGGGCACGGATCGAGGTGGTCAGCGAATGCTTGTGCGGCAAGGTCAGGACAGAGACGGGGACGTGGTGGTCGGCTTCGGTGTCGTCGGACCATGCGTGGGGGAGCGGGTGGTTCATGAGTAGAAGCTCGGCGTGGGATAGGTTCGATTGAGCGCCCATTCGCCAAGCTCGCGGATCTTGTAGGCGAGCGGATCGTGCAGCGTGTGGGTGCGCAGGTTGCGCCAGTGCCGGTCGAGCCGCAGCTCGCCGTGGGTCGCCCGGGCGCCAGCGACGTCGAACATGCGGGTACAGATGTCGAGACCCGTTTGTGCGGCGACGACCTTCGCGCTGGCAATCGCCAGCGCCACCTCGCCGCGTTCGGCCGCCGTGAGGCGGGTTCCGCGCGACCACGCCTCGTCGAGGCGAGCGGCGGCCCGGTCCGCGAGCGCGCGCGCCGCTTCCAGCCCGAGCCAGAACTCACCGTACTGACCCAGGATGTACGGGTCCTCGCCGGTGCTGGCGACTTGCGAGGCGGGCCAGGGCCGCGCCTCTTTCAGCGTGTAGTGCCGCGCGTCATCGAACGCGGCCTCGCCGATCCCGAGATAGATGTTCGTCAGGATCAACTGGGCGATGAGTGGCCTCAGACATGCGAATGGTGATGAGAGCGGTCCAGGGTTCGAGAGGATCTCGTGATGCTCCACGCGGACCTGTTCGAACGTCACCGAACCGCTGTCGGTCTGGCGTTGCCCGAAATTGTTCCAGTCCTCGGCGATCGAGATACCGCTTCGCTGGGCCGGCACAGCGGCAACGAGAAACGCGCGCGTTTGGGCATCGCGCGCGGAGACGATCAGCATTTCCGAGTCGAGCGCGCCCGAGCAGAAGCTCTTCTGTCCGCTGAATTCGAACCATGCGCTGCGGGGATGACCGACCGTGCGTTCATCGAGTGGATTAAGCGCATTGCCCCAGAACCACCGGTGGCGCGATGTCTGTTCGAACAGCGCCTGCCATTGCGCAGGCGAACCGAACAGGCGTGCCGTGGCCAGCATCAGATGATGGAAGCCGAACACGTGCGCAAGCGAACTGTCGGCGCTCGCCAGCATGCGCACGACGTCGAGCGTCGTGCGCCAGTTCGCGCCGAGTCCGCCGTGAACGGTTGGAATGCTCAGTGCGAGCAGGCCGCTCGCACGCAGCACGTCGCGTTCCGCTTTCGGCGTGCCGCCGCGTGCGTCGCGCTCCGCTGCGGTCTGCACGAAGCGATCGGCAAGATCCCGGGCGACGCTTAGCGGCGATGCGTGCAGGACGGGCCGGATGGGCTCCGGCGTGTCGGTCGGCGGCAACGATAGGGAAATGGATGCCATTGCAGTGTGATCGGGTGGTGCAGCACCACACGCGCATGCGTGCTGCAGGATCAGCACAGTGTTCAAGGTTTTGGCCGGCGAGAGAAGCAAGGATTTCTCATAACCTAATCAGGCTGCTGCGCTGGCAGCATCGACCCGCGAAGTCATGCGTCCTGCGTGCTTCCATTCATGTGATGAACCGACGCTGCTGCGTGAGAAGCAGCGAAGAAGCAGCGTTGTTGCCGGTGCGTCATCGCATTCCGGCATATCGATCCGAGTATCGCCGGGATGTGCTTATCAGGTGCATTTCCCAGCTGGAAACGCCGCTCGACGACGAAAACTGCTGCTATGCCGGAACTTCTGCCGTGAGCGGTCAGTTCGCGCGATTTGGCACGGTGCTTGCCTTTACCTCACGACGGGGCCGGTCAAGTATGTCCCGATTCGAGAAGGAATCCTTATGAGCAAGAAACACAAGATCGTGGCCGTGTCGGGCAGCCTGCAGCGACCGTCGCGCACGCTGGCGCTGGTGCAGTCGATACTGACTGCGCTGGAGGCCGAACTGCCTGTTGAGATCCGCGTGATCGAGCTGGGCGACATCGCCGAGCGACTCTCTGGTGCGCTTACGCGTGCGCAGGTGCCTGCGGATATCGAGGAGCAAATCCGCGCGATCGAGACAGCCGACCTCGTGATCGCCGCGAGCCCGGTGTATCGCGCTTCGTATACGGGCCTCTTCAAGCATCTCTTTGATCTCGTGCACCACGAGGCGCTGATCGACGTGCCAGTGCTGCTGGCCGCCACGGGCGGCAGCGAGCGCCATGCGCTCGTGATCGACCATCAACTGCGGCCGCTCTTCAGCTTCTTCCAGGCGCGCACGCTGCCGATCGGCGTCTACGCCTCCGAAAGCGATTTCGATCGCTACGAGATCGCGAGCGAAGCGTTGCGGGCCCGCGTCGCGCTCGCTGTCGAACGTGCCACGCCACAACTGCGCGCCCGCGCGGAAACCGTCACCGCGGCGCTTGCCGCCTGAATGCCACGTCTTCCAAGGAACCTTCAATGAGCCAGACTTCCCAAACCAACGACGCCGTCAAATTCGCCTACTGGGTGCCGAACGTGAGCGGCGGCCTTGTCGTCAGCACAATCGAGCAGCGCACCGACTGGAGTCTCGACTACAACCAGCGCCTGGCGCAAACGGCCGAGCGCGCGGGCTTCGAATACGCGCTGAGCCAGATCCGCTTCACAGCCGGCTACGGCGCCGAGTATCAGCACGAGTCGGTGTCGTTCAGCCAGGCGCTGCTGCAGTCGACCACGAAGCTCAAGGTGCTCGCGGCGATCCTGCCCGGGCCGTGGCATCCCGCTGTGGTCGCCAAGCAGATCGCGACCATCGACCACATCTCGAACGGCCGCATTGCGATCAACGTCGTAAGCGGCTGGTTCAAGGGCGAGTTCACCGCGATCGGCGAGCCGTGGCTCGAGCACGACGAGCGTTATCGCCGCTCGAACGAGTTCATCCGCGCGCTTAAGGGTATCTGGACCGAGGACAACTTCACGTTCAAGGGCGACTTCTACCGCTTCAACAACTACACGTTGAGTCCGAAGCCGGTGCAGAAGCCCCATCCCGAGATTTTCCAGGGCGGAAGCTCTCGTGCGGCGCGCGATAACGCGGCGAGCGTTTCGGACTGGTATTTCACGAACGGCAACACGCCGGAGAATCTCAAGGCCCAGATCGACGATATCCGTGCGAAGGCCGCGCAGAACAATCACCAGGTCCGTATCGGTGTGAACGCTTTCGTGATCGCGCGCGATACCGAAGAAGAAGCGAAGGCCGTGCTCGAC
>NZ_CAJMZA010000011.1:0-222651 GCF_905220195.1 Paraburkholderia sp. J8-2
TTCTTCGTTGCCGGAGTTGGCCATATCGACGTAGGCCTGATAGACGTCGGACTGCACGAGTGCGAGCTTCACACCGGGCTCGAAACGCATGCGTTGCACGTTTTCCGCCGAGCCTTTCGATGGAATCACCTCGAGGTCGATGCCCGCCTGCGGCGCCACCCATTTCGACAGATCCTGGCCGATCTGAATGTACGTACCGCGCTCTGGGCCGGTCACGATCTTGTAGTTCGCGTCTGCTGCGACGGCGAGCGCCGAGAAAAGCAGGGCGATCAGCGTCGCCACTCCCGCTAGAGTCGTTTTCAACATGGTCTCTCTCCCGCCTCTGTCTGGGTTGTACGGCAGACGATCTGTTCTGTAGTCGTTCTCAATGCGCAGCTTCGGAGGATGAAGCGTGCTTCCACCCAAGCTCGAGAATCGCGCGTTGCTGTTCATCGACGCCGCTATCGCTGCTGTCCTCATCGACGGCATCGGCGGTTGCGGAGTGGCTCGCGGCGGTTGTCGCAACGCTTGCACTCGCACTGCCGAGTTCCGGTGGGTTCTCGTTCGTTGTTGTGCTGGTCGCGTCCGGCAGCGGGGGAGGGGACGCGATTGCGGTCGGCTCGTTCGGTACGGCCGGCCTGGCCGCGCCCCGATCATGCGACGAAGGCAGCGGTACGGTAGCTGCGCCGCGCGGCAGTGGCACGCTCGCGTCGGCTTGTGCGGTGGTGCTTTTCGGCGAACTCAGCGGCGACCAGCCCGTCGCCCGGATGGCGCGCTCCATCAGCGATCGCGCGTGCTGGCTGCCCGGGTCAATCGCGAGCGCCTCTGAGGCCTGTTCTCGCACGCAATCCCATGCGCGTTGCTCGGCACATCGGTCCGCGTTTTGCAGCGCGTTATCGCGGCGTTGCTGCGCCAGCGCGCCGCCGCGCGGTATCTCGTGCGCTTCTTCATTGTTCGCGTCACGCGCAAGTGCAGCATTTGCGTTTGGCAAGCTTTGCTCCGCGAAGCTTGCACGCGTGGCGCGTACTTCTCTTTCCTGCCGATGCCTGGCGCTGTACAGCAGAAACGCAGCGTATGCGATTGCGACAATGAGCCAGGCGAGCAATACGCCCTTCGCGAAGCGCCCTTTACCCGTGTGCCAGAACGGCCGCTGTTCCTCGAGTTGGTAGTTATGCAGATAGTCGGCCTGCACCGATGGGCGATTGGATGCGGCCGCGCCGGCAAGCGATACCTGTGCGACGGCACGCATAGGGGCGGCTGCGGAACCAACGACTGCTAACGTGGCTTTCGGGCGCGCGGGTGCAGCCGCGTCGAGCGGGCGATCCGTGCCGCAGTAAGGGCAGAGATCGACGTGCAGGTAGAGCACTCCGCCACAGTGCTTGCACGGTGTGGGGATACTCTGGTTACCAGTCGTCTGAGCGGACATGCTGTCGTTCCACCGTCATGGCGACGCCATTTCGGCATGTTCAGGATCGTCGTTGAAGCGATCGGCGAAGCCTCGCGGAACCCACGATCTGCATGCGCAGGAGAGCGGCGGTGCCTGAACCGGCGCAGCCGCTCGAAAGATCATATGAGTGATTTTCCATTCATCCGTTATTTGCCGGTGTTGGCTACCGCACATATCCGTTGTGCGCCGAACAATCGGACTTACGTCAGATCCGACGCGGCTTGGCGTTCTGTGCATGCAGCACTCTGGCCCTCGAATCGACCGACTTTGTGGGTTGCACAAGGTTGGGGATTTCCCCGAGAGGCGTCCCGGATGACCCGGCGGACCGGGGCCCGGTTACTCGACGCAGTTGCGTTCAGATCGATGCGGTTACGTGTCGAGCCGAGCGTCGTGTCTGTCTATCTAATTGTTTTAATTGAAAAATATTCTGATATGGCACGCAAAGCCGCCAGCCGATAGCCGCAACTGGAATGAGCAAGAGTGTCTTTAGGGTCGAATGGATGGCAGCGATGATTCCCCATTCCGCCCCTTCTTGAATTTGTCACCACCCGTCCATATAATTAGCACTCACCGCATGAGAGTGCTAACAACGCTCGGTGCATAAACATCTCTGGCTGGCGGTTGTCGGCAGCCAGGTTTTCTTGAGTCTCTTCAAGTCCCAATCAACAGAGGAACATCCATGAACCTTCGTCCTTTGCATGATCGCGTGATCGTCAAGCGCCTGGATCAAGAAACCAAGACCGCTTCGGGCATCGTGATCCCGGACGCAGCGGCAGAAAAGCCGGATCAAGGCGAAGTCCTGGCCATCGGCCCGGGCAAGCGCGACGACAAGGGCGCCCTGATCGCGCTCGACGTGAAGGTCGGCGATCGCGTCCTGTTCGGCAAGTACGCTGGCCAGACCGTCAAGGTCGATGGCAACGAACTGCTCGTGATGCGCGAAGAAGACATCATGGCCGTGGTGAACAAGTAAGTTCATTCCACCGCTCACTATTCAAGAATTCAAGGAGTTAGAAGATGGCAGCTAAAGACGTCGTGTTCGGCGATTCCGCCCGTTCCAAGATGGTTGAAGGCGTGAACATTCTCGCCAACGCAGTGAAGGTCACGCTGGGTCCGAAGGGCCGCAACGTGGTGCTCGAGCGCTCGTTCGGCGGCCCGACGGTCACCAAGGACGGTGTCTCGGTCGCAAAGGAAATCGAGCTCAAGGACAAGCTCCAGAACATGGGCGCGCAAATGGTCAAGGAAGTCGCGTCCAAGACCAGCGACAACGCCGGTGACGGCACGACGACGGCTACGGTTCTGGCCCAGTCGATCGTCCGCGAAGGCATGAAGTACGTCGCATCGGGCATGAACCCGATGGACCTGAAGCGCGGCATCGACAAGGCCGTCGCAGCAGCAATCGAAGAGCTGCGCAAGGTCAGCAAGCCCTGCACGACCAACAAGGAAATCGCTCAAGTCGGCTCGATCTCGGCAAACAGCGACACGTCGATCGGCGACCGTATCGCTGAAGCGATGGACAAGGTCGGCAAGGAAGGCGTCATCACCGTCGAAGACGGCAAGTCGCTGCAAGACGAGCTGGAAGTCGTCGAAGGTATGCAGTTCGACCGCGGCTACCTCTCGCCGTACTTCATCAACAACCCGGACAAGCAAGTCGCCGTGCTGGAAAGCCCGTTCGTCCTGCTGTTCGACAAGAAGATCTCGAACATCCGCGATCTGCTGCCGGTTCTGGAACAAGTCGCGAAGGCTGGCCGTCCGCTGCTGATCATCGCTGAAGACGTCGAAGGCGAGGCACTGGCCACGCTGGTCGTCAACAACATCCGCGGCATCCTGAAGACCGTTGCTGTCAAGGCTCCGGGCTTCGGCGACCGTCGCAAGGCCATGCTGGAAGACATCGCGATCCTGACCGGCGGTCAAGTCATCGCGGAAGAAACCGGCCTCACGCTCGAAAAGGCAACGCTGAACGAACTCGGTCAAGCGAAGCGCATCGAAGTGGGCAAGGAAAACACGACGATCATCGACGGCGCTGGCGAAGCCGTGAACATCGAAGCGCGCGTGAAGCAAATCCGCACGCAAATCGAAGAAGCGACGTCGGACTACGACCGTGAAAAGCTGCAAGAGCGCGTTGCCAAGCTGGCAGGCGGCGTGGCAGTGATCAAGGTCGGCGCTGCGACCGAAGTCGAAATGAAGGAAAAGAAGGCACGCGTGGAAGACGCGCTGCACGCAACCCGCGCTGCCGTTGAAGAAGGCATCGTCCCGGGCGGCGGCGTTGCGCTGATCCGTGCACGTACGGCAATCGCCAACGTGAAGGGCGCCAACGCTGACCAGGACGCCGGTATCAAGATCGTCCTGCGCGCCATGGAAGAGCCGCTGCGCCAGATCGTCACGAACGGTGGCGAAGAAGCGTCGGTGGTCGTGGCAGCGGTTGCCGCTGGTTCGGGCAACTACGGCTACAACGCAGCGACCGGCGAATACGTCGACATGGTTGAAGCCGGCGTGGTCGACCCGACGAAGGTCACGCGCACCGCGCTGCAAAACGCAGCTTCGGTTGCTGGCCTGCTCCTGACGACGGACGCAGCTGTTGCTGAAGTGCCGAAGGAAGATGCTCCGATGGCTGGCGGCATGCCCGGCGGCATGGGTGGCATGGGCATGGACATGTAATTACGGCTTGCGCCGAAATTACATCGAAGTGCGGGGGACACGCCGCGAGGTGTGTTTCCCCAGCCCGGAAAGAAAAAACCCGCAGCGATGCGGGTTTTTTTTCGTCTGTACGGTTTGCGCGTGGTGCACGCGCCGCCGCGCCGCGAGCGTTATTGCTTCGCTTCGCCGGGCGAGGCTTCGTCCGCGTCCGAGTCGTTACTGCGCGCCCAGAAGAAGCGGTCGGGCAGCCACGCCCCCATGCCCGGCCTGAACGCACTCTGCACGGCCTGATACACATATTCCTGCGCCTCACGCACGGCCTCGGGCGGTTCCTGGCCGTTCGCGAGCAGTGCGGCAATGGCGGCGCCGAGCGTGTCGGTCACGCCCATCATCGGCTGCGTGGAGCGGTCCCACAGATCCTGGCGCAGCTGGCCGTCTTCGCAATACAGCGTGTTGACCACGCGATGCGTGCCCGTTTCCATTGCCAGGATGTACTCGCAGCCCGTGGCGAGCAGGTGCGCGATAGCCGCGTCGACGCTGGGCGCTTCCGCGTCGCCGTCCGGCTGCGCGAGCGCGATGAGCGTTGCGGAATCGGCAACAAGCAGCGTGGTTTGCGGCACGAGCAGGTCAGCCATGGCTTCGCGCAGTTCGTCGGCGGCGAGCACGTGTTCGTCGTCGAGCGTGAAGTCGGGAGCGAGGATGAGCGGCACGTCGTCGTAGTCGGCGACCACTTCGGCGATCGCGCTCACGACTTCGGCGCGCGCGCCCGCTCCAACCTTGAACGCCGCGATGGGCATGTCTTCGAGCAGCATGCGCGCCTGGGTGGCGACGGTTTCCGGATCGAGGCCGGTCACTTCGTCGCAGCCCGCGGAGTCGCGCACCGTGTAGCCGGTCAACGCGGTGACGCCGTGGCAACCCATGCTGGCGAGCGTGAGCAGGTCAGCCTGGAGTCCGCCGCCGCCTGTCGGGTCGGAAAGGCCGAAGGTGAGGACGATGGGAGGGGTGTCGCTGGGCATGAACGTGGCGAGATGGATTGGACTTCGGGCGCGGTGTACCGCGCCGTCATAAGAGAATGCTGCAATTATGCGGCTTATCGATGAATCCGGGGGACGGATGACCACGGCGCGCGCGAGGATTATTTCGCGTCGCACGAGCCGCCCGCGGTGGGAAAGAATAGCGAGGACGCCAACGGCGTCCTTCTAGTGGGCCTTAGTGCTGCGTCCGCTGCTGTTCTATGTACTGACGCACGACCGCGATCGGGGCGCCGCCGCAACTACCGGCGAAGTATGACGGCGACCAAAGCGCTCCGCCGCACAGCTTGTGCTGGATACTCGGATAGTTCTTCTGGCGAATCATGCGGCTGGAAACGCCTTTCAGGCTGTTCACGAGCGCGGACACAGCCACCTTCGGCGGGTAATTCACCAATAAATGTACATGATCGTCTTCGCCGTCAAATTCCACTAGCTTGGCTTCGAAGTCGCGGCACACGTTGGCGAACACGATCCGCATGTCATCAAGGATCGCCTTAGTGAATACGTCGCGCCGGTATTTGGTTACGAAGACCAAGTGAACATGCATCGAAAATACGCAATGTCTTCCATGCCTCAATTCCGCGTATGTACTGCGTGGACGCCCCATAAATTCCTCTTGCGTTGGTTTGGAAGGCCAAACTACTATAATGCGCGCCATGCAACGAGTCCAAGCCTTCAAATTCGAACTCATGCCGACCGGCGAGCAAGCGCGCAAGCTGCGCCAGTTCGCGGGCGCGTGTCGCTTCGTCTATAACAAGGCGCTGGCGTTGCAGCAGGAAAACCACAAGGCTGGCGAGAAGTTCATCGGCTACGTGCGGATGGCGAAGCACCTCACCGAATGGCGCAACAGTGCGGATACGCCGTGGCTCTCAGAAACCCCGGTCCATGCGCAGCAGCATGCGCTCAAGAATCTCGAGCGCGCATATAAAAACTTCTTCGAAGGCCGCGCCGCCTTCCCGCGCTTCAAGCGCAAGGAGATGGGCGATGGTTTCCTGTACCCTGACAAGAAGCAGATTTCCGTTGATTCCGAGAACGGGCGCATCAAGGTTCCAAAGCTCGGCTGGATTCGCTACCGCAACAGCCGCGACGTGGTCGGCGAAGTCCGCAGTGCAACGGTGCTGCTGCGCGCTAGCAAGTGGTACGTGTCTATCCTCACGGCGCGCGAAGTAGAAGTGCCAGTTCCGCATGGCCCCGCCATCGGTATTGACGTGGGTATCGCGCGCTTTGCAACAATGAGCGACGGCACGTATATCGTGCCGCTCAACAGTTTCAAGAAACACGAGCAACGTCTCGCGAAGTATCAGCGCCGCATGGCGCGCAAGGTCAAAGGCAGCAGCAACTGGAAGAAGGCGAAAGCCCGCGTCCAGAAGATTCACGCGCGCATCGCAAACGCGCGAAACGACTTCCTGCACAAAGCATCGAACACGATCAGCAAAAACCACGCGATGGTCGCAGTAGAGGATTTGCAGGTGCGCAATATGTCCAAGTCAGCATCGGGCAGCGCAGAAGCGCCGGGACGCAATGTCCGCACCAAGTCTGGACTCAACAAGTCCATCATGGATCAAGGCTGGGGCGAATTCCGTCGCTAGCTAGAGTACAAAACGGCATGGCGCGGCGGCTATTTCATCGCCGTCAATCCGAAGAACACCAGCAGGACTTGCCCCTGCTGCGGCCATATTTCGGCCGAAAACCGCAAGGCTCAGGCGCTGTTCGCCTGTATCAAGTGCGGACACGAAGCAAACGCCGATCACGTCGGTGCTATCAATGTTTTAGCGGCAGGCCATGCCGTTATTGCCTGTGGAGGGATGGCGCAGTCGGGCCGCCCGTCGAAGCAGGAACCCGCCGAAGTGACTCAGGCTATCGCGGCCGAAGCACCGTAGGAATTCTCTGCCTTCGGGCCGGGAAGGATGTCAACCCGTGCAGGCCAGATTTCCTCTTGCTAGGCATGGAAACGGCAACAAGGTACCATCATGGCTCTCGTTTCCCCGATTTTTTTCCGACTGGTTTCGGACTTTTCGACGCGGCATAAGAATGGAATATAGAAGCTGGATGTGCCTGATCTGCGGCTGGATTTACGACGAAGAAGCCGGTTTGCCAGACGAAGGCATTGCCCCCGGCACGCGCTGGGAGGATGTCCCGATCAACTGGACCTGCCCTGAGTGCGGCGCGCGCAAGGAAGACTTCGAGATGGTCCAGATCTGAGACCACGCTCGCGGCTGCGCGTGGTTCTCGCGCGCTACCGACGTGTTTCTCACGCGTTTCGCAGGTAACGGGCGAGGGCCGGTGCGCAGTCTGGCTGCAGATTCCAGAAGTGTGTCGAGTGCGGTGCGGCTCGCGATGTCGCGACGGCTGGCACCGTATTTGCGCTTGCCGCCACGGTTGTCGATGCTTGTGTCGACGTTTTGGTCGAGATCGCCCGCCTGGTCGGCCCGCTAACGTTTTCGGCGCTGCCCTATGAGTCATCCTTCAAGCTCTGATGTGCGGTTCGAAGCGTTGCCGAATCCGCGCGGCGGCACGGTGCCGTTCGCGCACGGCGCGCTCGCCCAGGCGCTCGCCGCGCTTGAAGCGCAGCGTGACGTTGCCCGGCCGCTGCGCCAGGCTTCCCGCACGCTGCACGACGCCGGCTGGCTCGCCGCCGCGCGCTTCGCCGACACGCTGCTCCTCGCTTCCCCGCTCGCGCTTGCCGCGCCGGTGCCCGTAGCGCCGCCTCCGGGCCTGCCCGCGCGGCCGCTCCATGCGCCCGAGGAAGCGAAGGACGCTGAAATGCGCGCCTTGTTCAGCGAGGCACTGCAAGATCTCGTCGCTGCGCTCGAGCGTCGCAATCTGCGCGAACTGGCGTGCTCGCCCGCGCTTTTCGCGCGGCAGCACGCGCTCGTGGCTGCGCTCGCGGAGCACATGCCGGGTGTTGCGCTCGCCTACGAGGACATCGCGCTGCTGGGCCGGCCGCTCGCGCCCGCTTCGCTGCATCCGCAGCCGGCGCAGCGATTTGGCCAGGTGCGCGCGCGCTTCGAGCAGGCGCTCCTGCTTGCGCTGAAGTCGCAGCCCGGCAACGGCAGCCGCGCGGCCGATGCGCTCGCGCTCGCGGCGTTCGACGAGATGGACGCCTGCATGGCCGAGCTCTCGAGCGCCGATCCGTACGACTTCTGGCGTCTTGCTGCTGCGTGCGCACGCGCGCTGCGGCGGGGCGTGGCGTCGTGGGGAGAGGAAGGTGTGCGGCGTCTTTACGCACGCTGCAATCTGCTGATCGGGGAGCACGCGCGCGGCCTGCGCTTCGCGCCACAAACGCTCGTGCGCTCCACGCTCGCGTTGCTGTGGCGCGATTACGCGCTCTTCGGGGCCGCCGCGGAAGACACTGCCGACGTCGATCTGCTGCATGACTACGGCTTGACCGTGGAGTGGCACATTGCCGGCACGCAAGCCTCGGAGGCGCTGTGGGAAGCCGGCAGCGTGCAGGCCGGCGCGCTCGCGGCGCGCGTGGCGCCCACGCGCGAGCTGGGCGCGCTGGTCGTGAATGGCAATGCGTATGAAGATTTTCTGCAGACCGCCGATGCGGCGATGATCGCGCTCGGCACGCACTCGCGCACGCTGACGTTGCGCGGCGCAGGCGCGAGCCCGGAGCCCGCAGACGCGCTCGTGGCCGCCGAAGCGGCGTACCGCATCGGCGCTGCCGCCTGGGCGCTCGGGCTCGGCCATATTGGCCAGCTCGCGGACGCGCTGGGCCTCGCGTGGCGGCGCACCGCGCATGCGGCAACGCTTGCGGCGCTCGAAGCGCGGGGCGCGCCGTCAATTCAGCCGCCCGGCGCGGAGGCAATCGAGCACGCCAGCGAGGTGCTGCGCGCCATGCTGCACAAGGTCGCGGCGGGTATCGCGCAGCCCGACGCCACGCCCGCGGTGCGTGCGCTTGGCGTGGCAATCGTCAACGGCGTGGCGCAACATGCGGTGCAAAATATTGCGCACTGACTCCGTCGAGCCTGTGGATTCGCGGTGCTGGCCGTACCTTGCAGCGGTCAGGCATCGGCCTTGCGCCATCGGCCGATTGCCTTGCAAGGGCACAGCGCGCGCGTGTTAGAGTGAGCCATTCCCTGCAATGCGCAACGCGCCGCGGCTGGCAAGGTGCAAGGCAGCCATCATCGGGCGCCCGACCTCCGGCCTGGCAGCGCGCCGCCATTGCGCATCGTCTTTGCTAGAATTCAAATCATGTCCAAGAGTAACGATCGCATCAATCTGACCAACCAGTTCCTGATCGCCATGCCGAACATGGCGGATCCCACGTTTTCAGGAACGGTGGTCTACCTTTGCGATCATTCGGAGCGCGGCGCGCTCGGTCTCGTCATCAATCGGCCCACCGACATCGATCTCGAGGCGCTCTTTTCCCGCATCGACCTGAAGCTCGAAATCGAGCCGCTCCTGCACGTGCCCGTTTATTTCGGCGGCCCGGTGCAGACCGAGCGCGGCTTCGTGCTGCACGCGAGAGCCGAGGGCACAAGCTACACGTCGTCGATGTCGGTGCCGGGCGGCCTTGAAATGACCACGTCGAAGGACGTGCTCGAAGCCGTTGCCAACGGCAGCGGCCCCGAACGCTTCCTGCTCACGCTCGGCCACGCCGGCTGGGGCGCCGGCCAGCTCGAGGACGAAATCTCGAAGAATGGCTGGCTCACGGTCGAAGCCGACCCGAAGATCGTGTTCGACGTGCCCGCCGAAGAGCGCTTTGAAGCGGCGCTCGCGCTGCTCGGCATTTCCTCGTCGATGCTCTCGGGCGAGGCGGGTCACGCATGAGCGTGGCCGCTGGGCGAGGGGCTGGCGAGGCCACCTTGCTTGCGTTCGACTATGGCGAAAAGCGCATCGGCGTCGCGCTCGGCAATGCGCTCACGCGCAGCGCCCGGGCGCTCACCGTCATTCCCAACAAGAGTCGAGACTACCGCTTCGAAGCGATAGCCGCGTTGCTGCGCGAATGGCAGCCCGATCTGCTCGTGGTCGGCCTGCCGTGCCATCCGGACGGCACGCCGCACATCATGACGCAGCACGCGAAGCGCTTTGGCAACCAGCTCAATGGCCGCTTCGGCCTGCGGGTGGTGTGGGTGGACGAGCGCTATTCGTCTGTCGACGCCGAAGCGCGGCTGCGTGAGCGCGGCGAACGCGTCGAACATGTCGACGCCGAAGCGGCCTCCGTGATTCTCCAGCAGTACCTCGACGAACTCCCGCACTGACCAGGCCCGCGAGTTGCCCGATGATCATCCCCGACGCTGAAGCGCTGTATTTCGCCCTGCTCGACGAGATCCGCGCGGCGTATCCCGCCGACGCGTTCGGCGCGCCCGGCGGCGTGGCGATCGTCGGCATTCATAGCGGCGGCGCGTGGATTGCCGAGCGGCTCGCACATGACGTCGGCGCGCTCGAATGGGGCGTGCTCAACGTTGCGCTGCACCGCGACGACTATGCGAAGAAGGGCCTGCACAGCAAGGCGAGCCCGACGGCGCTGCCCTTCGCGGTGGAAGGCCGCCACATCCTGCTCGTCGACGACGTGCTGTTCACGGGCCGCACCGTGCGCGCCGCGCTCAACGAACTCTACGACTACGGTCGGCCGGCTTCGGTCGAACTCGCGGTGCTCGCCGAACGTGGCGGGCGCGAACTGCCGGTGTCCGCGCGCTTCACCGGCGGTGCGGTGAGCATCGGTGCGCGCGAGACGCTTGTGCTCGCACACAGCGCCGACGGTCTCTTCGCGTTTCACGTCGAGCCGGGCAGCGGCGCCTGAGGCGCACGTCGGGCGCATCGAACACACTCGGTGGCAGACGCACAGGCGCGCAGGCTGGCCACGCGCCGCCCATCACATCCCCAGGAATCACGCGATGAATACACAGCCCACGCCCGCGGCGTCCAAAGCGGACGACAAGCGGTTTCGCTATGGCTTTCTCAAGGGCAATCCGCAGCTCACCAAGAATGGCGAGCTCAAGCATCTGCTGTCGATCGAGGGCTTGTCGCGCGCAATTCTCACACACGTTCTCGACACCGCCACGCAGTTCGTGAGCGTGACCGACCGCGACGTGAAGAAGGTGCCGCTGCTGCGCGGCAAGTCGGTATTCAACCTGTTCTTCGAGAACTCCACGCGCACGCGCACCACGTTCGAGATCGCGGCCAAGCGTCTTTCGGCGGATGTGCTCAACCTGAACATCAACGCCTCGTCGACGAGCAAGGGCGAGTCGCTGCTCGACACCATCGGCAACCTTTCGGCGATGCACGCCGACATGTTCGTCGTGCGCCACGCCTCGAGCGGCGCGCCGTATCTGATCGCTGAACATTGCGCGCCGCACGTGCACGTGATCAACGCCGGCGACGGCCGCCACGCGCACCCGACGCAAGGCCTGCTCGACATGTACACGATCCGCCACTACAAGCGCGATTTCACGAATCTGCGTGTGGCGATCGTGGGCGACATCCTGCATTCGCGCGTGGCGCGCTCGGACATTCACGCGCTGACCACGCTCGGCGTGCCCGAGGTACGCGCCATCGGCCCGCGTACGCTGCTGCCGGGCGGGCTCGAACAGATGGGCGTGCGCGTGTTTCATAACCTCGATGAAGGCCTGAAGGACGTCGACGTCGTCATCATGCTGCGCCTGCAGAACGAACGCATGAGCGGCGCGCTGCTGCCTTCTGCGCAGGAGTACTTCAAGAGCTGGGGCTTGACGCCCGAGCGCCTCGCGCTCGCCGCGCCCGATGCGATCGTCATGCATCCGGGGCCGATGAATCGCGGCGTGGAAATCGACTCGCAGGTCGCCGACGGCCCGCAGTCGGCGATCCTCGACCAGGTGAGCTTTGGCATTGCGGTGCGCATGGCGGTGATGGGCATCGTCGCCAGTAACAACGATTGAAGCGGCGAGAACAGTAAGGGCAGCACATGAAGATCCATATTCAAGGCGGCACGCTGATCGATCCGGCGGCGGGCACCGAACAACAGCAGGACGTGTACATCGAAGCGGGCAAGATCGCCGCGCTTGGTGCGGCGCCCGCGGGCTTTCAGGCGGACAGAACGATCGACGCGCGCGGCCTCATTGTCGCGCCCGGTCTCGTCGATCTGAGCGCGCGCCTGCGCGAGCCGGGCTACGAACACAAGGCCACGCTCGACTCGGAGATGAACGCGGCGCTCGCGGGCGGCGTGACGAGCCTCGTGTGCCCGCCCGACACGGACCCCGTGCTCGACGAGGCAGGCCTCGTCGAGATGCTCAAGCACCGGGCGGGCAAGCTTGCGCGTGCACATATGCATCCGCTCGGCGCGCTTACCGTGGGGCTGAAAGGGCAGGTGATCACCGAGATGGTGTCGCTGACCGAGGCAGGCTGCATCGGCTTCACGCAGGTCGATGCGCCGATTGCCGATACTCAGGTGCTGCTGCGCGCGCTGCAGTATGCAAGCACCTATGGCTACGCCGTGTGGCTGCGGCCGCAGGACGCATATCTCTCGAAGGGTGGCGTGGCCGCGAGCGGCGCGGTGGCTTCACGCCTGGGCCTCTCCGGCGTGCCGGTGAGCGCGGAGACGATCGCGCTGCATACGCTCTTCGAACTGATGCGCGTGACAGGAGCGCGTGTGCATGTCCAGCATCTTTCGTCGGCGGCGGGCGTGGGGCTCGTGCGCGCCGCGAAAGCCGAGGGCTTGCCTGTGACTTGCGACGTCACGGCCAATCATCTGCATTTGATCGACATGGACATCGGCTATTTCGACGCGCAGTTCCGGCTCGATCCGCCGCTGCGGCAGCAGCGCGATCGCGAGGCGATTCGCGCGGGCCTGGCCGATGGCACGATCGACGCGATCTGCTCGCAGCACACGCCCGTGGATGACGACGAGAAGCTGCTGCCTTTCGCCGAAGCGACGCCGGGCGCGACGGGCCTCGAGCTGTTCCTCTCGCTCACCGTGAAATGGGCGCAGGAAGCGCGTGTGCCGCTTGCGAGGGCGCTCGGCCATGTGACGTCGGCGCCGGCTGCCGTGATGCAGCGCGACGCGGGACGGCTTGCCGTGGGCGCGAGCGCGGATGTCTGCGTGTTCGATCCCCATGCGCACTGGCGTGTCGAGCCGCGCGCGCTCAGGAGCCAGGGGCACAACACGCCGTTCCTCGGCTACGAACTGCCCGCGGTGGTGCGCGCGACGCTCGTGGCGGGCCGTGTGGGCTTCGAGCGCGCATGACAGATTTATGTCATGTGTGTCTGCTAGGATCACGCGATTCAGCCATTCGTAGACCATGAGCCTCTTCATTCGCAAGACCCGCCTGCTCGCGCATTTGCTGCGCGGCGCTTTGACTGTCGCGATCCGCTTTCCGCGTGCAAGCGCCGATCAGCGGCACGCCATGAACCGGGCATGGTCCCTCAAGATGCTCGAGCTGTGCGGCTTGAAGCTGGTCGTGCACAACGACGCGGCGCGGCTCGACGCGGGCGCGCTTGTTGTGAGCAACCACATTTCGTGGATCGACATCTACGTGATCAACGCGTGGCGTCCGACGCCGTTTGTCTCGAAGGCTGAGATCCGTCATTGGCCGCTCATTGGCTGGTTCGCGCATAACCTCGACACCGTATTCATCGAGCGCGAGAAGCGCAGCGACGCGAAGCGCATCATGCACGAACTCGCCGAGCGTCTTACGCGCGGCGAGCTGATGTGTGTGTTTCCTGAAGGCACGACAACGGATGGTCTTGCGCTCAAGCCGTTTCACTCGAACATGTTCCAGGCAGCGGTGTCGGCTGGGCGGCCAGTGCAGCCGCTTTGTATTCTGTATGAGGATGCGCAGGGGCGGCAGTCGGTGGCGCCGGCGTATATCGATGATCTCTCGCTGAAAGACTCGCTCGACGCGATGCTCAAGGCTGGGCCGCTGACCGCTCATGTTTATGTGGGTGAGGCGATCGAAGCGGGGGATGACCGACGCAAGCTGGCGGCGCGTGCGCAGGAGGCGGTGGGGCAGGCGTTGGAGACGATGCGGGGTGAGCCGGTGCCTATGCCAGCAGCCGGGGCCATTCAGGTATCGTGACACTTAAGCGCGTCATCGAAAGCAAAACAATCAAAGCAGGCAAGTGATCATGGATCGCACGGAACTCGGCGCGCGCATCGCGGAGCGCCTTGAAGCAGAACGCGCTCGATTGCGCGAACAATGGTCGCAAACGGCGCCCGTCAACCACTTCCATATCGACGATGTACTGCCGGAGGACGTCGCGCGAGCGATTCGCGCAGCCTTCCCTGACACGTCGAAGATGATGTTGCGCAAAAGTTTGCGCGAACTCAAATACGTGTCGGCGCAAATGGATGCGCACGCGCCGCTGCTCGAAGAGATCATCTTCGCGTTCCAGATGCCGCGCGTGGTCGAACTCGTCAAAGAGATCACCGGCCTGCGCTCGCTTTATCCAGACGAGCATCTCTACGCTGGCGGCATCTCGATGATGGGGCCGGGTCACTTCCTCAACCCGCATCTCGACAATTCGCACGACAAGGATCGCGAACGCTATCGCGTGCTGAATTTGCTCTATTACGTTTCGCCGGACTGGTCGCTAGAGAAGGGTGGCAACCTCGAAGTCTGGCCGCAGGGCACGAAAGCCGAGCCCACGACGATCGTGAGCCGCTTCAACCGCCTCGCCGTGATGGTGACGAACCAGTACTCGTGGCATTCGGTGTCGAAGAACGCGAGCACGGAGCAGCGCTGCTGTGTGTCGAATTACTACTTTTCGGATCACCCGGTGGGCGACACCGAATACTTTCATCCCACCTCGTTTCGCGGGCGGCCTGACGAGCCCGTGCGCGATGTCGTGCTGCAGGCGGACGCCGCGGCGCGCGGACTTGTACGTCGTGTATTCCCCAAAGGGGTGAAGAGCACCACGCACGTGTACAACAAGAAGCGCTGAACGCGAGCGGCGGCGTGAGGTTCAACTGCTCGCCGCGCGGCAACTCTCGCACGGCACTTGGGTGAGGATGCGATGGGCCGGATCGGCATCGAGGTGAACTGCCGAGAGCTGTTCACCCCAAACGCAGCCCGAGTCGAGCCCGACCACGTTCTTGCGCAAGGTCAGGCCAAGCGCCGCCCAATGGCCAAAGACCACGGTGATGTCTTCGGTCTTGCGACCGGGGACGTCGAACCACGGCATAAAACCCGGCGGCGCGGACGCTAGACCTCCGCTCGACGTGAAATCCATCACGCCGTCGCGATCGCAAAAGCGCATGCGCGTGAGCGCGCTGCAGGTCACGCGCAGCCGGTCGATACCCTTCAAGTCCTTCGACCAGCGGTTCGGCTCGTTCCCGTAGAGACCCGCGAGCGTCTCCTTCCAGTTGTCGCGCCGCAAGGCTTGCTCGAGCTCGTGCGCGAGCTCCATTGTGAGATCGAGATCCCATTGCGGCAGCACGCCCGCGTGTACCATCAACATGCCGTTTTCGTAGTGCACGATCGGGCGGTGGCGTACCCAATCCAACAGGTCTTCAGCGTCGGGCGCATTCAGGATGTCGTCGATGGTGTCGCCCTTTTTCGACTTGCGGATGCCCGCCGACACTGAAAGCAGATGCAGATCGTGATTGCCCAGCACGGCAACGCCGCGCTCACCAAGCGCGATGACTTCGCGCAGAGTCTCCAGCGACTCGGGTCCGCGATTGATCAGGTCGCCCGCGAACCACAGCGGCGTATGCGCAGAGGGCGCTGCCTTGGCGAGCAGGTCGCGAAACGGTGTGAGGCAGCCTTGGAGATCGCCGAAGGCGAGCGGGGCTGTGTACGGCACGTGCATGGTCATTAAATCGGAATCAGTCGCGGAAAGGCGCGGGACAAGAGGGTGACGGTATCACAGGAATAGTTTTGCCGCGTAGTGTGAAGGGCTACGCACATGAGTGCTCAATGTGACCCGACGATATGACCCAGAAAACGGGCAACTTCATTGTTATCGCGCGGTAGCGCGAGCGTTGGCCGCAGTCGTATGGTTGAATAAGTGTCAAATTTCATTTTGTCAAGCTGTTTCAAGATGTTAGCGGTATGGCATTCGCTCAGGCTGGCCTTATAATTGTGGGCATAAAATCAGAGCCAGAAGTATGCCAGGTGACTGAGGGCGAGTATTTGCTCGTCAAGCAGCCATTCTTGCAACTTTCTTTCGAGCATTCTGCTGTCGGGGTCTGCAGGGCAGATTTGCTATCAAACTCGCGCTATAAAGGAGTTCCATGATTCTCGTAACGGGCGGCGCCGGCTTTATCGGCGCCAACTTTGTGCTTGATTGGCTGCGTCAATCGGATGAAGCCGTTCTGAACGTAGACAAGTTGACCTATGCGGGCAATCTTGGAACATTGCAATCGCTGCAAGGCAATCCGAAGCACGTCTTCGCGCGCGTGGACATCTGCGACCGTGCGGCGCTCGACGCGCTTTTCGCTGAGCACAAGCCGCGTGCGGTGCTGCATTTCGCCGCGGAAAGTCACGTCGATCGTTCGATTCATGGTCCGGCCGATTTTGTTCAGACGAATGTAGTCGGCACCTTTACGCTGCTCGAAGCGACTCGCCAGTACTGGAGCGGTCTGCCCGAAGCCGAAAAGGCTGCATTCCGTTTCCTGCATGTGTCCACCGACGAGGTGTTCGGCTCGCTCTCCGCAACCGATCCGCAGTTCTCGGAATCCACGCCGTACGCGCCCAACAGCCCGTACTCGGCGACGAAGGCCGGCTCGGATCATCTTGTGCGTGCGTACCACCACACGTACGGTCTGCCCACGCTCACCACGAACTGCTCGAACAACTACGGGCCGTACCAGTTCCCCGAAAAGCTCATTCCGCTGATGATTGCGAATGCGCTCACCGGCAGGCCGCTGCCCGTGTATGGGGACGGCCAGAACGTGCGCGACTGGCTGTACGTGGGCGACCACTGCAGCGCGATTCGTGAAGTACTCGCGCGTGGCAAGAACGGCGAGACGTATAACGTTGGCGGCTGGAACGAAAAGAAGAATCTCGAAGTCGTGCATACCCTGTGCGAGTTGCTCGACGAACTGCGTCCGAAGGCTGCCGGTTCATATCGCGACCAGATCGCCTATGTAACCGATCGGCCCGGCCATGACCGCCGCTACGCGATCGACGCGCGCAAACTCGAGCGTGAACTCGGCTGGAAGCCCGCCGAAACCTTCGAAACCGGTCTCGCGAAGACGGTGCGCTGGTATCTCGAGAACCAGGCGTGGGCTGACGAAGTCGCTTCGGGCGACTATCGCAAGTGGGTCGAAACGAACTACGCGCAGCGCGCGTAAAGGTGGTAGACATGGCGCGCAAAGGCATAATTCTCGCCGGCGGTTCCGGCACGCGGCTTTATCCGATTACCCATGCGGTCTCGAAGCAACTGTTGCCGGTGTACGACAAGCCGATGATTTACTACCCGCTGTCGACTCTGATGATCGCAGGTATTCGCGACGTGCTCATCATCTCGACGCCGGAGGATACGCCGCGCTTCGAATCGATGCTGGGAGACGGCAGCCAGTGGGGCATGAACCTCCAGTACGCGGTGCAGCCGTCGCCGGATGGTCTTGCGCAGGCGTTCATCATCGGCAAGGAGTTCGTGGGCAACGATCCGTCGGCGCTCATTCTCGGCGACAATATCTTTTACGGCCACGATCTCGCGAAGCAGCTCGAACGCGCGGATGAGCAGGCTTCGGGCGCGACGGTGTTTGCTTACCACGTCCAGGATCCGGAGCGTTACGGTGTAGTGGAGTTCGACAAAGGCTTTCGTGCGCTGTCGATCGAAGAGAAGCCGGCGAAGCCGCGCTCGAACTACGCGGTTACCGGGCTCTATTTCTACGACAACCGCGTGTGCGATGTCGCTGCAGATATCAAGCCGTCTGCGCGCGGCGAACTCGAAATCACCGACGTCAATTCGCGCTATCTGAACGATGGCGCGCTCAATGTCGAGATCATGGGCCGCGGTTATGCGTGGCTCGACACCGGCACGCACGACTCGCTGATCGAGGCGGCGACGTTTATCGCGACGCTGCAGAAGCGTCAGGGGCTTGTCGTGGCGTGTCCTGAAGAGATCGCTTATCGTCGCCATTGGATTGACGTAGGGCAACTGGAAAAGCTCGCTGCGCCCCTCGCGAAGAACGGATACGGGAAGTACCTGTTAAACATTATTACGGATCAAGTCGCATGGCCATCACGGTAACGGCTACTGCTCTTCCCGAAGTCAAGATCATCGAGCCCAAGGTTTTCGGCGACTCGCGCGGCTTCTTTTACGAAAGTTTCAACGGCCGCGAGTTCGCAGAGCAGGTCGAGGCGGGCGTCGAGTTCGTCCAGGACAATCATTCGCGTTCTGCGAAGGGCGTGCTGCGTGGACTGCACTACCAGGTCGAGCATGCGCAGGGGAAGCTCGTGCGAGTTGTCGAGGGGGAAGTGTTCGACGTCGCAGTAGACATTCGCCGCAGATCGGCGAATTTCGGCAAATGGGTGGGCGTGAACCTTTCAGCTGAAAATCATCGTCAGTTGTGGGTGCCGCCCGGCTTTGCGCATGGATTCGTCGTGCTGTCAGAGTCGGCTCAGTTTCTTTACAAGACGACTGACTACTGGTTCCCGGAGCACGAACGCAGCATTGTGTGGAACGATGCGGAGATCGGCATCGAATGGCCTATCGACTTCGAACCGCTGCTGGCGGCGAAGGATGCGGCGGGCAAGCGGCTTGTCGAAGCCGAAGTGTATGCGTGAGGGTGTGATGGACAAGCAGCCGACGATTCTCGTCACGGGTGTGAACGGTCAGGTGGGCTATGAGCTGCTGCGCAGCTTGCAGGGGCTTGGGCGCGTGGTGGGGCTCAACCGTGCGGCGATGGATCTGGCAGATCTCGACCAAGTGCGTAAGGTGGTGCGCGAGGCGCAGCCGACGCTGATCGTGAATCCGGCAGCGTATACGGCCGTGGACAAGGCCGAGTCGGACGAAGTCATTGCGCGGCGGCTGAATGCCGAAGCGCCGCGCGTGCTTGCCGAAGAGGCGGCGCGGAGTGGAGCAGCTTTGATCCACTATTCAACTGACTACGTGTTCGACGGCACGAAGGACGCGCCGTATGCGGAAGACGACGCCACGAATCCGCAGAATGTATATGGCCGCACCAAGCTTGAGGGCGAACAGGCAATCGCAGCGAGCGGCTGCGCACATTTCGTTCTTCGGACGAGCTGGGTTTATGGGCGCCGCGGCAAGAATTTCCTGTTAACGATGCTCAAACTCGGCGCGGAGCGTTCCGAGTTGCACGTGGTGGCCGACCAGATCGGTGCGCCAACTTGGTCGCGCACGATCGCCGCGGCGAGCGCGCACATCGTCGCACAAGGGTTTGCGGCGCAGGGCGGCGGGGATGCGGCGTGGTGGAGCGAACGATCGGGCGTGTACAACCTGACAGCGGGCGGCGCCACGTCGTGGCACGGCTTCACGCAGGCTATACTCGGCATCGCTATGGGCGACAAGACGCCGAACGTACTGCCGATCCCGGCTTCTGACTATCCGGTGCCAGCAAAGCGGCCGGCGAATTCGCGTCTCTTGGGTGACAAGCTCGCGCAAACGTTCGGACTGCGACTGCCTATGTGGGACGAGGCACTGCGTCTTTGCCTCGAAGATTGATGGATGCAGGCGTGGGTGGCGCTGCCGGGACCGGCATGGTCGTTGTGTTCTACCGTCCAGACGCAGCATGCGTCAAGCGAGCGAACCGGCTAGGGTATTTTGGCACCTGCGTGGTGGTCGACAACACCGAGCAGGTGCGGGACGCCGCCGCACTCGGACTTGAGCCGCACATCGTCTATCTGCCTAACGGGGCGAATCTTGGCATTGCCACCGCAATCAACCAGGGCGTCGAGACATTGATCGCACGTGGCTGCAGTAGTGCGATTCTTTTCGACCAGGATAGCGAGCCATCGGACGAATTGCTGCAGGCGCTGCCGCGCACCATGGAACGCGAGCTTGCGCGGGGCGTGAAGGTAGCACTCGTTGGGCCTGCTTACGAAGACGGCAGGCTGGGCGGCATCGCGCCATTCGTGCGATTCGGGATGTTGCGGCTGCATCGGATCGCGCCAGTCGGGACTGGTCCGGTGGAGGTCGATTTCCTGATAACGTCGGGGTCGTGCATCAATCTCGGGGCATGGCCGGATATCGGTCCGATGGACGATGCACTCTTCATCGATTTCGTTGATCTCGAGTGGTGCGTGCGTGCGCGTAAGCGCGGCTATTCGGTGTTGGGTGCACCCGAACTGAAGCTGACGCATTCGCTCGGCGGCGAGCCGGTGCGGGTGTTCGGCCGTCCTTATCCCGGACACGGCGCGCTGCGTCACTACTATCAGTTTCGCAACGCAATTGCGCTGATTAAGCGCAGCTACATGCCCTGGAGTTGGAAGTCGACTGAGCTCGTGAAGCTGCCGGGGCGGCTCGTTATTTATAGTTTGTTCATGTCGCCTCGTACCGAGCATTTGAAGATGGCGCTGCTCGGTATCTGGCATGGCCTGACAGGCCGATTGGGGGCGTTATCGCGTGGCTAGGAGCCCTTGCGCGACAATGTCGCTTCTAACACATCTTTCTGAGAAATCAGACCGAACGCATGTTCTCCCTTGCATTGCTCGATCTAAGAAATAGTATTGCCTCCTGGCGCCTATGGACGCTGCTCGGATGGCTCGAAGTGCGGCAGCGCTATGCACGCTCACGCGTCGGCCCGTTCTGGCTGACGATTAGCATGGGCGTGATGATTGGGTCACTTGGCGTGGTGTACGGCACACTATTCGGCCAGTCGATGAGGGACTATCTGCCGTTTCTGGCGTCGAGCCTCGTGTTGTGGGGGCTGTTTTCGCAGACGATTCAGGAGGGGGCGCTCGCCTACATCAGTAGCGCGTCCTATATCCGGCAGATGGCGACACCGAAGTTGATCTATATCCTGCAGGTCGTGTGGCGGAATTTAATCGTTACGGCACATAATTTCATGATCATCATTCTGCTGCTTGCCATCTTCGGTGTGAAGAACTGGGCGACGTTGCCGGTCTTTATCGTGGGGTTCTTGGTGTTCGTGCTGAATGCGATGTGGATGGCGATGTTGGCAGCGCTGCTTTCGGCGCGATTCCGCGATTTGCCGCAGATCATCAGTGCACTGCTCCAGGTTGCGTTCTACGTAACACCGATTATTTTCCGTCCGAATGCGTTAAATCGCTTTGCGTTTATCGTTGAATGGAATCCACTTGCGTATCTGATCGGTGTCGTGCGCGAGCCGTTGATCGGTCAAATGCCGAGCGTGTTGACGTGGGAAGTTACGGTTGGGATGCTCGTGCTTGGCTGGCCGCTGGCGCTACTGATGACTGGCCGTTATCTGAAGCGCATTCCATACTGGGTGTGAGGAGCACGACGTGGCATATATCGAATTGAAGAGCGTGACCCTCGACTTGCCGATTTTCGACGTTCAAGGACGTTCGCTGAAAAAGCAGGTACTGCGCGTAGGACGGCGTAACCGGATTGCCGAGGACAACGATGGCGTGATCGTTGTGCGTGCGCTTGACGACGTGAGCGTGCGTTTCGAGCGCGGTGACCGGATTGGTCTGATCGGCCACAACGGCGCGGGTAAATCAACGCTCCTTCGTGCGATGGCCGGTATTTATCCTCCGACGGCAGGTGTGGTGACGAGAGAAGGTAAGGTCGTGCCTTTGCTCGACATTAGCCTCGGCATGGACGAGAACTCGACCGGCATGCAAAACATTCGATTGCGCGGGCTGCTGCTCGGGATGTCGGATGCTGAGGTGCGCGCGAAACAGCAGGAAATCGCGGAATTCTGCGAGCTCGGCGACTATCTGGATCTGCCGATTCGCACGTACTCAAGCGGGATGCGGGTGCGACTCGCGTTTGCGGTATCAACCGCGGTCGAAGCAGAAATTCTGTTGCTCGACGAAGTGATGGGCGTCGGCGACGCATCGTTCATGCACAAGGCCGAGGCCCGGCTCGCGGATCTGCACGGTCGCGCTGAGATCGTCGTACTTGCGATGCATTCGAATGCGGAGATCCGCAAGGTGTGCAATAAGGTGTTGTGGATGGAGCGCGGAAGCGTGCGCGCGTATGGACCGACCGAAGACGTTGTAGCGGCGTATGAGGCGTCGACGACTTGACGGTGTCGACGGTCGGTGCATATGCCGAGCCGCACGGTGCGTCACACCTTGAAGTGGTTTGCCGGCCGACCAGATAGTAAGAAACAGGTAGAGTAACGAGGGTCGTTCGGAATGAAGACACTGGAACAGCTATACGACGAGCACCACGGGAAGTTGTCGGATAAATGGTCGCTTTATCTGACTGAGTACGATCGTGTTCTTTCTCCATATCGCAGTCGATCGGTGAACATCCTGGAGATCGGGATTCAGAACGGTGGATCGCTTGAAATCTGGGCGCAGTTCTTCGCGAACGCGCGTAATGTGGTCGGTTGCGACATCAATCCGGCGTGCGCTGTTCTCAAGTATGCGGATCCTCGCATTTCTGTTGTGATCGGAGACGCGGGTCTGGACGAAACTGAACTCTTGATTGCGAGGAAAGCAGAGCGCTTCGATATCGTCATTGATGACGGCTCCCACAAGTCTGGCGATATTGTTAAGTCGTTCCTGCGCTATTTTGAGCGAGTCGAAGACGGCGGCGTGTACATAGCCGAGGATTTACATTGTAGCTATTGGAAGGAGTACGACGGCGGGCTGCATCACCCCTATTCATCGATAGCGTTTTTCAAGCAGCTTACCGATGTGATCAATCACGAACATTGGGGGATCGATACGCGCGCGACGAAGCTGCTTGAAGGGTTCGCCGACGAGTATAGGGTTGGCCTGTCCGATGACGTGCTCGGAATGATTCATTCGGTGGAGTTCGTTGATTCGATTTGTATAGTCCGTAAGGCGACTGCGAGGGAGAATGTTCTCGGCCGGCGCGTCATCGTTGGTGAGGATGAGGCCGTCGCCGCATCGCTGACGGCGCTCAATGCGCAATCAGGGGCGTCTATAGTTCCACCACAAACGGACAATAAATGGTCGGCTCTCGAGCGATCGCCGGCGGAATCGTGGCAGCAGACCGCCGACGAGGCAATTCGCCTGAGCCAGCGCGTCGATGAGCAACTCGCACAAATCGACTCGCTGCGGAATGCGGTTGCGTCTCGTGAAGCACAACTTGCCGCCGCACAGTACCAGACCACGCATTTTGACGGTCGACTAACAGAATTGCGGCATGCGAACGAGCGATATGAGCGGAGAATTTTGGACCTCCAGAAAGAGTCGCAGCGGCAGAGTAGCCAACTGTCTAAGCTGCACGATGAAAGAGAGGAAATGGCGGCATGCGTGGAGGATCTGAAACTCCAGGTCTCCGCGCGTGAGGAGCAGATCGACGGTCTGCGTCGAGATATTAATTTGCTCGTCCATTCGACCTGCTGGCGTCTCACAGCGCCTCTACGCTGGCCGAAGATGGCGATGAACAAAACGCGAACTGTTGTACGTCGGGCAACCGCAGGAGCCGGTGTCGGCGTGGCGTTGCGCAAGGCGTACGCCGTGTATCGTCGTGAGGGCCTCTCCGGGGTGCGGCAGCGGATCAACTGGCTCCGTAGTGGGGCTCCTGGGGCGGGTGCTCAAGGTGACTACGCGGAGTGGATCCGGCGCTATGACCAGGTCGATGATGAAATGAGAAAATCGATTCGCCAGCGTATTGCACAATTGGAGAAGTCGCCACTCATTTCAGTGGTCATGCCGGTCTATAACCCGAAGCCCGAATGGCTGTCGGAAGCGATCGAATCTGTGCGCAATCAACTCTACCCGAACTGGGAGCTATGCATTGCCGACGACGTCTCGCCTAATCCTGCCATTCGCTCGCTGCTGGAGCGGTATGCTCGCGACGACCAGCGGATCAAGGTGGTATTCCGCGAGGAAAACGGTCATATCTCCGCCGCTTCGAACAGTGCACTAGGGCTGGCGACGGGCGAGTGGGTTGCGCTGCTCGATCACGATGATTTGCTGCCCGAACATGCGCTCTACTGCGTTGCTGATGCGATTCATGACAATCCGGCCGCGCAACTGATCTACTCGGACGAGGACAAGATAGACGAGTCCGGGAGACGTCGCGATCCGTACTTCAAGTGTGCATGGAATCCTGATCTCTTCTATTCCCACAACATGTTCAGTCATCTGGGTGTTTATAGAAAGACCCTGCTGGAGGACGTGGGCGGCTTCCGTGTCGGGCTCGAGGGGTCTCAAGATTATGATCTGGCATTGCGTTGTATCGAACGCGTGGATGTCCAGGCAATTCATCATATTCCTCGCGTTCTATATCACTGGCGGGTTCATGCGGAAAGTACGGCTTCCGGCGTGGACGCAAAACCATACGCTGCTATAGCGGGGGAACGCGCACTCAACGAGCATTTTGAAAGGACGAACGTGGCCGGCGTGGTCGAATATACGGGTGTCGGCTATCGTGCTCGATACAAGCTGCCCGACAAGGTGCCTCTGGTGAGTCTGATCATTCCGACGCGAAACGGGATCCATTTGATCCGCCAATGCATCGAAAGCATCGTTGAGAAAACGTCATACGATAACTACGAAATCATCGTAGTTGACAATGGTTCCGACGACCCTGCAACGCTGAGCTATTTCGATTCTCTCAAGGATGATCCTCGAGTTCGCATTCTGCGTGACGACAGGCCATTCAACTATTCGGCACTGAACAACGCGGCGGTCGAGATAGCGAATGGAGAGTTGATCGGGCTCGTCAACAACGATATCGAAGTAATTTCTCCGGATTGGCTCGCAGAAATGGTCGGGATCGCACTTCAGCCGGGAGTCGGCGCGGTAGGGGCGAAGCTGTGGTACCCGAACGACACGTTGCAGCATGGTGGCGTCGTCCTGGGTCTCCTAGGTGTCGCCGGGCACGCGCACAAAAACGCGGTGCGAGGCTATCCCGGCTATTTTTGCCGCGCCAGCTTGATAAGTTCCTTCTCGGCCGTCACTGCAGCATGTCTGATCGTGCGCAAGTCGATATACAACGAAGTGTCCGGTTTGAACGAAACCGACCTGACGGTCGCCTTCAATGACGTCGATTTCTGCATTCGTATTCTTGAGGCGGGCTACCGCAATGTATGGACGCCGTATGCGGAGTTGTATCACCACGAATCGGCGACACGAGGGTTCGAAGACAATCCGGTGAAACTAGCGCGCTTCAACGGCGAGATCGAATACATGCTGAAGCGCTGGGGGAATTTGTTGAAGGACGATCCCGCCTATAGCCCGAACCTGACGCTTGATCAGGAGGATTTTGGCTTGGCTTGGCCCCCAAGAGTGAAGGCGGTTGCTTGACGGTGGCGTCGTGACTTGCCGAGCTAAGCACTTCTGTAAGCGACTGCTTTGCGGGAGGAAATCGGTCTGTACACGTGTCGTGGTTTCTTGCACTAGTACAGCGCGTGTTTTAGCCGCAATTCACGTCTGAATGCCGCTAATCGCCCATGCGTCCAGTGCTTCAGATATTCGCCTGACCGGACACAGGAGGCGCCAGAACGAGCGCAATGTAACCGGCTGAGTGGTCCCAGCCAGTCGCTGCCGTTGCCTGGGCCGCCGATCAGTCGGTTGGAGCCGAGGGAGGTGGACGTGTACAGGACGAGCGCAACGTCGCACTAGTGACATGAGTGACGAAATGGCGGTTTCCGGGCACGCGTTGGGACTAGGTATGCGCTCGGCATGAAGAAGTCATGGTGGCAAGATGCAGTTCTTGCAATTTGGAAGAATTTGCGGTAAACAGCCGGTGCCGGCTTAGTTAGACACAATTTAACCGGCGCACCAAGGCTTGGGGGCCAGTTTTGGTGCAGTTCGCGCGAAGCCATTCGGGACGGGGCGGTTTCACCAGAGTTATTGCCAAAGGGGGTAGGTGGTGTTTTTCCCGGTGTTTTTGTCCGTCGTATTTGTCGTACGCAATCAGGCGCGCGGTCTGGAAGCCATCCTAAAGGACGCGGCCTTGCTCACGGGGACGCTCGTAAGCGACTACGAAATTATCGTCGTTGACAACGCGTCCGATGACGATAGTATCGCCGTGCTCAAGGAACTCGCGGGCGAGCGCGGGATGCCGAATCTTCAGGTGTACGCGTTGACCAAGGAGGTCGACTCAGACACGGGCTCATGGGTGGGGCTCGAGAACGCCCTCGGCGATTTCGTTGCGGTGGTTGACCCGCTCGTCGACGACATCTGCTTCCTGCCGACGATGCTTGACAAGGCGGCCGGCGGCGCGGACGTCGTGTTCGCGGCCAATGAACAGAAGCCCGCGCAAAGCTGGGCGTATCGCGGCTGCCTCAGCGCGTTCAATGCCTTGTACAAATGGTCCAATGGCGTGCATCTGGCGAAGGACGCGCCGCAATATCGCGTGCTCAGCAAGCGTGTGATCAACTTCATGCTGCAGCATCCGATGCCCTCGTTGACGTATCGCTATCTGCCGGCCACGGGCGGTTTTGCGCGCGTGAACCTCACCTACAGCACGCCGCCGAAGACTGTGCATGCGAAGCGTCTGTCGCACAGCATCGACCGCGGGATTCGCCTGCTCGTATCGACGACGAAGGCGCCAATGCGTCTCGTCACCGCGTTATCACTGTTCGGCGCGGTGTCGAACTTGATCTACTCGATCTATGTGATCGCAATTGGGCTGCTGAAGTCTAATGTTGCGCCAGGCTGGGTGACGCTGTCTCTGCAGCAATCCGGTATGTTCTTTCTGGTCTCGCTCGTGCTGCTGGTCCTTGGCGAATACATATTGCAAATGGCGCGGCTCAGCAACGAAGGTCCGCTGTACCACGTTGCGCAGGAGTTCACGAGCAGCGTTATGACGCGCCGCCAGAAGCTCAATATCGAAGACGTCAGATTGTCAAAGGCCCAACGTGCGGATGTGGGCGACTCGCAGCATTTCTCCTGAGCGAACGGGAGGATCGGACATGCAAGATGCTGTGGTCATCGGCGGAGGCTTCTACGGAACGGCGATTGCAATCTACTTGAAAAAACAGCGCGGCCTGAAAACGGTGACGTTGATCGAGCGCGAATCCGCGTTGTTGCACCGAGCTTCGTACAACAATCAGGCGCGCGTCCACAACGGTTATCACTATCCGCGCAGCTTCACAACTGCTTTTCGCAGTCGCGTAAATCTGCCTCGTTTTGTCCGCGATTTTCCGGATGCGGTGAAGCGCGATTTTACGAAAGTTTATGCGATCGCGCGGCGTAATTCCAAGGTGACGGCGCGGCAGTTCGAGCGCTTTTGCCATGTGATCGGCGCGGACTTGCAGCCGGCCTCGCGCGAGATTCGTGAACTGTTCGAACCACGTCTGATCGAACAGGTGTTTCTAGTCGAAGAGTATGCTTTCGATTCCACGAAGCTTGCTGACTGGGCGCGGCGGGAACTCGCCGAGTTCGACGTTGATGTGCGTCTCGATACACGCGTCGAGCGCATCTATCGGCAGCGCGAAGGCTTTGCGCTCGAATGCGGCGTTGAGAATTCCACGACCTTGCACGCAAAGTACGTTTTTAATTGCACCTATAGTGGGCTGAATCAGTTCGACGGAGACTTTCGCGGCACGCAGACGAAGCTCAAGCATGAGATTACGGAAATGGCGCTCGTTGAGACTTCGCCGCAACTGCGCGGTCTTGGTGTCACTGTGATGGACGGTCCGTTTTTTTCGATGATGCCATTTCCCGCACGCGGCCTTCATACGCTATCGCACGTGCGTTATACGCCGCATTCGAGCTGGATGGACGTGCCGGGCGATGACCCATACAAAAGACTGAGTGGCTACGAACGTGACAGCCGCGTTGAGCGCATGGTAAGGGACGTGGGGCGCTATTTTCCCGCAGTTTACGATACCCGGTACGCTGATTCGCTGTTCGAAGTCAAGACGGTCCTGGTGAAAAATGAAGGCGACGATGGCAGGCCGATATTGTTTGAGCAGCAACCCGCTTCAAGCGGACTCTACTCGATACTCGGCGGTAAGATTGACAACATCTACGACGTGCTTGAAAAGCTGGATGCAGAGACCTTTGTTTCCGCTTCGCATGCGCATTCCGTATTGGGAACAGGCAAATGAACGATGCACTGATTGGATATTCTGGCTTTGTCGGCTCGACCCTGTTGAAGCAAAGGCATTTCGATGCGCAATTTCGCTCCACCGATATTGGGGAGATCCGCGGCAGGTCATTTGATCTTGTGGTCGGGGCGGGCGCGCCGGCGCAGAAGTGGATCGCGAATGCGCAACCGGAAGCGGACCGCGAGAAGATCGAAGGACTGATCGATCACCTGTCCACGATACGGTGCGAGCGATTCGTTCTGGTTAGCACAGTGGACGTTTTTCGTAATCCGATCGGCATCGACGAGAACACGCCGGTGCACGAGGAGGGCCTGCACGCATATGGGCTGAACCGACGGCTGCTGGAAAAATTCGTCGAATCGCGTTTCCCGGATCACCTGATCGTGCGTCTGCCGGGCCTCGTCGGGCCAGGACTGCGCAAGAATGTGATCTTCGATTTCCTGAACGACAACAATGTCAGAGCAATCGATAGCCGCGGGTCGTTCCAGTTTTATCCAATGGTCAATCTGTGGTATGACATCAAGACCGCACTTGCGGCGGGTCTGAAGTTAGTCCATCTGACCGCCGAGCCAGTCACCGTGGCCGAAGTTTCCGAAGCGGGTTTCGGCAGGCCGTTCGAGCAGCATACGGTCGCGCACCCTGCGAGCTACGACTTTCGCACATTGCATGCCGGACATTTTGGGGTCGTGGGTTCATATCAGTACAGCAAGCGCGAAACCATTCAGGCAGTGCGCACGTATGCACAGTCCGAGCCGGTGAAGGACAAAGCCGAATCGCCGGAGATCGTATGAGAATCGCGATTTCGAATATTGCTTGGGAAATTGCCGACGATCAGCAGGTCGCAGACATTCTCAGTCAGTATGGCGTCGATGCTATCGACGTGGCACCGGGGAAGTACTTCCCGTTCCCGAAGACCGCAGGCAGCGACGACATCGCGCGCGTGCGCGCATATTGGGCGGAGCGGGACATCTCGATTATCGGAATGCAGTCGCTGCTATTCGGCACAACCGGGTTGAATGTGTTCGGCACGGCCGAGTCGCAGCAGGCAATGCTGGATCATTTGCGCGCAGTGTGCCGCGTTGGTGCGGGTCTTGGCGCGACGCGGCTTGTATTCGGCTCGCCCCGCAATCGCGACCGCGCCGGTTTCGGCGACGAGGCCGCGCACGAGATCGCGGTGGTGTTCTTCCGTCGTCTCGGGGACATTGCCGCGGAGCAGGGTGTAATCATCTGCCTAGAGCCTAATCCGCTGTGCTACGGTGCCAACTTCATGACCAACAGTTGCGATACCGCTACGGTCGTGTCAGCTGTCGCGCATCCGGCGATCCGCATGCAACTCGATACGGGCGCGCTCACGATCAACGGAGAAACTCCACGTGAAGTCATCACGAAATATGCGCACTTAATCGGTCATGTGCACGCAAGCGAACCTAATCTTGTCACGCTCGGGGAGGGCGGCACGAATCATCGCGCGGTGGCCGAGGTGCTGGCGGCTCTGATTCCCGAGCAGGTCGTATCGATCGAAATGCTTGCGCCAAAAATCGGCTCGCCGATAGACGCGATTCGCCGAGCCGTTTCCGAGGCGATTCGCAACTATCGCGTCGACGATGGAATATGCGTATGAAGTGGCTGATTCTCGTGCTGGGCATTGCGTCGAACGCGTCCGCGAGCGTGCTGGTCAAGATCGCGATGATGCCGCCGCGCCGCTTTCCGAGTCTCGCCGATCCGATCGGTGCGCTGAGGAACGGACCGTTCTGGCTTGGCCTCGCGCTGTACGGCGCCGCCTTTCTGCTTTATGCGGCGGCGCTCAGCCGGCTGCCGCTGAACGTCGCACAACCCGTGCTGACCGCCGGCGCAATTGCGAGCGTGGCGGTGCTATCGGTGGTTATTTTTCGCGAACCTTTTCCGTGGACCGTCGGTGCGGGGATCCTGTTCATCATCGCAGGTGTAGCACTTATTACCGCCCGAGTAGGGTGAAATAGAAAAGGATTACAAACCTCAATGAGACTCGAAATCCCGCAGCTCGTTCGCGCAACGTGGCAGGTTCCCGCTTTCAAGATTCAGATGACATCGGAGCCGCGCGGCCCGTGGTGCGTTGTGATTCCGGTCATCAACGAGGGTGCGCGCATACGCAAACTGCTCGAACGGATGGTGGCGCTTGACATTGCCAGCATGGCAGATGTAATTATCGTCGACGGTGGCAGCGTCGACGGTTCTCTCGATCTCGAGTTCCTGAAGAGCAAGGGCGTCCATACTCTGGTACTAAAGACGGGCCCCGGGAAGCTGAGCGCGCAGTTGCGCTGTGCGTATGCGTTTGCGCTTGATCAGGGATATGAAGGCATCGTCACGATCGACGGAAACGACAAGGACGATCCCAATGCTATTTCGCGTTTTATCGAAGAGCTGAAGCGCGGTGTAGATTTCGTGCAGGCGTCCCGCTATCTGAAGGGGGGCATTGCAGAGAACACGCCGAAGTCTCGCGATCTGGCTATCCGGCTGATTCATGCACCGATGTTAAGCCTGTTTTCTGGCTTTCACTGGACTGATACGACGCAAGGGTTCCGCGCTTATAGCCGCAGGATGCTGCTCGATCCGAAAGTTGCGCCGTTTCGCGATGTGTTCTCGACATACGAGTTGCTTGCGTACCTGTCGTATCGCGCGCCGAAGCTCGGTTATCGCTGCCTGGAACTTGCGACGGCCCGCCGCTATCCCAAGGGCGAAGTGCCGACGAAAATCAGTAGCGTAAAGGGCAATCTGTCGGTGTTGCAGGTGCTTTTCAAGGCATGCTTCGGGGCATATAACCCGGTGTGACGTGAAGGTGCACGCGTCAATGCGTTTGCCGCGACGGTAGCCATCGCGCAAGCCAGAATCTTCACAGTGAATAGATACGTTCAATGCCAAACCAACTAACAAATACAGAAAGAGCGGGCGTGGTGGTGGCGTCGGTCTGTCTGGCCGCGGCTGCGCTCGCAATCGGTCTGCGCATGGCGTTTGCGCCGACATATTCGGATTTTATTGTCGGCAACATCACGTGGGGAGCTGAATCAAAGTTCCAGGATATTTTCTCGCCGCTGTTTTTTCTTGGCGTGCTGCTGGCGAGCGGGGCATTCCTGTCTGCGCAAATCAAGAGGCTGAAGAGTGATAGGACGCATTCCTCGTATGGGCGGAATCTCGCTGAACAGTTGCTATGGTGGTCGATTCCGTCCGTCGTGGCGATTGCGGCACTGCTGACCGGCCCGTCGATAGACTCGACCGTACTGTTCATTTCCGCAACTGGGGTGCTAATTCTCGGGCTAACTGCCTGGATACAGGCGGACAGGACCGCTCGCGTGTCGCCATGGGTGACGGGGCTGAGCCTTTTCTCGGTGTTCCTGCTCGCTCTGGTGCCGCTCGAAATCGCACTCGTGCTGGGGCGCGGACCAGTGGGCCTTGTCGGGCACGTTGATGTCGCGCGTTACGAGAGGGTATCGAAGCTAATCATGGGCGTGCTGTCGCTGGCGGTATTGACCTCGGCCTTTGCGCCCCGCCGAGCGTCGAGCCTTTTGCCGGGAAGTCTTTCTATCGGCCAATTGGGGTTAGCGTTGTTTTTCCTGACGTTGTATCCCGCGCGATTTACGCTTCCGGACGGATCGCTGGACAAGTACTCGACGACGTGGGCTTTAAAGGCTCTTGTGCTGCTGCTGGTCGTCGTTGCGATGGTCGATGTCTTGCGGCGCTATGCGGAATATCGTCGGCACCCCGAGCAGGGCTACAAGGTCCTGTTCTCTCCGCTCGCTTTGTTTGCATTGCTGATCGCATTCAAGAGTGGCAGCACGAATGGGCCGTCCATTTCGCCGAACGATTACGAGTTTGGGCAGAATTTGGTCGGTTGGTGGTCGTACCTTCACGGTGTGATACCGTACGTGGGGTATCTCTCTCCTCACGGCTTTATGGAGGACGATTTACCGGGTCTGCTGTCCGTGATGTTCTATGATGGTACGGCATCCAGCATTTTCGAGGCAAATCGCTTGGGCTCGACAATGCTGGCCTTGATCGCTTTTCTGGCCCTCTTCGAGTTTTCGGGAAGCCTTGGACTTGCGCTGATTTCCATATTCTTCATTGGCGGTAGAACGGCTTTTCTGTTTTTCACCCCCTTCATATGCCTGTGGTTCAGCGCGAGGTTGCGGGGAAGGCCCGCACGGTGGCTCTCGGTATGGCTCGTAACTGCGCCAATTGTCGTGCTGGGCGTGCCGCCGGCGGGGCTGTTGCTTGCTGCCGCATCGGGAGTATTGGTCCTGGAAGCCGTATGGTGCATGCGGAAAAACGGCGAACGCGAAGGCTGGAAGTTGCTCGCTTCAGTGTCTGTGGCATTGGCGGTGCTTGCGTTTACCACCCCGTTGGCTGCAATGCTGTTTGGCGCAATCCAGTATGTGCTCGAAAATGGCCCGATCAATCAGGTGGCCTACGGCATTCCTTGGTCGAGTAGTTGGGGAGCGGGTATTCCGAAGTCGGGGCTCGTCTTCGAAACGATGAGGATGTTGTGGCTCAGTGCGCCGGCACTCGGCTTGATGATGGTGTATTCGGGCGTTAAGAATCGTGCGACCCGAGATGCGATGTTTCTGCCGGCGCTTGTTGTGATGTTGTTTGCACTGTTGCTGACGCCTTATTCGATGGGGCGCATCGATCCAGGCGATATGTCTCGCGCGGGTTTCGCGGCAATATTCGGCTGGTCGGTGCTCATACCCGTCGTTGCGTGGCACTCGAATCTCAAGATCAATCGCGTAGCGTTGACTGTGCTTATCGCCGGGGTGTGTGCGGCATTGAACTACTCAACGCTAAAATTTTCCGCTGTCGTGTCGGCGGTTTCGTCGTCGATTCCAATCGCACCGCTAAAAGTCGGCGCGGACGCGGGGATGCCCAACATCGGCCGGGCGATGGTGCTGGACGAACAATGGGCTCGGCTCGTCAAACTCAATACGTTACTCGATAGCAAATTGCCCCAAGGTGTCGGCTACCTCGATCTGACGTCGCATAACGCGCAGACTTTCTATTTCGGCCGGCCGGTTACGATGCAGGTGACCGCGGCATACAACCTTGTGCCTGCTCAACAACAACAGCGCGCGACCGAAAGCCTGGCGCGTAATTTACCCAAGGTTGCTTTGCTGGCGGCGGACAACATCACGTATGACGGCGGCGGCCTCGCGTTGAGAGATCCGGTGCTTTACCGATTCGTGATGAATCACTACACGCCGGTATGGTCGGACGGGGTCATTCTTGGGTTCAGCGAGCAGGCACTCGCTGACGGACAGGGCGAGCACCTTACCGTTGGGCTGATGAACCTGACTGATGCCAATTGGGACCGCGGCGTAAGCCGAAGCGAAGCGGCTTTGTTACTTGACCCGAGCACGCCGATGTCCGCCTTCTCGCCGGGCACACAACTTCGTTTGCCCAACGGCGAGTTACGCAAAGTCGTGAAGTTGTCCGTGGACAAACATGTCATCTGGGTCGACGGCGGCACGATTCAAGCCGTTCTGGCGGGGTATCCCGGCGTGGTCGACGTGCGTCTCGAGCCGGCGCAACAGGCAGAGTATCGATTGGAGTTACAGGATATGGCGTTCTCGACGCATGAATTGAGCCAGATTCCTGTGGCGTGGGGACGCTCAGACCGATCGCTGGCGAAGAAAATGACCCGCGTCGCAATGCTCGATAACCTGACTCCCACGTTGCGCGATCTGAGCCACGAATCGGGTACCTACAAGGCGACGGGTGGCAATCCGCAATTGAGTTTCGATTTGTCCACACTCGGGGTCTCTGGTCACAACGCCGGTCTGCTTCGTTTCGAGTTTTCGTGCGCGGACCGCCGCGTCACGCCGCGCTTCAGATTGTCATGGTGGGGTGATCAGCAGTCGGCTCCGGGGCCAGCGGCGAACCTGACCTTTACTGCTGAAGATGGCGTGCTGATCGTCCCACTGGATGCCTATCCTCGGTGGCTCATGCTCGAGCGGGTGAACGGCCTGAAAGTGGATCTTGTCGATCCGAATGCGTGCGGCTCGTTCACCATTGGGAACGTAGCGCTGTTCCAGCGTAATATCTTTCGATAGTATGCATCTGTCGATGCCCAATGACGCCGCTGATCATAGGGCTCAGGAGGGCCCGGCAAAAGGAAGGGTCGCAGGACAGCACTGCATGGCTGCTACTTCGCGGCGATAGCAGAAGGCGGATGAACATCAATGATCGCGATTGATGGGGCAGCGGGCGTGGACGTCCTTCACGCCCACCATCGTGTCTGTGATTTGAGGCAGGATCGGCCTACGCGTCGTGGTTTGCGGACGCAGATAAACGCCGATCATCGACTGGCTTCTTCACGCCGGTCGCGGAGTCGCGCCATAACGCCGATCCTGCGCTGGTGCATATTCGCTGATCCCGGAATGGCTCCATAGGTAAGTGGCCAAGCAACTCAGCTTGGGATCGCTGGCCGCTTACTCCATAGCGCCGATCAGCGACACATGCAGAAGGTGAGCGCCCAGTTGGCTCCGCTGAGCGCTACGAGGCCCTGCTTGACATGGAAACGGGGGGGCAACATGAGTCACGATTTCGACGCCTCCCGCCATCAAGCAAATCTGGACAAGCTTTGTGGAGCGTTCCGACACGGAAGGCTGGCCTGCAGCGCGCCTCATGATGGCGCAGGCCAAACACGAGATTGCCGATGTTGTCCCATTGCTTACGATGCCCCGATTTTTGATGTTGCCCCTCGCAATGACCCGGTCACTACTTTCCAAGAGAAATGTCGTGCGTTAGACTAGGTAAGCAGCGCTTTTCGGTTTGCCAACCTATCAAAGAGTTGACGGTAACTCAATACATGAAAGCTATCATCCTCGCAGGTGGGCTCGGAACTCGGATCAGTGAAGAGTCGCATTTGAAGCCAAAACCGATGATCGAAATCGGGGGCAAGCCGATTCTCTGGCACATCATGAAAATCTATTCGCACTATGGAATCCGTGATTTTGTGATTTGTCTCGGATACAAAGGTTACGTAATCAAGGAATATTTTGCGAATTATTTTCTGCACACGTCGGATGTGACCTTTGATATTGCGACGAACTCGATGGAGGTACACCATCGTTATGCAGAGCCGTGGCGCGTCACATTGGTGGATACGGGCCCGGATACATCTACCGGCGGTCGGCTAAAGCGGGTGCGCAATTACATCAACGGGGAAGCATTTTGTTTTACCTACGGTGATGGCGTGGCTAATGTCGACCTGGAGCGGTTGCTGGCGTTTCATAGAGAGAATGGCAAGTTGGCGACCGTTATGGCGGTTCAGCCGCCAGGCCGCTATGGTGCGCTTGAGATCGAAGGCAATACGGTCTCGATGTTTCAGGAAAAACCCGCCGGCGACAATGCCTGGATCAATGGCGGTTTCTTCGTGCTTGAGCCTAATGTTTTCGATTACATCGAAGGCGATCATACCAGTTGGGAAACTGAGCCACTTCAGCAGCTTGCTCGCGACCGGCAACTTGGAGCGTACCACCATCGCGGCTTTTGGCAACCAATGGATACGCTGCGCGACAAAAACTATCTCGAGGAACTCTGGCGCACGACACCGCCTTGGCGGGTGTGGTCGTGAACTTGTTCGATAACACGTATCGAGGCCGTCGGGTGCTGTTGACAGGGCACACCGGGTTTAAAGGCAGTTGGTTGGCGCTGTGGCTGTCCCGCCTTGGAGCGAATGTCACCGGTGCCTCTCTCGCTCCTGCCACGACGCCTAGCCACTGGGATCTGCTGAAACCCGATATTGAAGATCGACGTATAGACATCCGTGACGAGAAGGGAATGTCCCGCCTGGTGACGGAAATCGAACCTGAGTTCGTTTTTCACCTAGCAGCGCAATCGTTGGTTCGGCACTCGTATTCCGCGCCTGTCGAGACATGGGCATCCAACGTCATGGGCACTTGCCACGTGCTCGAAGCTTGCAGGCAGACAGCTAGCGTACGTGCGATCGTTGTCGTTACGACGGATAAGTGCTATGAGAATCGGGAGTGGATTTGGGGGTATCGAGAAAACGACCCACTCGGTGGACGCGATCCGTATAGCGCGTCAAAGGCTGGTACGGAAATGGTCGCGGCAAGCTACCGAGCCTCTTTTTTCTCCGAACCGGGAGCGCCGTTGCTCGCGACTGCACGTGCCGGGAATGTGATTGGCGGAGGCGACTGGTCGCAAGACCGGCTGCTTCCGGACCTGGTCAGGGCTGTTGAAAGAGGCGCTTCACTCGAGATTCGCTCGCCCAACGCCACACGCCCCTGGCAGCACGTCCTCGAGTCGCTGGCCGGTTATCTGATACTCGGACAGCGTTTACTCGCCGGCGAGAGGCTATATGCCGATGCGTGGAACTTCGGTCCCGATCCGCTTGGCAATCGCCGCGTATCTGATGTGCTGACCAAGCTGAGTCAGTACTGGCCGCAGGCGAAATGGCATTTGACCTCTCAAGTTCAACCACATGAAGCAAACCTGCTTTCTCTTGACAGCACGAAGGCATCGACTTTGCTCGACTGGCGCCCTGTGTGGCAACTCGACGACGCGCTACGCCACACTGCAGACTGGTATCACACATGGATTGCGTCAAAGGAAGTCATCAGCGCTAGGCAACTGGAGCGTTACATCGATGACGCCGCGCACGCTGGTGCTTCATGGTGCAACAAGTGAATATCGTTCCGACACCTCTCAGCGGCGTGGTGATAGTCCAAACCAAGCAAATCGAGGATGAGCGCGGTGCATTTCGGCGTTTGTTCTGTGATAACGAACTGCAAGCGATCGTCGATCAGCGGAAAGTGGTTCAGATCAACCAGTCGAGAACAAAGCAAGTCGGTGCCGTTCGCGGAATGCATTTCCAGCGGTCGCCACATGCAGAGGTGAAATTAATAAGATGCTTGCGAGGCCGCGTATGGGACGTGGCTGTGGATCTGCGAGAGGATTCGCCAACATTTCTGCGCTGGCATGCCGAGATTCTATCTCCCGAAAATGCGCACATGTTGGTAGTCCCTGAAGGGTGCGCGCACGGGTTCCAAGTTCTCGAACCCGACAGCGAGCTACTCTATCTGCATACCGCGCATTACGAGCCCTCTGCCGAGGGTGGTGTGCGTCACGATGACCCGCTTGTTGGGATCGAATGGCCGCTCGAAATCAGGCAGTTATCGCAACGAGATCAGTCGTATCCGCTACTAACATCAAATTTTCACGGGATCAGTGTATGAAGTGCCGTCACTGTAACGCGCAGCTCCAACATGTATTTCTCGATCTGGCCTTTGCTCCGCCCTCGAATGCGTATCTTGCTGAAGCAGATCTTCGTGCTCCGGAGAAGTATTTTCCGCTGAAACTTTTTGTCTGTGATCAGTGCTGGCTGGTGCAGACGGAGGACTACGTCTGTGCAGACGAACTGTTCAGTTCCGACTACGCTTATTTTTCTTCCGTTTCTCAAAGTTGGCTCGAGCATGCGAAGAAGTATGTCGAATCAATCACTGCGCTGCTAAACCTTGATCGCGGCAGTTCGGTCATCGAAATAGCCTCCAATGATGGCTACCTTCTTCGAAATTTCGTCAAAGCTGAGATTCCTTGCCTCGGCATCGAGCCGACGGCGAGTACTGCTGACGCAGCAGAAAAACTAGGTGTCCCCGTGCTGCGTGAGTTCTTTGGTGAGGCGCTCGCGCGGCGACTGGCAGCCGAAAATAGGCAGGCGGATTTGATCATCGGCAACAACGTGTTCGCGCATGTGCCTTTCATCAACGACTTCACGGGTGGACTAAAAGCGGCGCTCAAGCCGAACGGAACGATTACGTTGGAGTTTCCGCACTTGATGCGCCTGATCGAACATGCACAGTTCGATACGGTCTATCACGAGCACTTTTCCTACCTCTCCTTGAATACGGTCAGGCGCATCTTCGAGCGCGCTGGGCTAAGAGTGTGGCGGGTGGATGAATTGTCGACGCACGGTGGAAGTCTTCGCGTCTATGGATGCCACGCTAATGATCTAAGACCCGAAGAGGCATCGGTGAGCGAAGTGATTGGCGCAGAGGAGCGGTTAGGGCTGACGCAGGTACATACATATCACGGTTTTCAAGTGCGTGCAGACGAAGTCAAGAATGGATTGCTGAATTTTTTGCTCGAACAGCGGCGGCTGGGAAGGAAGGTCGTTGCCTACGGCGCAGCCGCAAAGGGCAACACGTTGCTGAACTATGCGGGTGTAAAGCCTGATCTATTACCCTACGTATGCGACGCGGCTTCGTCGAAGCAGAATAAATTTCTTCCGGGGAGCCACATCCCCGTGCTCCATCCAGATGTGCTGAAAGATGATCGACCAGATATCGTACTTATCTTGCCCTGGAATATAGCGCACGAAGTTACGCGTCAACATGCCCAGATATCTGAATGGGGCGGGAAGTTCGCAGTGGCGGTCCCCTCCATGCGCATATTGTAAGTGATGGTGCCGACGGGGGGCGTGGGGCTGACCCGGTCGGCAACGAAACGCGAGCCAGAATGTTCCGGGCCTAAGAGGTCGAACTAATGATCGCCTGAAACTTGCGGGCGTCGCCCCAGAAGGCCATGGGCTCGTGGCTGGGGTACGGGTAGTAGCCGAAGTTCAGTTCTATTCGCGCATTCCTGCTTTGAATTTGCTGTTCTACCAGCTTGCGGACCGAGATAGGGACACCGCTGCACACATTCGTTATGCCGTCACATTTAGAATGTTCGGCAACCCGCGCCAGCCCGCTAGCTACTTGCTCAACAGGCAAATAGTCGCGCAACTGTTCGCCACCGGACATATTGAAAATGGCATCGCCATTGTCTATCGCGCGGTCGAGCTGTGCGAGCAGACTGTTGGAGTTTTGACCCGGTCCGTACATATAGAAGAGTCGAATCCATTGCAGTGTGAATGGTTGTTTCTCGCGCAAACGCTCCAGAAACTTGCGTAGTGTATCCTTGGCGAGAGAGTAGGAATTTGCTGGACGCGCAGCCAGATTCTCTCCTAGGCAACCATCCTGCATGCCATATTCGAAACATGTGCCAGCGACTAGAACCTGCGGTACACCCGCTTCGATGCTCGCCTTGAGAAAGCGATACGAAGCTGGCAGGTTTTCTTCGAAATGGAAAAGCTCCTTGTAATTGGGTAATCGTGGCCATGCTAAATGGATTAGCGCATCGTGCTTACCGACTTCGGTAGCTGCATTGTTGGGGGCATCGAGGTCGAAGTGAATCGTACGAATGCTAGGCCAATGCGATTCTTCTACCTTTGCCGGGTTACGTACGAGCACGCTAATTTCGTGGCCGCGTTTTACGAGTTCAGCTAGCAGGTGGCGACCAATAAAGCCCGTGGCGCCTGTCAATGCAATCTTCATTGAATGGTGCTCCTCAGCAATTCAAACCGATGTCGAATTCCAATTATTTGAACCCGTGCGTCTTCTTTATGCATGGCTGACAGTGGTCCCATTCTTGCCATCATACCGTGCTTGAGCATTGCGATCCTTGCTGGAGTGACAGTGGTTTGCCTTGCGCGAGGTCCAGATACCGGTTACGATCAACTAGCCTCGCAGAGCTTCCACTTATTCAGAGTTTGAAAGCGAAACGGTGTTCAGACCTATTGCTCCACTTCTCCCATTGGATAGCAAAAGTAGCGACGCGTCGCATATCGCGCTTTTTTACCTGATTCGCGGTATGGACGAGGGTCACCTGGAAATGGCGCAGCGCTTTGTTGGCGCCTACCGGAAGTTCCCCGCGGGGGTGGCGCATCGTCTGGTCATCATCTTCAAGGGTTTCGCTTCGAGCGAAGCGATGAATGTGGTCAGGGATGTATTCGCAGACCTGCCCTTTGAAGAAGTGCATACGTCTGACGATGCCTTTGACCTCGGCGCCTATCGAGACGCAGTGAGTCGTGTGGATTGCGGCCGGGCCGCTTTCTTGAACGCGAGTAGCGAACCGCTTTCCCCCAGTTGGCTTGCCAAGCTCGATGCGGCGCTGAGCTTGCCTGCAATTGGCATCGCCGGTGCGACGGGTTCGTTTGAGGCTGGTGTCGGCGGATGCGAATTTCCCAACGTGCATGTGCGCACCAATGCTTTCATGATGCCTGCGCCGCTCGCGCGAGAACTCCTCGGGGAGTTGAAGATCGCCAACAAGCGGGACGCGCATGTGGCCGAGCATGGCTTGAACGGTCTGACCCGGAAGGTCGTCCAGCGAGGGCTCGCGGCGGTGATTGTCGGCGCGAATGGCCGCGCCTACGCGCCCGAGTGGTGGGGTGGCAGCCGTACCTTTCGCCAGGGCGGGCAGGCCAATCTTCTGGTTGCCGATAACCAGACCCGCCGTTGGGACGGGATGACCTGGCCCGAACGTAAGGCATCCTATGACGCGACCTGGGGAAGCGCCAGAACACCCGGTCGGCCGTTCTGTGATCCTCTGTCCTGAACCCCTTAAAGATTGAAGCCCTTCATGAGCGAGAGCAACAGCCCCGTTGCGGAGTCAGAACTTTACGACGAAGCCTATTACAAGCGTGGTTGCGGGCCGATCCCTTATGATCGGTCGGTCGCGCACTGGGGCGAATTCTTCGGCAAGATCGCTGACGAGCTGATCCGGACTTTCCGCATGCGCCGCGTGTTCGATGCGGGATGCGCCAAGGGGTTTCTTGTCGAGGCGCTGTGGGAGAGGGGTGTGACCGCCTTCGGGCGGGACGTTTCTCGCTATGCGATTTCCGAGATCCGTGCAGATGTACGGAAATTCTGCTCCGTTGGCAGTCTCACCGAGGCGATCAAGGACTCCTACGATCTGATCACCTGCATCGAGGTGCTCGAGCACATGCCCGAGGACGAGGCACTCATCGCAATCGCCAACATGACGTCTGCCGCGGACATCGTCGTCTTTTCGTCCTCTCCATCCGATTTCGACGAGCCTACGCATGTCAATGTGCGGCCGACGATTTACTGGATGCGCGCTTTCGCGAAGCACGGCTTCGTACCCCTGATCGAGACGACGCTGTACTCGATCACGCCCTATGCGCTTGCATTCCAGCGTCGGGATGAGGCACCGACTGATGACTATCTCTGCGCCTGTGCCGAGGTTGTGCGATTTCGCATTAAACAGGGCGAGGAGGCGACACGGATCCATGAGCTGTGCGTTGCACTCAATGAGCGGACAGCGGAGGTCGCCCGCAACCGGGAGGCTGCGGAGCGTGCGCTGGCGGAATTGAGGGAGCAAAGCGCGCGCGGCGAACAGGAAGTCGTCCGGAACTGGAGGGCTGCGGAGCGTGAGCTGACGAACTTGAAAGCACAATGCGAGCGCGCCGAGCAGGATCGGGTTGCCACTGAAGCGGCGCTTGCGGCTGTAACGGCCGAACGGGATGCCATGGTCTCCGGCATGCGGAGGCAGATCGATGTCAATGTGCATTACCTCGAGCTTGTGAATCAGATCCAGTATTCGAGGAGTTGGCGCGCGTACCGGAAGATTCTGCGCATCCTGCACCGCTTTCACCTTGCCCAGGGTTCTGGAGAGCTGGTTGGTAGGCTTCTGGGGATCGCCCAAGAAGGGCGCTTGCTGGGTTTCGACCGGGAATTCTACCTGGCGCAGTATCCGGACGTCGCCCATCTAGGCATCGATCCGTTGCGGCACTATCTCGATCACGGAAGAGCCGAGGGGCGAGCGCCTACTCCAGCCTTTCTGGGGGAAGTTCACGATGAACCGAAGAGCTCGACCGATTTGAGTCTCGGTGATCTCTGTGACCTGTCACACGATGATACTGGTTCCAGGATAACTGACGAGGCGTTCCGGCTATCCGTTCCGGCGCCGGAATATAAGCTCGAAACACCGGCTAGTGATCCCGAATTGATCTCGGGGAAAACAACTGTCACGGAGAATCCCACCTTTCGCGATCTGTTTGACGCGAAATGGTACCTACAAACGAACAAGGACGTCGCTGCGGCCGGAATAGACCCCCTCGAGCACTACATCGCCTTTGGTGAAGCCGAGGGCCGCGATCCGAATCCAGCGTTTTCGGCACGGCTCTATCGCGAGGCTTATATGCAGGGGGAGCCTGCGACAGCGTCGCCGCTTAGGTATTACGTAGAATATGGCCACAGTCTTGGTCACGACGCCAATCCCTCCAGTGCGGTTCTGTACCAGCGACTGATAGAAGCACAGGAACAAAGTTACAGTCTGGAATTGGGGGAATTGACGCGCCACATTGGGTTGATGAATCTGCAACCTTTGATCGTCGTCTATTTGACGGGTGATGATCCTGCCGAAAAGAACCGCGTTCAGCGCTTGCTCGGCTCTCAAATCTACAAACGATGGACGCTCTGCACCGATCGCCGGCAGATCGAAAAGGAGATCGCTGGAGTTCCAGCGGAGGATTGGGGGCTGGTCTGGCTGGAAACTGGCGACTCACTCCATTCGAGCGCGCTTTATGCCTATGCGAGCCGACTCAACGAGCGGCCCTGTGTCGATGTCATTTATGCCGACGAAGACGAAATGGACGAGCGCGGGGGGCGGAGGCGACCCTTCGTCAAACCGGACTGGAGTCCTGACTATTTTGAATCGTTCAATTTCATCGGCTCGGGTGCCTTTGTGGCGGGCCGCACGGCCTTGGCCGCTTTGCGTGAAGCGCGCAACGCATATGACTTCCTGCTACGCGTGACGGAAAACGGGGCGCAGCATGAGCATATTCGCCGTGTTCTTGTGCACCGGTCGGCAAGCCTGGATTCCCCGCCGCCCGCCGGTCGCGTGGCTGAGGACATCGCGGCGCTCCAGGGTCACCTCGAACGAACTGGCCGCAAGGGTGTCGTTTCGCAGTTGAAGCCGGAAATGGCTTGTTATGACGTACGCGTACAACTCTCCGGCGCGCCGCTCGTGTCGATCATCATTCCCACGGCTGGGAAGATTGTGGATATTGACGGACGGAAGGTTGATCTTCTGCGTAACTGCCTTGACCACGTCGCCAGCGTTAGCACCTACAAGAATATCGAAATCATTGTCATTCACAACTGCGATCTTGACGAGAGCCGTCTTTCGGAACTGAGTGCTCGTGGTGTGAGATTGGTTGCGTATCAAGGCGATTTCAATGTTGCCCGGAAGCTAAATTTGGGTGTTGCTGAATCGCGGGGCGAACTTTTGCTGTTACTGAACGACGATATCGAGCCGCTTACGCCGGACTGGCTCGAGCGCATGATCGAGCAGTTCGAAAAGCCCTGGGTCGGCGTAGTCGGAGCAAAGCTGCTGTTCCCCAGCATGCTGATCCAGCACGCCGGCGTCGTCATGGTGAAAGCGAAGCCCGACCATCTGCGGTTCAAGTATCCTCGCGATGATTCTGGCTATTTTTTCAGTACATGCGCCGTGCGGGATGTCAGTGCGGTAACGGGTGCGGTGATGATGACCCGTGCCACCCTCTACAAGGAGATCGGCGGTTACACCGAGGAGCTTCCGATTAATTTCAACGACGTCGACTATTGCCTCAAAGCCTCGCGCGCGGGATATGTGACGGTCTATACGCCCAGGGCCGAGCTTATCCATTATGAATCGATGTCACGTGTTCGGGAGGTCAAGCAGTTTGAAGTCTCCTTTTTCGAAGATCAATGGCGGGGATTTGTAACAGACCCATACTATAATGAGGCCTCGCTAAAGACACTCCCCCCAAACTACGAAGTCGTCGGAAGTCGTGCTCCCATTGGATAGCAAAAGTAGCGACGCGTCGCATATCGCGCTTTTTTACCTGATTCGCGGTATGGACGAGGGTCACCTGGAAATGGCGCAGCGCTTTGTTGGCGCCTACCGGAAGTTCCCCGCGGGGGTGGCGCATCGTCTGGTCATCATCTTCAAGGGTTTCGCTTCGAGCGAAGCGATGAATGTGGTCAGGGATGTATTCGCAGACCTGCCCTTTGAAGAAGTGCATACGTCTGACGATGCCTTTGACCTCGGCGCCTATCGAGACGCAGTGAGTCGTGTGGATTGCGGCCGGGCCGCTTTCTTGAACGCGAGTAGCGAACCGCTTTCCCCCAGTTGGCTTGCCAAGCTCGATGCGGCGCTGAGCTTGCCTGCAATTGGCATCGCCGGTGCGACGGGTTCGTTTGAGGCTGGTGTCGGCGGATGCGAATTTCCCAACGTGCATGTGCGCACCAATGCTTTCATGATGCCTGCGCCGCTCGCGCGAGAACTCCTCGGGGAGTTGAAGATCGCCAACAAGCGGGACGCGCATGTGGCCGAGCATGGCTTGAACGGTCTGACCCGGAAGGTCGTCCAGCGAGGGCTCGCGGCGGTGATTGTCGGCGCGAATGGCCGCGCCTACGCGCCCGAGTGGTGGGGTGGCAGCCGTACCTTTCGCCAGGGCGGGCAGGCCAATCTTCTGGTTGCCGATAACCAGACCCGCCGTTGGGACGGGATGACCTGGCCCGAACGTAAGGCATCCTATGACGCGACCTGGGGAAGCGCCAGAACACCCGGTCGGCCGTTCTGTGATCCTCTGTCCTGAACCCCTTAAAGATTGAAGCCCTTCATGAGCGAGAGCAACAGCCCCGTTGCGGAGTCAGAACTTTACGACGAAGCCTATTACAAGCGTGGTTGCGGGCCGATCCCTTATGATCGGTCGGTCGCGCACTGGGGCGAATTCTTCGGCAAGATCGCTGACGAGCTGATCCGGACTTTCCGCATGCGCCGCGTGTTCGATGCGGGATGCGCCAAGGGGTTTCTTGTCGAGGCGCTGTGGGAGAGGGGTGTGACCGCCTTCGGGCGGGACGTTTCTCGCTATGCGATTTCCGAGATCCGTGCAGATGTACGGAAATTCTGCTCCGTTGGCAGTCTCACCGAGGCGATCAAGGACTCCTACGATCTGATCACCTGCATCGAGGTGCTCGAGCACATGCCCGAGGACGAGGCACTCATCGCAATCGCCAACATGACGTCTGCCGCGGACATCGTCGTCTTTTCGTCCTCTCCATCCGATTTCGACGAGCCTACGCATGTCAATGTGCGGCCGACGATTTACTGGATGCGCGCTTTCGCGAAGCACGGCTTCGTACCCCTGATCGAGACGACGCTGTACTCGATCACGCCCTATGCGCTTGCATTCCAGCGTCGGGATGAGGCACCGACTGATGACTATCTCTGCGCCTGTGCCGAGGTTGTGCGATTTCGCATTAAACAGGGCGAGGAGGCGACACGGATCCATGAGCTGTGCGTTGCACTCAATGAGCGGACAGCGGAGGTCGCCCGCAACCGGGAGGCTGCGGAGCGTGCGCTGGCGGAATTGAGGGAGCAAAGCGCGCGCGGCGAACAGGAAGTCGTCCGGAACTGGAGGGCTGCGGAGCGTGAGCTGACGAACTTGAAAGCACAATGCGAGCGCGCCGAGCAGGATCGGGTTGCCACTGAAGCGGCGCTTGCGGCTGTAACGGCCGAACGGGATGCCATGGTCTCCGGCATGCGGAGGCAGATCGATGTCAATGTGCATTACCTCGAGCTTGTGAATCAGATCCAGTATTCGAGGAGTTGGCGCGCGTACCGGAAGATTCTGCGCATCCTGCACCGCTTTCACCTTGCCCAGGGTTCTGGAGAGCTGGTTGGTAGGCTTCTGGGGATCGCCCAAGAAGGGCGCTTGCTGGGTTTCGACCGGGAATTCTACCTGGCGCAGTATCCGGACGTCGCCCATCTAGGCATCGATCCGTTGCGGCACTATCTCGATCACGGAAGAGCCGAGGGGCGAGCGCCTACTCCAGCCTTTCTGGGGGAAGTTCACGATGAACCGAAGAGCTCGTTGGCTTTCGACCGTGAATTCTACTTGAGGCAATATCCAGACGTCGCTCACGCAGGCATTGACCCGTTACAGCATTATCTGGACTACGGAATAGCCGAGGGTCGAGTTCACTCTCAAGTCTTTCTGGAGAAAGTCCGCAATGACTCGAAGACCTCTACCGATTTGAATCTTCGCGACATTTGCGATCCAGAGCGCGACGAATTCGGGCCCAAGATCAGTGACGAGGCGTTCCGGATCTCCGTGTTAACGCCAACATACAATATTGAGCCCCGGTACATTCGAGAGCTTTACCAGACGCTGGTCAACCAGACATACAGTAACTGGGAATGGCTGGTGGTCGACGACGGCTCGACGCACGCATCAGCGATCGCGGTCCTCCGCACGATCTCGGAACGGGACTCGCGCGTGAAACTCCTGTGCAGCCCGATCAACCTCGGAATTTCGGGCGCATCGAATCTGGGATTGTCACAAGCGCGCGGCACCTATGTTGCGTTGGTCGATCATGACGACCTTCTTGCGCGTTACTCCTTCGCAGCTGTTTACGAAGCTTGGAAGGCAGCGCCGGAGACCCAGCTCTTCTATACCGACGAGGCCATGCTCCAGGCCGACGGGATTGTCACCGATCTTTGGGCCAAGCCGGATTGGTCGCCTGCTTACCTCGAATATACGATGTGTATAGGCCATCTATCCGTGTACCGTCGTGACTTTCTCGATGCACTGGGCGGCTTTCGCTCCGAATTCGACGGAACGCAGGATTTCGATCTCGCACTACGCGCGCTTCTCCGCAATCCTGCCGTCGTTCACATCCCCGTTTTCGGTTATCTGTGGCGCGCGATACCGGGTTCAGCCGCGGCTGGTCTCGACCAGAAGCCCTATGCCATGGAGCGGCAGCGCAAGGCCGTGCTCGGCTACGCGCGCCAGCGTCATCCCGACGCGGACGTCACGGTTGCCCACTCCAACGGCTTTTGGCGTATCCGCTATCCCCTTCCGTCGCCGCCCCCGCTTCTGTCATATGTCATTCCGGCTGGCGGCGGTGTGCGCACGATTCGGGGCAAGCCGATCGAACTGGTCGTCAATTGTGTTCGCAGCTTTCAGGAGAAGGCGTTCTATCCAAACTGCGAATATGTGGTCGTGCACAACGGCAGCCTCCAACCTGAGCAGGTCGCGGCGCTGACCGCCTTTCCCAACGTCCGTCTGATAGTCCATTCCGACCCGTCGTTCAACTTTTCGCGCACCATCAACGCCGGCGTCGCTGCTGCCCGGGGTGAGTATGTCTGCTTGCTCAACGACGACGTAGAGGCAATCACGGTGAGGGGCGGCGAGGAAATGGTCAGCTATCTCGTCGTTAATCCCGACGTGGCGATGATAGGGCCGAAGTGCCTGTTCGAGAACGGCGACATTCAGCAATGCGGAGTTGCGCTTCTTTCCCACGCCGGTCCGGCGCATGCAGCCACTGGTGCTCCGCGTAATTTTTTGGGGCACCGGGGAAATCTGCAATGCCGTCGAGAGGTCTATTGTGTGGGTGCGGCGATGCTGATCGCGCGAAAGACGGCATTCGACGAAGTCGGCGGTTTCGCAGAAGGTCTACCGCTCAACTACAACGACGTCGACTTCGGCCTGCGCATTCGCGATCGCGGCTATCGATGTGTCGTCGATCCTGAAGTCGAGGTCTATCATTTCGAAAGCGCGACGAAGATCGGGACTGCCATGGCAGAGCAGGAGCGTCTGTTCCTGGGCCGAGCCGACATGCGTGATCCCTATTTCAGCAAGTGGTTCGATCCGCTGAGCCCTCTGTATCGCCTCGATATCCACGCGCCAGATCGGCGCCTCCCCTTTGGCCCATGGTTCGACCGGTACATCGCCCGTCGGGCAGCGCAACTCGATAGTCATTCGCAACTCGAGCTTACGGTCTGCCTGTTCGTTTCCGATCAGCCTCTGCGGGAACTGGATGAGGCCGCGCGGTCGGCCTCGGTGCAGACCCATAACAATCAGCTCTTGCTCGCGGATAGCGGGGTCGTGGAGATGGAGGCGCGCCAATGGTTCGCCAAACGGTCGAATCTCGGCGCCAGTGCATTGCCGAAGGCGGACAACCTTGGCACGTTTGTGGACGATCTCCTTGCCCGCGCGACTGGTGAATTCATCATCTTTCTACAAGCGTCGGACTTCCTCAGCGTCGACGCACTGCAACTCATCGCGAATGCCGTCACGCGCGTCCCGGACGCCTGCGTTTTCTATACCGACCATTATCAGGCAACGGCCCAATCGACCCGGACAAATCCAGTCTTCAAACCAGATTTCGATCCCGTCCTTCTTACAAATTTCTGGTATCTCGGCCCGCTGATCGCCGCCAGACGCGATCTGCTTGAGCGAGTCGGTCGAGCCGAGTCCGATGCTCCAGTCTCAAGCTTGCCCTATCTACTTGTCGCTTACGATATGCTTGAAGGCCGTATGCCTACACATGTTCGTGAGCTGGCCTGCGCGCAGAGGGATGTCGCGGACAATTTCGCGCGCGAGGTGCGCGAGGCCGATTCGCATCGACGCGCTGTCCAGCGGCTCATCAAGGCGCGCTCCGGTGGCGCGCTCAATGTTGAGCCGGATCCGACGATTGGTCAGCTTCGCCTGCGTAGCGTAGCGCGGGTCTCGCGAGTAAAGGTTCTCGACGCTCAAATCTGGGCAAATGGAAGCGGTATCGATGCGCTACTGGCCGTCGTCAACGAACCGGACACTGAATGGGTTGCCGTACTCCTGGATGGAGACCGGGAGCGCACACTTTGCGAGTTATCCGCTGTGCCGCAGTTTGACAATCGCGTCAATGCGGTCTGCGGCGTTTTGATGAACGATTCGGGTGCGCTTTGCTGGGCAGGTGGAGTCTTTTTGCCTGGCGGCCGTATTTTCGATCCCAATATAGTCCGAACCCTGCAGAGCTGTGTCTATCCGAAGATGGTAGACAGCCAGCGCTGCATCGACGTGGCCGCACCCGTCAATGTGATGATCCGCCTTGACGCCCTTGCACGAGCGCTACATCGCTTCCCGATTGTCGATGCGGACGACCTGATGGTTGCGCTGGGATTAGACGCAGCCGAGCGGGGCGAGCTCATCTCTGTCACGCCTCACGTCAGAGCCATTGTGCCGTCCGGGCTACCGTCTACCTGTGCGGACCGCCGAGGTCTCGTACTGAACCATCCCTCACTGACGGATGGCAGTCGCTGGTACAACGGCCGCCTAGAGGTTGAGCGTCCGTATCACATGCCGGGGTGCGCGTGACCGAAAGCAATGAAGCCGCAAATTCGGAAGGTCTCTTTAGACGGTGCTAGTTGCGTGGGTGTCCTGTGGGGTTGAGACAATTCAGGTTCGGAACTCAACGTTCACAAATTCCCCCAATGCACTCGAACCTGATCCGTTGAGAAATTTGGGCGTGGCCGTGACGGCGTTCGACGACTGTCTTTGCAGGGGAGATACAGCGCATGCGGAAGTGGATCTGGTCATGGCAGTCATGGCAAAGGAGAACGACGATGGAGATGCAAACGGGGGCCACGCAGAGCGTGTCGCCCGCGCTACGCACGACATTGAAGCCTATTTGCGAATACAGCGGCGGCTCGGCCCGCTTCTTCATCATCGGCTCGCAGAAGTCAGGTACGACTTGGCTGCGCGATTGCCTCAATGAGTTCGTCCCGTTCTGCAAGCCGGAATGGTATTTCCCGGAACTGCTTGCCCATACGGCCCAGCATATCGAGCGTCTTGGCCAGACGCTCACGCCAGAGGCGCGCAAGGCCGCAGCGCGGGAGATTGCAGCCGCCACGTTTCACGCGCTCAACGGAGAGTTCCCGGGGCAGAAGAGCGCGTTCCCGTGCGCGCCGCAGCTCGGAACGATCTTGCCCGACGTTCACGGCGCCGCCGTTTCGCTGATTCGCGAATACTTCCCGGACGCGCGCATCGCGGTGCTCATTCGCGATCCGCGCGCCGTGTTCAACTCGCTGCGCCACTATGTCGATCATTTCCGTGAGGGCTGGTCGCGCGAACTGGACCCCCGTGAGTTCGCGCACAACTGGGCGCAGCAGAACCTGCAATGGGTGCGCGACGAGCCGGAAGTCGTCGTTCTTTACGAAAACCTAAAGGGAGACTTCAGGGCGACCCTCGATGACGCGCTGACCCGGCTCGGTCTCGATCACACCGCCGACGACCTCGTGGCCGCCGAAAACGCCGTCTACAGCGTCAGCAAGCTCCGACCCAAGCAGCCGGAAATCTACCGGACCGGCACCGTGGACGAGTGGCGCTCAAAACTGGAGCCCGAAATCGCTGAGACGATCCTCGACGTTGCCGGGCCCACGATGGAGAGCATCGGCTACATCCTACGGGCGTGAGTATTTTTAGCCATTACAGAAGCGTTTGCGCGGGCTACAAAACCGCTCCGCCTAGTAAATGACGTAATTTAACCAAGAGTCAACAATATGCCCTAGATGAATAGCCTCTTCTTTTGCCCGCAAACTCGTGTGCATCGCGGTGGATCATTTGTAGCGTCCGCACGACAATTACCGATGTGACCGCGCCGCGCTGGTAACGAGGACGTTGCGCCGACCGAGATAGTGGACATCGGCGAAGTAAATGAACCTCGAAAAGAACAGCCGATGTTCGTTGTGAAGCCTAAAAAATGCAGGCAGAGGGTGCTTGAGCGCGCCCATGTAAACGCCGAGCGTACCGTCCTGTTATTCGCCGTACGGCACATGCGAAAAGCGGAAAACAGCACGAGGCACGTCGCGAAGGACGTCACGATGCCTAGCAGAAGGACAACCCATCGCCAATGGAAACGGCGCTTCGTTTTCTGCGTTGACGCGGCGCGCTTATTGTTGTGGGTGTCCGAGTCCAAGCAATTGGCACGTGGACGCCCCCCTCCGGGCGCGGATCACTCCACGCTAGTGAACTAGCTGTTCGCGTCGGCGGACAACCGTAATAAGCAAGTTCTGGGCCGCTTGCAAAATCCGACCCCCGTAACAAAAGGAAAAGCGGGTTGCCGGAACCCGGTATTTTCAGCAAACTAGTCGTTTTTTACCGGCCCCGATTTTTCAGGCGAGGCGCGCGCCGCGTTGAATCGTCGATTCTCCAGATGAAAGTGACTACGGTATCCAACATGGATCACGGCGTGGTGTCCGTATCGGTGGTTGTTTATCATCCCGATCGGCAATTGCTCACACGAACCTTCGCGAGCTTGGCCCGGTCCGGAGCGGAACTGGCGCAGATTAGGCCAGGGATGTCGGTCCATCTCTATCTGGTCGACAACGGCGGCCTGTCCGATGTGAGTGAGAGCCTTGACGTGCTATCGCGGGCAGGTATCGGTGTCACGCGACTCGGCGGTCACGGCAACATTGGCTATGGGCAGGGGCACAACCTCGCGATCAGACGGGCGACGAGCCGGTATCACCTCGTGCTCAATCCCGACGTGGACATCGAACCCGGCGCATTGCTCGAGGCCGTTGCGTTTCTCGAGTCCCACCCTGAAGCGGGCCTGCTTGCGCCAGCCATCGTGGACGATGCCGGTCAGCTCCAGTACCTGTGCCGCCAGTTCCCGACTCTCGTCGACCTGTTTGTGCGCGGCTTCCTGCCACAAGCGGTGCGCCGGCCCTTCGAGGCGCGTCTCGCGCGCTACGAGATGCGTGCGCAGATCAACGAGCGCGACACGATCTGGGATCCACCAATGGTGAGCGGTTGCTTCATGCTCTTCCGCACGATCGTGCTCAAAAAACTTGCGGGTTTCGACGCGCGCTACTTCCTCTATTTCGAGGACTACGATCTCAGCCTGCGTGCGCACGACGTCGCCAGGGTCGTCTATGCACCCTCGGTGCGCGTGATGCACCATGGTGGCGGCGCATCGCGAAAGGGGATGGCACACATTCGCATGTTCGTGGCGTCGGCGTTTAAGTTCTACAACCGGTTCGGGTGGAAGTGGCTTTGAGTAGCGTATTGGTGACCGGTGCGAATGGTCTTGTCGGTCGTGCGTTGTGTCGTACGTTGAGCGCGCATGGCCACAACGTGACCGCGCTCGTTCGGCGCGGCGATGCCGGGCTGGACCGCTTGAGGGGCGTAAGCGAGTGGCGTCACGATGCGGCGGATTTCGTGGGGCTCCAGGAGGCATGGCCGGACAATCTTTCCGTGGCTTGCGTCGTGCATCTGGCCGCGCGCGTCCACGTGATGCGCGACGAGGCGCCTGATCCAGTCGCGGCGTTCCACGCAACGAACGTCGAGGGCGCACTGCGAGTCGCCCGTACCGCGCAGGCGCGAGGTGCGCGGCGAGTGGTATTCGTGAGCAGCATCAAGGCCGTCGCGGAATCCGACGGGGGCGTGGCGCTCGACGAGTCTGCGCGCCCGGCACCGCTCGATCCCTACGGCCGCTCGAAACGTGCGGCCGAGGAAGCGCTTTGGCGGTTCGGCGAGGAAACAGGCCTGGATATTGTGGTCGTGAGGCCGCCGCTCGTCTACGGGCCGGGCGTCGGCGCCAATTTCCTGCAGATGATGAATGCGCTATGGCGCGGCGTGCCGTTGCCGCTCGGCTCGATCGATGCGCGGCGCAGCCTCGTGTACACGGAAAATCTCGCTGACGCGCTGATGCATTGCGCCCTCGATTCGCGCGCCGCCAACGCGTGCTTCCACGTGGCGGACGCCGAGGACTTTTCGGTTGCCCAGCTGTTGCGCGCGCTCGGACGCCATCTGTCAAAGCCTGCGCGTCTGATTCCCGTTTCACCAGTTCTGCTGCGCGCGGCAGGTGTGCTTACCGGGCGCACTGACCAGATAGACCGCCTAACGACGAGCTTACAGGTCGATGCTTCGCTGATTGGCGAGCAGCTCGGCTGGCGGCCGCCTTTTTCGGTGGAGGCAGGGTTGGAAGCGACTGCACGCTGGTATCGTGCGACACACTGAACGCACGGAGATCGTTGACGTTGAATTTGCATGCAACCTTATCGGGGCCATGGGCCGCAGTGGTGATCGCGCTGGCGAGCGGTGCACTGTGCGCGGCCATTCTCGCGTTTTTGCTGAAAAGCGGTCTCGCCTGGCGCCTCGCCACCGACCTACCTAACGAGCGTTCGTTGCACGTACGGCCGACGCCGCGCGTGGGCGGCTGGGGCGTCATCCCGGTCGCAGTGCTGGCGATGCTGTTGCTTGCGCCGCCTCTCTGGCTGACCGCCGTAGGGGCGGCATTCCTCGCGGCCGTCTCGCAGATTGACGACCGGCGAGGCCTGCGCGCGAGTGTACGCTTTGCCGCCCACTTTCTGGCCGTACTGGCGCTAGTGGTGGTCTATCCGGCGCCGGCCCCTTGGTGGTGTACAGCCGTGCTCGCATTTTTGATGCTGTGGCTGGTCAATCTCTACAATTTTATGGACGGCTCGGACGGGCTCGCAGGCGGCATGGCGCTGTTTGGCTTCGGCGGCTATGCTGTCGCGGCGCTGGCCGGTCCGCATGCGTCGAGCGAACTTGGCTGGGCAGCGGCGGCCGTCGCAGGCGCTGCGGCGGGTTTTCTGCTCTTCAATTTTCACCCCGCCAAGATCTTTCTCGGCGACGCCGGCTCGATCCCCGCGGGTTTTCTTGCGGGGGCGCTCGGCTATTGGGGTTGGCGTACCGGCACGTGGCCCATCTGGTTTCCGGCGCTGGTGTTTTCGCCGTTTATTGGCGACGCTTCGGTGACGTTGATCCGCCGCCTTGCGCGCGGCGAAAAAATTTGGCAAGCACACCGCGAACATTATTATCAACGCATGGTTCGCCTTGGCGCCGGCCACGCTGCGACGGCGCTGACGTGGTATCTGGTAATGTTTACCGGCATAATAATTGCTCTCTTGGCCTTGGCATGCTCCGTGGCTCAACAGTGGGGGATCGTTGCAGGTTGGGTTGTCGTCCTTCTTTTGATTGGCGTGGCAATCGATGCGCGCTGGCGCAGTTTCCAGACCCTTACCAGACAACCTGAGGTAGACGCTGATGCTCCGCAATAAAGCCTCTTGGCTCTCATTCAGCGCCTTTTTGTTTGATATCGGCGCGGTGGCCGCCGCATGGCTTACTGCTTATCTCCTGCGCTTTAACGCATCTGTGCCGGCTGAGTTCTGGCGCGGCGCCCTAAGTGCGATGGTCTGGGTGTTGCCCGTCTACGCGGTGATGTTCCGGATTTTTGGGCTGTATCGCGGCATGTGGGTGTTCGCGAGCCTGCCGGATCTGCTGCGCATTTCGAAGTCGATTCTATCGGCCGCCCTGATCGTGATGATCGTCTCGGTCATGATCCAGCCCGCGCCGATCATTCCGCGCTCAGTGCTGATTGTCTCACCGCTGCTGCTCTTTTTCGTCATGGGCGGTGCACGCGCACTGTATCGAGCCACGAAGGAGTTTTACCTGTATGGCGGCCTCGTCGCGCAAGGCAAGCCCGTGATCGTCGTTGGTGCGGGCGGCGCCGGTGCGAGCCTCGCTCGCGAATTGTCGCGTTCCGCCACTTGGCGCCTCGTCGGCCTGCTCGACGACGACCCAGCCAAACAGGGGCGCGAAATATACGGCTACAAGGTGCTGGGTCCGATCGGCGACATCGCACGCTGGGCGGAATCGCTGCGTTGCGAATACGCCATCATCGCCATTCCGTCAGCGTCTGCCGACGTGCAGCGCCGCGCGGCGACGCAGTGCGTGCGCGCGGGCGTGAAGGCGCTGATGCTGCCGTCGCTGACGGAACTCACGCCGGGGCAGGGCTTCCTCTCGCAGGTCCGCAATATCGATCTCGAAGACCTCCTTGGCCGTGACGCCGTCAAGATCGACACGCCGCACGTCGAGGCGCTGCTTAGCAGGCGCGTGGTGATGGTGACTGGAGCGGGCGGATCGATCGGTTCAGAGTTGTGCCGGCAGATCCTGCGTTTCGCGCCCGCGCAGCTCGTGGCACTCGATCTCTCCGAATATGCGATGTATCGCCTCACGGAGGAAATCCGTGAACGCTTCCCCGGGCTATCCGTCGTGCCGATCGTCGGCGACGCCAAGGATGCGCTGCTGCTCGACCAGGTCATGGCGCGCTACACACCTCACATCGTGTTCCATGCCGCGGCGTACAAGCACGTGCCGCTCATGGAAGAGCTCAATGCGTGGCAGGCGATCCGCAATAACGTGCTGGGCACGTATCGTGTCGCACGCGCGGCGATCAAGTATCAGGTGCGGCACTTCGTGCTCATCTCCACCGACAAGGCCGTCAACCCAACCAACGTGATGGGGGCGAGCAAGCGCCTCGCGGAAATGGCGTGCCAGGCGCTCCAGCAGACTTGCGAACGCACGCAATTTGAGACGGTGCGCTTCGGCAATGTGCTGGGCAGCGCGGGCAGCGTGATCCCTAAGTTCCAGCAGCAGATCGCGAAGGGTGGACCCGTAACCGTGACGCATCCGGAGATCACTCGCTTTTTCATGACGATTCCCGAGGCGTCGCAGCTCGTGCTGCAGGCGTCGAGCATGGGACGTGGGGGCGAGATCTTCATTCTCGACATGGGCAAGCCCGTAAAGATTGTCGATCTCGCGCGTGATCTGATCCGCCTCTACGGCTTCTCAGAAGAGCAAATTCGCGTTGTGTTCACCGGATTGCGACCCGGTGAAAAGCTCTACGAAGAGCTTCTCGCCGACGACGAGACTACGACGCGAACGCCGCATCCCAAGTTGCGCATCGCGCAGGCGCGCGAGGTGCCGAATAATCTGATCGATGAACTTCTGCCGTGGCTGATGCAGCATCGCGTTCCCGGCGACGATGAAGTGCGCCGAGATCTGCGGCGCTGGGTGCCTGAATATCAGCCGTCGGTTGCGCCGAAATTGCAAAGCGTGAATTCGGCGGGGATGCAGGCGGCACGATAAGACTGCATGGGGTCTAGCGGGATAGACTCCTGCGAACCGCGCGTAGCGGTGCAGTCACGCGCCACGAAGTTGACCCGAGCACGGCGTTCAGCGTCGCAGCCAGGTGACTCAACTCGCCCCGTTGCTCGCTAGCAGCGGCTTTTATGACGCTTTGGGCATGCTCCAGCGATTTGATAGTTGCTTGCATGTCGATGCGCGCTCCCTCAAGCTCGGTGCAGCGCCGTTCGAGCGCCTCGATGAGCGCCTGCGATGATTGCTGTTTCTGCTCAAGCACAGCAATATCGTCGGCGGCGCGTGTCGGTGCGAGAGTGAGTTCTCGCTCGAGTTCGTTGATGCGCAGACTCGACTGATTCGACTGTAATTCGAACTGCCAGTCGCGCGCCAGTAGCGGTGCGATATCTGCGAGAAATGTTTCAGCACACTTGAGCGTTTCGTCGAGGCGATGTTTGTTTGACGCCGAGGGCTCGCTCGCAAATATTTCAAGGCTATTGAACAATGACTTCAGCGCCGTGGGCGCACGGTCAACACCGGCGAGATCTGCGCCGGTAAAGCGCGTATGCCTAAGGCCGTCGTCAAGAAAGTCGCTTTCGAACGCGTCGAGCCTGCCAGGATCCAACGAAAGATTCAGTTCGGCCGCTAGACGTTGCAGAGAGGCGCGCGGCGCCTCCATCATGCAGTCATAGTTGACAATTGCGCGTTGGCGGTTAGCGGTGTAACGCAATGCCGGGACAACGTGTGTGAGCCACAACAAATAGGATTTTTCCACCGGAAGCGAGTCGCGAGCTTCGAGCGAGCGAACAACGCTGATCGGGTGCCGGAACGCCACCACATAGAGGACTCGTACGTCGAGCGCCTCGAACACGGGCTGCCAGAACGGGAGTAGGCGCGCAATGCGCGGATCTTTGAGCGCGAAGATTCCCGTTTGACACTTCTCGCGAAGCAGCGCAAGCGCGCGATCCTTGAAATCTCGACGTTGTGTGCTAGTCAGGCGATCAAGATCTGGAGCAGGGGGGGCGTGCCAGTCGACGCCCGCAGCTTGCATCAATTCGATGTTCAGTCTGCTGACGTCTAGGTCTTCAAAGAATCCCTTGGGGTTATTCCCTGCTGCCGGTGGCATTAGATTGTCGCCAAAACTGGCGCCCATCGTTTCCATGGCCCGCGTCGTGACACTGGTGCCGCTGCGATGCATGCCCAAAACGACGATCAATGTGCGGAGTTGGGGAGAGGGCAGGGAGGGAGCGGATTGCATGAGGCGTAGTTCGGATTAATACGGTGCGAGCTGACTAGATAGGCGATGATTTGATCGACGCATTGGCTGATGCTCGAGTCGTGTGTGCGAATGACGATGTCAGGCGCGGTCGGTGGCTGATAGGGAGCCCCGAGACCAGTGAATTGCTTAATTTCCCCACGGCGGGCGCGCTTGTAGAGCCCCTTGGGGTCGCGCTTTTCACATATTTCCAGGGGAGTGTCCACAAAGACTTCGACGAAGGACTGGTCGCCAGCAATCTCCCGCGCCTTTTTGCGATGTTTGGATTCGGGTGATATTGTCGCGGTGACGGCGACAAACCCAGATTGGCAGAATAAGGCAGCGACGTGGGCGACACGCCGCAGGTTTTCGGTACGGTCGGCGTCGTCGAAGCCAAGGTCGGAATTCAGACCGGTACGCAGAATGTCGCCGTCCAGCACAGTAGAAAGGATGTCGAACGCCTGCAATCTCGCGACTAGCGCTCGCGCGATAGTCGACTTGCCCGCTCCGGACATGCCAGTGAACCAAACAACCAAGCCAGCCGACGTTTCCGTTGCCACTGCTTTATGTTCCATTGATACATATGCAGATTTATCTGAACGGACATTTTACTTTAGAAATGCTGTTGTAACAGCGATGTAATAAAACGCTACAAATTCGCAGGCTTGTAAATTCCTGTAATGCGGGCGACGCGCACCCTCACGCAAACCCTCGCGGATTCTTCTCCTGCCACCGCCAGTGGTCGACGCACATGCGCTCGATCCCGAAGTCGGCCTTCCACCCGATGAGTCTTTCCGCAGCGAACGGATTCGCATAACACTCGGCAATATCTCCGGGCCGCCGCGCGACGATCTCATAAGGCACGGGCCGCCCCGAAGCCCGCTCGAACGCCTTCACGATTTCCAGCACGCTATAGCCGCGCCCAGTACCGAGATTCACGACAAAGCCTTCGCCGCGCGAAGCGAGCGCATCGATTGCCTTGAGATGGCCCTTGGCCAGATCGACCACGTGAATGTAGTCACGCACACCCGTACCGTCCGGCGTCGGGTAATCGCCCCCGAAAACGCGTAACTTCTCGAGCTTACCGACCGCCACTTGTGCGACATACGGCATGAGGTTGTTCGGAATGCCGGCCGGATCTTCCCCAATCAATCCGCTTTCATGCGCGCCCACCGGATTGAAATAGCGCAGCACTGCAACTCGCCACGACGGGTCCGATGTCTCGACATCGCGCAGGATCTGCTCCGCGATGAGTTTCGACTGCCCGTACGGATTCGTCGCGGAAAGCGGAAACGATTCGTCGATGGGCGAGCGCTCGGGCACACCATACACCGTTGCCGATGAACTGAACACGAACTGCTTGACGCCGTGCTGGCGCATCACATCGAGCACGACCAGCAGGCCGTCCACGTTGTTGCGGTAATACTCGATGGGTGTCGCGACCGACTCGCCCACCGCCTTGAGCGCCGCGAAATGGATCACGCCGGTGACGCTGTGCGCCACGAAGATGCGCGAAAGGGCGGCCGCGTCACGCACGTCTGCTTCATAAAACGCGACCGGTTTGCCCGTGATCTGCTCGACGCGCTTAAGTGATTCGCTGCGGCTGTTCACGAGATTGTCGACGGCGACCACGTCATAGCCGTCATTGAGCAGTTCGACGCAGGTGTGCGAGCCGATGTAGCCCGCGCCGCCGGTGACGAGGATGGTGCCCTTTGATATCGTCGCAGTCATGCCGTGTCCATTCCTGAAAAATCAATTTTCGATCAAAACGTCGACCCGGTAATTTCCCGGATCAGTTCCCGGTAGCGTTGTACCACAACGCGCTCATCGAATTCTTTCTCGATTTTTTTCCGGCCACGCGCGGCCATGGCGGCGCGAGCTGCATCACCAAGGTCGAGCATGCGCGCGAGCGCCTGCTCCAGCGAGTTCGCGTCGCGCGCTTCGCACAGCAGTCCATTTACACCATCGGCGACCACTTCGCGGCAACCGGGCACGTTGGTGGCCACGATAGGGCGGCCCATCGCGCTCGCTTCCATCAGCGTGCGCGGTACGCCTTCACGGTACGAGGGCAGCACGACGCAGTCCGCATCGGCGATAAAGGGGCGCACATCGGCCGTTTCGCCCAGATACTCGATCACGCCTTCGCGTTCCCAGGCCGCCACTTCTTCGCGCGAGATTGCGCTCGGATTGTCCACACCCACGGGGCCGAGCAGCCTGAAGCGCGCGTGAGGGTAGCGCCCGCGCAGCGTGCGCGCTGCGTCGACGTACTCGCCCACACCTTTGTCCCAAAGCAGCCTGCCTATCAGTACGAAGGCAAACTCTGCGCGCTCGGGCAGCGGCGTGAAGGGGAAATCTTCGAGATCGACGCCTTCGCCGTGCAGCAGCTTCGCGCGCTCAGGATGCGCGAGGAGATTGCCCTCCTTGAAGGCGGCTTCATCGTCGCGATTGAGGAACCACACTTCGCGCGGAAAGCGGAACGCAAAACGATACAAACGCTTGGCGACCTGCGCGGCGCGGCTCTTCTGGATGAATACGTAACCGAGGCCTGTCGTGACCGCCACTGAGGGCGTGCGTGCGAGCCACGCGGCAATCGATCCATAGATATTCGGCTTGATCGTGTAGTGGAACACGACGTCCGGTTTGAGCGCGCGATAGTGGCGATAGAGCGCGAGGAGCGTGCGCAGGTCGTCGAGCGGGTTTGTGCCCTTCGAGGCCACTCGCAGTTCGACGCAGCGGCAGCCCATGGCGGCGAGCGGCTCGAAGGTGCGGTCGCGCGGCGCGATCACGGTGACTTGCGCGCCCGCATCGGTGAGCGCGCGCAACAGCCCGCGCCGATACGTATAGATCGCCCAGGCCGTGTTGCAGACGAGGGCGACGTGCAGCGGACGCGGATGCGTGGCGGACTGAGGCGCGCTGGCGGCGGCAGCGGTTCGGGCAGGCGAGGAGTTCACGAAAGCGGGGGCGTCGTTGACAGGCAATGGCCGCGGCGGCCGGGGCGCACATTTTAGCCGACGGGCATGGCGAGACGCCGTGCTACAACGATGCAAGAAGCCGCGCTAGAAAAGCTCGGCTTTGTCATCCATACGGTGCGCGATCGCCGCGAGAACGGCCAGCACGGTCGCGTAGAAAGACACCGTGCTCTTCAGGTCGAAGGTCTCAACCGTCAACCCGAAGACGAAAAACATCAGGACGAAGGACAGCCCCATGAGCGCCGTACGCCGCGTTATCCTCGATGCGGATTTGAGCTTTGCCGCGAAAAAGACGGCAGGCACGATATAGGTCGCGAGCAGTGCGAGACCGCCGACAATCCCGTAGTTGGCCATGTAGGCGAGCAGCTGGTTATGCACTTCGCCCTCGCCGAACGCCGCCGCGGTGGGGGTGATTGCACCTTGCTTCGCCATTGAGGCCATTTTGTCCCGAAAACCGTCACCGCCGAGGCCCAGCACCGGATGTTCGGCGATCAGTGTGGATGCTGCCTCATAGAGTTGAAGACGGATGCCGACCGACGTGTCGCGATGGCCTTGCGTGTACTGCGTCAGGTTCGATGACACATCGTTGACGCGGTCGCGCACTGTCCCCGAAAGCCCGTACACGAGCCCGAGCAAGAGCGCGACAGCCAGCGGCATCAGCAACTTCCAGTGGAGCGGTTTGTTGCGGCCGAGCTCCCATACGATCAGCAAGGCGACGAGCGGAATTGCCGCCCAGCCGCCGCGCGCGCCGGACAGCAGGGAGGCAGCGAGGCCTGCAAACAGTCCCGCGATCTTGAGTGCGCGCCAGAGCGCCGAATCCTTACGCCACCAGTTGAGTGCAATCGCCGACAGCACGCCAAGCGCGAGCGCGAGATCTCCAAAATGGATCGGGTTCAGGAACGCACTGCCGATGCGGCCGTCGCCCCAATCGCGCGGCATGAAGAGGGCCAGCGCCAGCGCGGACAGGGCGCCCAATGTAAAGGAGAGGTCCGCCCAGACGAAGATGCGCTGCGGCGCACGTCGCAGCGCCAGAAAAATTGGGATCGCGAGCAGGAACCGCGACGGCGAATCCCAGGTCCGGAGCAAAGGATGCCCATGCGAGAGCGTACTGAGGGCCACCGCGGCAACAGGGCCACACAGTGCGATGCAAAACGCGAGTGAGTGACGCTCAAGCGGCGCATAACCATAGGGAGCGCCAGTTGGCCGCCGGATCAGCGCCGCCAGTGCAATGACGCCCGCGCCAATCGATACGGCACTCGAAGCGCCTTGCACGAGCATGGCGATAGAGGGAAAGGCGAGCAGGAAAGCTGCGGTCAGCCAGTCGCCGGGCACTGTGCGTCGGGAATCAATCGTAACTGCTGTGGGCATCGCTACACTGCTGTTGTATGTAAGGGCGGGTTGTTTGCACGTCGTCCCCGTATTGCGTCCTCACTCCGCAGCTTTGTGGGGGCTGAGCGTGAGGCGGAACCGACTATTGTACGCATAGATGTTCCTCGCTCGATACTTCTCCGATGCTCCGGGAGCACTTAGGTGATCACCAACGGCCCGATAAAAATCGGGACCGAACGTAACGTGCGTAGTCTACAGTGCGCACGAGAAGGGGGCGAATCATCCACTGGTATGACGAATCGCTGCGCCTCGCTCGCCGTTGGGCTACACTTCGCGCGCCGCGCATGTTTCCAGCCTCGCCCGACCCTCAGCCATGCTTCGTTCCCTTGCCGCCCTCCTGATATTCCAATGTCTCGGCGAGAGCGTGTCCTACGTGTTCTCGCTTCCGGTGCCCGGTCCTGTGATCGGCATGCTCCTCCTGTTCGCCTTCGCGTTGATGCGGCCCGCCGCCGCCGAGGCCATTGAGCCGACGGCGCTCGAATTGCTGCGCCATCTCTCGTTGCTATTCATTCCGGCGGGCGTGGGCATCATGGTGTCAGCGCAGGCGGTGCGCGGCGAGGCGCTCGCCGTGATCGCGAGCCTCGTCGTGAGCACGACGCTCGGTATCGCGGTGACGGCGCTCGTCACGCGCGCACTGCTGCGTCGTCAGCGGCGCAGCACGACGTCCGGGGAGGGTGCATCGTGAACAGCCACCTGCCCATCACGAAGCTCGACGCGATCTGGGTCTATCTCGCCGCCACGCCGCTGCTCGGTTTGACGGTGACACTCGTCGCCTATCTCATCGCCATCAATATCTACGCGCGTGCGAGGCACAATCCGCTCGCAAACCCGGTGCTCATCGCCGTGGCGCTCGTTGTCGCGGCGCTCAAGATCACGGATACGCCGTACCGCACGTATTTCGAGGGCGCCCAATTCGTGCACTTCCTGCTCGGCCCGGCAACGGTCGCGCTCGCCCTCCCTCTTTATCGTCATTGGGATAAGCTCAAGCGCGGTGCACTGCCACTGCTTGGCGGGCTTGTTGCGGGCTCGCTCACGGCGATCGTGTCTGCGGTCGGCGTCGCGAAGCTCTTCGGCGCGTCGCATCAGACCATTGCGTCGCTTGCGCCGAAGTCTGTCACCACACCCATCGCCATGGCCGTTGCCGACAAGATCGGCGGCATCCCGTCGCTCACAGCTGTGCTCGTGATCTCGACGGGCGTGTTTGGCGCGGTGACCGCGCGCTGGATTCTCAACGTGATTCGCGTGCGTGAGGCAGAGGTGCGTGGGTTTGCAATCGGCGTGGCTTCACATGGAATCGGGACTGCAAGGGCGTTTCAGGTGAGCGAGGAAATGGGCGCGTTCTCGGGCCTCGGCATGGGGCTCAACGGCGTGTTCACGGCGTTCGTCGTGCCAATATTGCTGCCAGTCCTTCTGCGGTGGCTATAGAGAAGTTCTGGCGCTGTCGACGTGATTCGCCACTACGAACTTCAGCGGTCCGATGGTTTAGGCGCCTAAACGGTTAAAGCCGGAATGGCGCTGCTTCCGTGAAGCTTTTGACGGGGAATTTCGGCTCGTAGACGGCACCACCGTTGGTTCGAATGGTTCACACCTTACAGTTCTGGATAAGTTATTGTTTTTAAAAGAAAAAACTAGCCGGAAGGAGTGTTTTCGTTTAGGCGCCTAAACGTAATCGTTGCGATATTTAATTTAATTATCTAGAGGTGAGGAAGTTTTGTCTTCATTATCCAATCTAGAGCAGGTAATTCGCCCCAAAAACTAACTTTCGAGATGATACGCGCGATCTGATACGAACCAACTAAGTCTATGTCGGCTACCGAGCCACTACGCGGAGACGAAAGCGTCAATTTGCCAACCAGCAATGTACGAGTTTGCTCATCCGTGCGGGTATCGGCCGACTACCGCGCCTGCAGCGCGTACCGTGTCTCTCGGCAGCGCAAATAAACCATCGCCGAGCAGGCGGGGAGCGTTTCCTCGCTTACCGCCGTGCCCGGTTAGCCCGAAGAGCATATTGGATCTCAATATCGTGCGTGCGTGCGTGCGAGGCTTGGCGGTTGGCGTTGCGTTACAGGCTATTAGCATTTCGCGAGCGCTTTAGGTGAGCGAGGAGATGGGCGCGCATCGGCACGACGCGCGCCATTCGGCGGCGTGCCTGTTTAGGCGCCTAAACGCCTAAACCCGGAATGATGCAGTTTTTGTGGAGCTTTCGGCTATTGCTCCGTCGATAGAAGACCAAAAAACAATCGGCTAGCTCGCCAGTTGTGCCGCTTTCGACCTTTCAACAGATCCGGAGACCGGCCGCGTGCCCGTCTCGTACCAGCGGGTTGCCGTGCTGCCTTGATTTTCTCTGACTGCGACCGATCGTCTCGCGGATATCGGGTTGCCCATGATTTGATGCTGCTGCGGTATGGGTAGAGCCGCCCCATGAATCTTTGGGATTGATTCGATTGAAATGAACCTGCGCGAGTGTGAAGCGCGGTCACCGTGCTCCAGTGGCGCGGCAGGTAGTGCCAACTATCGCGCGAAAGGCCGGCGACAGCGAGCAAAAGCCCCCCTGTTCTTGTGACCATTCACCGACTTTCTCTCTCGTCGTGCTCGATAGACTGGATGCAGCAAAGTCGGAGTTCGATAGGAAATCGAAGCGAAGATAAAGCTCGTCTCCGACTTTCGCGCAACCCTGTCAACACCACGCTCAAGGACACTGAACTTGAAAACTCCCGTCTTCGCCGTTGACGTCGGCTACGGCAATACGAAGTACGCATACCGCGCTACGAGTGGCGCAGTTACCACCGGCATATTTCCTTCGCTCGCTCCGCTGGCTGCGAGCCGCGCACTTTCAGATTACGGTGTGAGCGTGCTTTTCACACGCAAGGTCGCAATGATCTCAATCGAGGGCATCGAATACGAAGTTGGTCCCGATGTGCCGATCACCGCAGCTTACGGCAGGACAGGCCGCGCGCTCGCGGACGACTATGTGTCGGCCGACAACTATGCGGTGTTGCTTTTTGGCGCGCTTCATTTCGCCGGTGTCACCCACATCGAGCGTCTTGTGTTGGGCCTGTCGCTTCACAACATGGAAACCTATTCTGCACAGCTAAAGGAGTTCCCGCGTGCTGTCATCGAACTGATCGACTCAGCCTGCCTCGCAAACGCGCACGGATTCCTGCTCGTTGGCGAAGCTGGACTTGCGCGTGAACGGGGGGCGGCATGAACAACATCAAGATGGAGATCACGATCAACCCGCTTGTGTCGCCGCTGCTGTACGAACGACTGAATCGCTGTACTTCGGCGCGCGAGCGAGCAACGGTATTCAGGTCGCTCGCCGAGGCGCACCTTCGTGAAGAGTTGATGCAGCGTACGCGAGCATTACGCCTGGGATCCGGGTTGCCCACGTCGGTGCACCCCACGCCGTCGAGCTTGTCAGCGAACGACGCGATCGCGACCGAAGGTTTCCAGACTCTGAGCGTAGATGATACGGCGCACCTGCCGCCGGAGTTCAGCGAAGAACTGGTCAAGCAACTGGCGGCCTACTTCGACTAGATGCGCGATCTTGACTTTGCCACGAGCGTGAAAGGATGAGTTCAGACCCGGGTGACGCAGCACGCCGTGCTGTGCACCCGGGCATCTACGTCAAGGAAATGATCCACATGGAATATGAACGCCTCTTTGCCATCCTGCACGGACAACGTCTCGGCGAACTCCTTTCCTGGGTCTACCTCGCGGCCCTGGCCGCGGTTGCGATCGCCGGCTGGAAACTCGGTGGCATTCTTTTCGACGCACGCCACCGCTCGGAGGACGAATGATGGAAAGATTCGAGAGGGCTGCGAGAGGTTTCATGAGCTTGCACTGGCTTGTGCGTCGTGCAGCGATCGCAGTGGCCTGCTATCTGCTCGCGTTCCTCGGAGTGTGGTTCTACGCGGAAGGAATGCAACAGAGCGGCAAGTTTCTATTTACCGTTGGCAGTGTTGGATTTAGCTGGGCGATCGGATTCCTGTATCTGATACGAGTCGCATTTTCCCTGGTTTTCCGGTGTCGGCGCATGTTTATGTAAGTCCGGACGATGCGGGCGGACCACGAAGACGTGGCTCGAAGCAGAAGGAAACACCGTCGCCGGCTTTGATCTAGCGAGCTCCTCACATCGCGCCGGGAGCAATGCACCACACTCGCGGCAGCCGGCACCCCCGGATTTCGGTACGCGTCGCCAAACAGAATAGGGCCGAAGTTTTCGCCGAGGTAGGGCATCACCGTCGCCGTGATACTCTATATCTCGGCGTCATCTGCGAAAGGAGAATGACGATGGGTTGGAGTTTCTTCGCAGTGGCTGTCGCGCTGCGTTCAGCGCACTAGCCTTGGTCATGAACCACAACGGTCGGAAAGCCGACAGCGAACGTGCAAATACACGGCGCCCCGACGGCGGGGATTGAACGTGGGCTGCGGCCTCGCCGCGATCTACGTTGCATTGGGCTTGTGCGGTCTTGGCATGATCACGGATCGCGTTCGTCAGCAACGCTGAGTGCGACCGTGCAAACAGAAGGTGTCCACTACACGGGGAATGACTATGGGCTTCGCCATTTTTTCTTTGATTGTTGGGTTGGCCATCTGCTGGTACGGTGGCTATATGACGAGGAAGGGACGGGAGGCGGATCGTGAACGACGTTCGCATTCGGACTGAACGGACGACGGCAGTGTGAGCCTCAACTGTCCGTTCTTGGCGGTTCGTTCGTGAGTTCGATGCTTGGCACCGGGGCACGCACGTGCGGCTTCAGTGACTGTCAAAGGTAAAAGCTGGCGAGCGCTTTACACTGGACGCATCGCGGCGGTTGCGACCGGATTCGCGCACTGATCGAAGAACAGGTTAGGGTGGCTAATAATGGCCGTGGATGCGCGCCGCTGCCGTGCTAACCTAAAACTGGTACTGCCTACGGCTGGAGAGCAACGATGGGCTGGAGCTTTGGTGCACTGGGAGTCGCTATCTTACTTGCCGCGTTGGGCTTAATGATGAACCGAAACGGTCGCAGGGCTGATCGTGAACGTCGAACCCGCCGATACAACGGAGACTGAATATGGGTTTCGGCATTGTTGCGATGATCGTTGCGTTGGGTCTGTGCGGTATTGGCATGATCATCGACCGAAATGGTCGCAAGGCTGACAGCAAACGTGCCAAAAGAGGACATCTAGTCCGCGGAGAATAATCATGTATTTTGGACTCTTTGCTCTGGCTATTGCGTTGACCTTCTCATTTTACGGTAGCCGTATGGTGAAGAAGGGCCGTGAGGTGGAACGTGCGAGCCGCTTGCGGCCGCGGTAAGTGGACAGTGCTACTCTATACCGTGTTATCGTCTACTGACGGAAAACGATGATGGGCCGGAGTATTGCTGCCTAGACCGTCGCCTTCATACGTAGCTGCGTTTGCCTCGGTTTTGGACCGGAGCGGTCGCAAGGCAGACCATGAACGTGCGAACGGAGTGCCTCCACTCCACGGAGAATGAGCATGGGTATTGGACTTTTTACGCTGTGTGTCGCGTTGGTCGTCTACTTCTACGGTGGCTATATGGTGAAAAAGGGCCGTGAGGCAGATCGTGAGCGCCGCTCGCGTTGGGACTAAACGAACGACTGATGTGCCAGCTTAGGCTATCGAATTCAATCAAGGCCGCGTCTTCGAGCGCGGCCTTGTGCATTTTCGGTACCTTTCGTGCGTTGGATCTTTGGCTGCCTGGATGCGCCCCCAGATCGGGGGCCAAGCTCGACGTCACCCGCAAGACCGTGGGCAGGTGCTCGGTTGGCCGGCGCATGGTCGACTCGAGTACGTTGGAACTGCGCTGAGTTGAGCAACGGTCAGACGTTGTCGATATTGTTGGCCCATGGCGTAGTTGTTGAACTCGAGTGTTCCGGGCGCGATGCCTCCTTCGGGAGGGCGAATTCCGCAATCTACGCTCGCGATCACCGGGTTACTGATGTCACGTAAATGTCACGATGACTACCTCCACGACTCGTGGCGTAGAGAGAATGTCGTTGTATTGGAGAGCAACGATGTGGTGGCAAGATGTTTGCAGCCAACCTCCGCGTTTTATCGCTGTTGCGAATCTCCAACCCGGCGTTTGGGCTCCTCCGCTATAGGGCCGCCGACCAAGTTTTCCCTCCGCCACGGCGCACGACTTTCGGTGCTGCGCTGCACGCTGCCAACAGATGGAATTCTCCAGCGCTATGTGACAACTCGTGGTATGCCGCCGTCAATGTAGATAAAGAAAGGATCCCGAAGCAATCAACAGTGTGTCCAGTGGCACTTGTTTTCAGCCACCCGCGCAGCGGCACAACTCAACCTCAATCCATTCTTTCGTGCAGTGCAGAAACTCGAGGCCAAGATGTTCTGAAATGTGTGGAACCCAACAGAATGCATGCGCGCTCTTGTTAAAATTCGCATGTGCGAAACGTATACTTCATCGACAAGAAAACTTCATATAATTGGACATTGGTTGAGATGGTATTTGGTATTTGCGATGTGGGGACGCGTAAAAGATACGTTTTCGCAGATGTTCAGGCAGTCCATTTTTACCTCTAGCGCAGTGGCGGAAAAGAGCTAGAGATAGCACCGACAAGGCCTTGAGGCCGACAAGCCGAGTCCGCTGCCGAAGGAATAGACCCCGAAGCGATTTTTGGATGCATCAAAATAGATACGTTTTTCAGGTCCTCTAATCGACTTTAGAAAAGCCACATATCAAACTGAATCTAAAGAACTTTCCTGACCTGCTGGTCCGCTGAAACCGGTGCAATGCCCGTTTCAATGTTGCATTTGAGAAACATACGGCGCGAGTGGAAGCACTTACACAAAGTGCCGCATCCCAATATCTGAAATTTCCCCTTTTAATTCAAAGTCTTACGCGCGTGGCACCGCCTATGCAACTGGGGCGGCGGATTGGTGCACTTTGCCAACCCACCCCCCGGCTCAACAGGAGGTTCTTATGCGCAAGACAATACTAGCGTCCGCTGCGATCCTCGCCTTTGGCTTCAGCGGCTACGCAATGGCAAACCCATGCCAGGACGGCAGTACGTCCTGTAACCAGAAAACCGAAATCGGATCGAACTCGTCGAGCATTAGCGCGTCGTCAGCGCAGCAGAGCACCACAGGCAGTAACGCGAACGAAGGTAGTTACGCGGACGCATACAACACCAGCAAGGCTGTTGCGCTCAGCAAGCTTGACGGTGCAGTGTCCGGCGTCACGGTCTCCAACATCGGCAACGTCGCCCAGAATTGGGGCAACGCCAGCGGTGGCAAAGGCGGCCGTGGCGGTAGCGGCTACGGCTTAGGCGGCACGGGCGGCGCCGGCGGCTCCGGCTCCGGCGGTGATGGCGGCAGCGGTGGCAACGCGAGGAACGGCAGCGCGACCGCAGGTGCTGCGTCGAACGGGGGCTCCACGGCTGGCGACGGCTACGCCGCGACGGGCGCCAATGGCGGCGATGCCTACGCTCATACCAAGGCTGGCTCGGCCGACTCTTCTGGTGGCAACGCAAGAGGCTCAGGCGGCGGCGCACTGGCTGCATCGGTCGGTGTAGGTGGCAGCGCCAGCGGTCGCGGTTGGGGTGGCGGTTCGGGGTCGGGTTCGGGTACGGGTACTGGCGGTTCGGGTAGCTCGTCAGCGAGTTCTGGCTCGGCTACCCTTGGCGCGAGCACGGCTTCGAACACCGGGGCAGGCTCCGGCGGCGCCGGCTCCGGCTCCGGCACCGCAGTCGGAAGCGGCACCGGCAGCGGCAGCGGCACTGGCGGCGCTGGCTCGGGCGGCGCGGCGACGGCTTCGGGCGGAGCAGGCTCGGGGACCGGCGGAGCAAGCTCGTCCACCGGCGGTGCGGGCGGCACAGCAACCGCCACCGCTGGCAACGGCGGCGCGGGCGGCTCGGCAGTTGGCGGCAGCGCTTCGAATGGCGGTTCGTCGACGATGGCCAGCAACGGCAGCGCAACCGCAGGCAGTGGCGCGGTCGGTGCAATGGGCACGGGCGGCGCGGGTGGCACCGGCAACGGTGGCACGGGCAACGGCGCAGTTGGCGGTGCAGGCGGCGCAGGCGGAACCGTTACAGTCGATGCGGGCTCGTTCGACATGTCGAACACCATGGGCAGTGCGGCATCAGGCGCAGCAGGCATCACGGTCATGAGCCAGAACACCGGTATGGCCTCGCTGATCCAGCAGGCAGTGACCGTCCAAGCCAACCTGAACGTCGGCCATTAGGCGCAACGGCGCTTGTTGAAGTAGGTCGTGCGATCTGCCGTGGGGTGCGCAGTTGCGCCTCACGGCAGTCGTTCCGTGTCATGCGGACGAGGCTGGCGCGCTTTCGTTGCAACCCGCGCTGCAAGCCGCATGACAAAACACGCAGCTATCGAGCCTTTTGTGCCGGTTGCATTGCGTCGCACAGAGGGCAAGGAGACAACCATGCAAGCGCAAAAGCGGTTTGCGCAGCTGGTCATGCCTTTTGCGGTTGTGCTGTCTGGCCTGATCGCTCAGGCGGCCGCCGCCGAGTCGCTCGAATCGCAATCACTACCTGTCGCCGTCAATGCCGGTGGTACGAGTGCCGCACCTGTCGGTGCGACCGCCGCAACGCAAGCCGTTGCGGATAGTTCATCACCGGTTGCGCAAACGGCGCCGGCAACGTCCGCGACGGACACGCAACCTGCTCACGATGTGAGCTTTGGGGTTGCGTTGAATTCCGATCAGTTGGACGGCCTGCGAGGCGGCGATGCGCTGGTCGGTCAGAATTTTTTGAACGGCTCGGTTGCGGATAACGTTGCGAACCGTGTGGTGACGGGCTCGAACGCGATCAGCGAAGGATCGTTCTCGAATTCGAGCGGCTTGCCGACCGTCATCCAGAACACCGGTTCGAATGTGCTGATCCAGAACGCGACGGTGTTGAACGTGCGCTTCGGGAACTAGGCGATGAAACACGTTGCAGCGTATCTCGCGTTCGCGTTCAGCTGCTGCTTGCCGGCCGCTCACGCCGACCCCATCGACGTCACTGACCCGTCGGGCGGGTATTACTCGCTGCATGTGACGAGCCTAAAGGAAGCCCGCTTCAAGCGGACCATCAAGCAGCAATACGACTTCAGTTGCGGTTCGGCGGCAGTGGCAACACTGCTGACGTATCAATACGATTTTCCGGTGACCGAACAGCAGGCGTTCGTCGAAATGTTCCAGAACGGCAATCAGGACAAGATTCGCCGGGAAGGTTTCTCGCTGCTCGATATCCGAAACTTCCTGATGTCGCGCGGCTTTGAAGCCGACGGCTATGAAGTGCCGCTTGAAAAGCTCAGCGAAACGAACACGCCCGCGATCGTTCTGATCGTCGAACACGGCTACCACCACTTCGTCGTTATCAAGGGGGTGCGCAACGGCCGTGTGCTGGTCGGCGATCCGGCCACCGGCACGCGCGCGATGTCGCGGGAGAGTTTTGACGAAAAGTGGCAGGACCACATAGTGTTCGTCATTCACAACAGGCGTCAAATGGCGAGCTTCAACGATGCACGAGATTGGCATGTCGCACCGGACGCGCCGCTTTATACCGGCATTCCGCATGACAGCCTGTTCAACGTGGTCGTACCGAAACTCGGTCCAGGTCAATTCTGAGGCTAGCGATGAAATCCGGACACCTGAAACTGGCCGGCGTTGTCACAGTGTTATGTAGCAGCATGTCTTCGTTCGATACAGGCGCGGCCATGGGCGATTCGCCGGCAATCGCGACCGGTCTGGTCATGACGATGCGGAGCGCGCCGCAAGACGCTGCGGATGCAATGGATGACGAGGTCGTGCCCCCGCAACACGTCGCGGCAACGCAGCGACAAGACGCACCCGACACGGTGCAGGCGGACGCCGCGTACGTCGCGATGCCCGCGGCTGAAGCCGGTGCGAACGATGCCGACCCAGCGTGGGCGTCCGCCGATCTCGTAGCGGTGAGCGAGAGCCGGCTGGACGACATGCGCGGCGGGTTCGACTTGCCATCCGGTCTGGTGGTGTCGTTCGGCATATCGCGTGCTGCGTTCGTGAACGGCAATCTTGTTGCGCAGACGAGCTTCAACATTCCGGATATCGCCAACATGACGGCACAGCAGGCGCAGATGCTCGCGAGCGCGAACACCGCGGCGCTGGTACAGGTCGGACCACACAACTCCGTGCAACAAGGGGCGCTGCCCGGACTGACCGGCGCGGTGATCCAGAACTCGTTGAACAATCAGCAGATACAGGCGCTTACGACGATCAACGCGGGTGTGAACTCGCTTGGCGCGTTCAAGGCGACGAACTTCCTGTCCACGATAAATAGCGCACTCGCCGGCGTGGTACGTCCTCGCTAGTCGCGGTAGTGCATCGTCGTCGCGGCCACGCAAGTCTCGGCGTGGTCAGAAGGACATCGGCACCCGCAACGTGAGCGTCAAGTCCGGGGTGTCGCGCGTGAGGCCGGCGCCGATCGAGAAGTTGAGCGTGGTCGTCGGCGACAGGCGGTACGAGTAGCCGATCAGCAGCGTGGCTAGGACGACGCGCACTGAGCCGGGCACGGTTTGGCCATTCTGCGAGGTCGGCAATACGATGCTCTGATCGTAGCCGATACTGACCGACGCCTTCTCGTTCAACGAGAGGCCCATGCCGATATTGAATCCCCAGATATCGCCCGGCTGAATCTTGCCAAGCGCTTCCGTCACGCCGTTCAGCAGCGTGAGACTTTCGTCCTTCCCGAAGCTGTGCAGATAGCTGAAGTTGCCGAAGAACACGACCGGGTCCGTCGGGAACAGCCACGTGAGGCCTGGCTGGATCGCGAGGAAACCTGAGCCGGTCGGTTGCTGCAGCGGCAGGCCCGTGTTGGCGGTCGTACTTGCAACACACGACACCACGCAATCGGTCACGACGTCGAACGGGCTCTTGCCCGTCGCTGTCTTGAAGCGCAGCCAGCCAACATAGTAGAACTTGTCCGGACCGCCTTGATTAAACTGATAGCGCAGCGTCATTTCGACGTCGCCGATGTCGTGGCCGCTACTGCTGATTGTGGTGTTTGCGGCCGTGCCAGCGAAGGGCTCGCGTGCGACAACATCGTTCCACTGGTACACGTACGGGACGCGGACTTCGAACTCCATCCGGTTTGTAATCCCATAGCGGAATGCGACGCCGCCGGTCAGCGTTGTCGTCTTGACCTCGTTCACGTTAATGAGCCCGATCAGAAGCGCCGGAATGATCGTGTAGCCAACGAGCGAGATCTGGTTTTCCGACGCGTAGCCGAACTGGAAGTACGGCTCGACGACGAACGTATGGCGTGGCGTGAGTACACCGGGCTGGTCGAAGATCGGCGCGACGGCGGGTGGGCGGGTGTCCGCGACGGGGGCCTGGCCGACCGGCGTGGATGGCGTACCTTGCTGGGCCGAGTTGCTGGCATTGGCGCCTGCGTTCTGGTCTGCTTGAGTGGCGCCGCCGGATTGCGCGTTCGCGGGTGCGCCGGCTTGCGCAGCCTGATCGGCCTGAACTGCCTGAACGGCGGCAGTCGCGCCACCGGTTGCCGCGGCTCCCACTGGCATGCCGTTGACGTCTGTGCCGCCTGTGGCGCGCCTCGTGTCAAGCTGGCTAGCATTCAGTCTACGGCTGAGTTGCTGAAAGTTTGCCTCTTCGTCCGCGAGTTTGCGCTTGAGCGCTTCGAGTTCCTTGAGGCGCTGATCGACTTCGGTGCGTAGTGCTTTTATGTTCGCCTGGTCAGCCTCTGCGGCCTGTGTTTCAAGCGACTGCCCGTGCGTTTCGACGCTGAATGCCAGCAGCGCCGCGTAACTGATAGCGCGTATGTGTCGAAATCGCATGCACTTCATGGGTTTCTCCATGTCAGGCTTGCAGTTCTACTTCTATGAACTTCGACAAAAGACCGACGTCGACGACCCGTCACCCTATGTCGCAATGCAGCGCGTTCGATGAGCGCTTGACATTGCGCGCGGATGCATCGGCAAATACCCTGGATGCTATCAGCACCAGGTTGCGGTCGTGCTATTCATTGCTATGACAGATCCATACAGACTAGTGCAGGAGCGATTCAATTTCCAGCATCAGCGTTAGTGTCTGCGATTCGCGCGATTGCGAAGCCACCTTCACTAGTCGCCATGGTGTCCAGGTACCGCTTCGGCCAGTTGCTCTTGTATGCGCGCACGAGTTCTCGTATGGCGCGAACTTCATGCTCATGATGTTTTCGAACCCATGCGAAGAATACAACTTCAATGATGTGCTTGTCCGTGCGCTTGACCGCATCCAAAATCCCGCACGCCGAATACGAACAGAACGCGTCAAATTCGACGATGCGCTTGACCTGTCGGTCGGGTGCGCATCCGCTCCTGCTTGTCGCGGCTAACATGTCTCTGAGCGGCTTCGCGCGTTGCGATGCGAACGAGGCTGCACTGAACGTTGCGACTCCATGAGATAGCCGGGGCCGCTATCTATCGCTCATGCATTGGGCATCGCGATTGGCGCCACGCTCGCTCATGGTCTTCCGGATTGAATCTTCCAGGCATCCTGAGGATGTTCTACTGCGCAGACTTGACTTTGCGATATTCGGGAAATACTGGGTTGGCGAATGTCCTCAGTAAAGAGGCGATCGCTAACCTCGTTAATCTGGAGAGTTGAGATGAAGTTTGACGAAGCGCTTCGAGGCGAGCATGGCCAGGATCTCGTTTGTACCGATTGCGGATGCAGTCAAGAGAGACCCATGCACGCACGACACGGAGATCAATGGCCCCCCAAACACACGAATGTCGACTCCCCAGATGCGGAAGAGATCAAGGAGGTAGCGGTTGGTGTCGATTGCCGCCGTTGGGCGATCGGATGCATTGATCAACGGGACAGCTGGATCGCTTCATATGTCCGTACAAGACTCAGAACGATGGCGGTCGACGCCGCCTTCCCAATCTCCCGCCATACCACCGAAGTCGCAGCGCGCGTGTTGCAGGATCGTTTTCTCTCGGATACCGATGCCGTCCTGAAACGAATCCTTGATCTCGCTGCTCTGCGGTATCTGCGTGACGGTTCAAGTACCGTTACGTTGGAGGACGTCACTGTTGCCTTGCGCTCTGTTGAGTTTCCGCAGCGATGACCCACTCGCCGTCCGGCGAGCGGTGCAGGCGAGAAACGTTGGCCGGTCTCCCATGGGGGGGCGTTGCGGTCGGATCCCGGATCGGCGCACAGCGCAACACGCGTGAACTCGCTGTGGAACTGATCTTCCCCCTATGAAGTCCGCACTGTAAAGCTGGTGTAGTGGTAAGGCGGCAGATGAACCTTGTCATGAATCCAGAGCGGGGAACTCCGCCGAAACACAGCGGGTAGCGTTTACCGGAAGCGCGTTCTTCAACGCCGTCCTACTTTCTGGTACCAGGCCCGACAGCGGAGTCCCCGTTGAAATGCTCAATGCGGTCGCGTTATTTCATGAGTGCGCCGGGCCTCCTGTACCAGCGATACGATTTCCGCATCAAGCTCCGCGCTCATGACCCGGGAGAGCGCAGTCGCAACGCCTGCGCGCACTGCTGCGTTGCCTGCGTCGCAAAATATATAGAGAACGCAACCCTGCACGAAGTGGTGACCCTCAAACGGATGCACCATGCCAGGACCGAAGTATTCGTGAAAATATTCATTGATTCGTTGGGTCAGCAGAATGTCGACTGGCAGGTGCTGGAATGTTCCATCGCGGCGACTACTTAGCATCAGGGGATCTTCAGCAAGGGCATTGAGCAAGAACTCGAGCTGCAGTGCGTCGCAGTTCCCATCATCAATTTCGTCTGGGGCGAGGGGCCGCAGCAACTTCAAAGCCAAGCTTCCCCATGAGGCCGACCGGTGCCAGACCACGGCACTCTTCAGCTTCGCGTGTTGACGCATGTATACGGACGACATGCGCAGGGATTTGGCCTTGGTCGCCCATTCGTACATATGCGTTTCGAAGCTAATGCGCCTGGCCACGCGCGCGAGTGTGCTGTTCAGAGCGATGGCATCGGTGAGGAGCGGTGGTAGAGGCTCGCAGCGAAGACCGAGAGCGCGAGCGATAGCTTCTACAAGGGCCTTGCGGTCAATCTCAGACGTCATTTGTCGGAACTTGTTCATTGCGATATCCCTATATTTCAACGAAACGATGTGGGAACCAGCTTATCCAATTGCACCGGCGCCGTTTCGGCGCTGCAGTGTCAATACGGGATGCGCAGCCAGTGCTCTCATGCACGCTCGAGTGGCGTAGTTACGGAGCTCTCGTGGGCCTCAAAACAACTGGCTGCGCGGCTCAACGGGCCTTGAGTGCGAAGTGCACCGTTGATCCGTCTTCATGGATGACCTTTAGTCGAGTGCCGGCGTCCTCGCGCGCTTGCGGTTTGTCGTTGGAGCGAACTCCGCACGCCATTCCTCTTGCGAAATGCACGGTAGTCCGAGTGCCTCAGCGACGCGTTTGAACGCACCCGCCGTGTCGAGAAGCTCGCGCTGCGCGATCACTTTGTGAGCGAGACCGTGCATGATTTTCTCGGGCGCACCATTGAGTCGCGCCGCGGTCAGTTCGGTTTCGAAATCGACCGCGCGGTTCAAGACAGCGGCGATCGGCATCTTGAATTGCTGAGCCTTCGCAAAAGATGTCGATACCGGAAGCGTCGCCTCGGGCACTAGCGTGATCTCAGTCTCACGCGCATATTCGGCGACGATGGGGTAGACGTCCTCGAAGGCGGCGTTCGCTGGCACGTCGGTAAAGAGGATCCGGATGCAGGACGGAGCCACACCCGCCGCACCTATTTCCGCGAGCGTTTCTACGGCAGCCTGCTGTGATGCGGTGTCCGCAGACGTTGAGACAATGATCGTTTTCAGTTCGGTAAGAACAGCGCGCCTTGCCTGGATGAATGCGATCATCGCTTTCCGGTCTTCAGGTGACACGTCGATAATTCCCCCGCGCCGGGAAGTCATCAAGGTGCAGTAATGGTCCTGAAGCGCATCCTCTCTGTCCGTCAGTTGAGCGCTGCCTGCATGCTCGCTGGACCCACCGAGCAGACTCGGGTTCATGAGCAATCCTCCCGTCTGTGCGTGAAGAATTTGTGCTGCCAAGGTTTGCGCGGCACCGTTCGAGCTTTGAAAGTGAGCCACAATCAGATGAGTCATTTTTGTTCCTTCGATGGTTGTAGGTGGAGTTGTGAAAAGCGTTAAGAACGGTCTTTACATGAGTGCGTTGTCGGGGCGAGCCGCATCCTGCGCGCATACTTCGCGCTTAGCCCGGCGTCTGCGACTGCGGGCGAGTTGTGAGGATTCGAGCGGCTGGTAGGTTCGCAAGCGAAACGCGTCCCACTGGCGGTTCTCGACGGGACGACGAATGCGTGGGATCACGACGGTGCGCAGCACCTTGCCGCTATAGCCTGCGTTTAGGCACACGAGGAGCACAGCGCTCAGCGCGACTAGCGCGTCATCGACATGGCAGTCCCGGTAGTCGAGATAGCTCGCGTACGCACGTAGCGTGTCCTCTGGAATTTCGAGGATGGAAGCGGGCATCCTGCTGTGCGATTGCAGGAAGTCTTCAAACTGCCGCCACAGTGGTAGCAGCGTTCTGATGGGGTTGTCGCTGCTGTATCGGTTAAGCGCGAGGCGCGCTTGCGCGGTGAGTGGTGTTTCCAGCATTTGTCTTTCTCCTTCGTAGCGTCTAGATGTGGTGATGGTTTATTTGTACTGCGAATCAATGTGGTTCGCGTCTGGGTTTGCCTCCATGGTTTGTTTGAAATCGGCGTCCGCGTGCCGACCTTCGCCGCCGGAGGGCTGCGCCGTTACCCGCGAATCGATTGTCGGGGCCGGTCCTTTCGGACACTGAGGGGCTCTTCGTTTGTTTGCGGGGAACGAAGTCGCTCGGCAACTGGATTTTTTCGGGGAACCGATGGCGGATCTGCCAGCAGTAGACCTCGAGGATCATCTTCACCCGCGATGGTCCGTGGCCAAGCCGGTCCGAGAGTTGGGTCAGTACATCGACGGGCGGTACCCCGCGATCGAGCGCGGCGTTGGCGAAGTCGACTGCATAAGTGAATCTCAGGCTGTGGCTCGCGAGCTGCCCACGCATTGGCAGTTGCTCAAAGCGCGACTTCAAGCGAGACTTGGCACTCTTTAGATCGTCATTGCAGCCGGTCACCAGTTCAAAGTCGCGATCGCGGCAGAACGCCAGCGCCGCGTTGATTGCGTCGAGCGTTTCGCCGACGTGATCCGCAAGTACTTCGGTTCGACGCGGGCGACCGTTCTTGGCGCCGCGCTCAATGGGCAAGCGCCGGTCTCCCTGCAAGATCAGATCTCGCCACATTTCCAGTGACTTGCCGCACATGAGCGCCTCGCGCATGCGTAGTCCAAGCCAGCGCATCAGGCGAATCACGTGTACAACGCCGTTATCGAACGCCTGGGCCGCGGCGAGCAGGTCGCTAAATTCCTGCGGCGTACGCGCGCGATGCCTGCCATGCCGGTCTCGACGCTCGAGCTGGAGTTCTTGGCTGCGGGTTGAACGGGACACATCCTGTCCGGCCGTACCTTGAATCACTGAGAGCGACGCTCGATAGTTCGCGAGCGTGCCAGGCTTCATCGCCCCGGCGACGAGGAACCAGACAAAGAATTCGAGCATCCAGTCTTCCGCCTGGTCTACCGCTTCCAGTGTGTGGCCGATGCGCGCCGCGAAACGCGAGAACTCGCTCCAGTGCAAGCGACGATGCTTCTGTGAGTCCTTGCTTCCACCTGCTTCGCGGCTCATCTGTGCGGCGTTGTTGACGCCTCTTGATCTTCGTCCCATAGGGCTCCTTTCCCGTGTTGGCTTTTCCGCCTGTATCTGAGCCTCATGCGCGGGCGGGACGCGCATGAGGGCACCCTGTTGCCACCGGTTACGGTGGCGACGTGTCCGCAAAGGACACGTGATTGAGCTGAGCCAACGAGGGTGCGTCGTTGACCTGCTGTGATTCGGAAGTGCAAAAAGATGGGCAGAGGCGGTTTAGCTGAGGGTCCCCGGATGGCACCGGTGGAAAGGTCTGCGCGCTTGGAAGTGAGAGCCCGGGGCGGGATGAAGATCGCGCGCCGCGTCGCGGCGCAATCGATGTTCAACCGCATTCGTGTGCATGCAGCACGTGGGCGATGACGGCTCGCGTGAGAGCGAGCACGATGTGGGCGGAATTCGGACGAGAAACGTCGCACCGAAATCGCGCTTGAGGGCGTGTGAAAGGATTGATGTGCGCCAGAGCGGCGCGTCGCAGACCGAAACGATCGACGGGCTCGTGTGGCTCGAGCAATTCAAAGACGCAAAGGAAGCCTACAGTTATCCGAAATCGGACGATCGAGGCATGCTGATGACTCCGGTCATACCGGGACCCAGCTCATTCCTTTAGATATGCCGTGCAAAACCGGGCTGTGCCACGGCTAGGTGGCGAGTCACTCGGGACGGTCGCTGCATCAGAGGATGCATATGATCGCGCGCATATTGGCATTTCGCCTCAGCCCTGAGTCGTCCAGACGGACAGGGGGGGCGGTGCGCCGAATGCACTTCATGGATACGCGCTCATTGCGAACGCAAGCAGGGAGACCACGCGCAGATGAAGCCGCGTGCGTTTTCATGGTGGCGTGCAGCGAACTGCAGCCAAGAAGACGTCTCCGCCGGACGGACTACTAGCGCCGTGCCGGAGGCGTTCTCAAAAAGGCTCATCCAGCGCTACAAGGGAACTCGACCGAAGTCGTCGCTGTCGCAGTGTGGTTAACCAATGGGCATGGATACCACGCCGAATCAATGCGTCACAGACGCGGTGAAGCAATTATCGCTACGCAGACTACGAGAGTCGGCCTGGGCGTTTTAAAAAATCTTCCAGCAGTGCAAGGCAGTTCGACCGAAGTCGTTACTGTTGCAACGTACGAGTCAAGCAATGGGCATGGATACCATGCCGGATCGATGCGTCAGAGACGCGCTGAAGCGATTATCGCTAGACAGGCTACGAGAGCCGGCCTGGGCGGTCTAAAAAAATCTTCCAGCAGTGCAAGGGAGTTCGACCGAAGTCGTTACTGTTGCAACGTGCGAGTCAAGCAATGGGCATGGAGACCATGCCGAACCGATGCGTCAGAGACGCGGTGAAGCAATTATCGCTACGCAGACTACGAGAGTCGGCCTGGGCGTTTTAAAAAACTCCTGCAGCAGTGCAAGGGAGTTCGACCGAAGTCGTTACTGTTGCAACGTGCGAGTCAAGCAATGGGCATGGAGACCATACCGAACCGATGCGTCAGAGACGCGGTGAAGCAATTATCGCTACGCAGACTACGAGAGTCGGCCTGGGCGTTTTAAAAAACTCTTCAGGCAGTGCAAGGGAGCTCGACGGAAGTCGTTACTGTTGCAACGTCTGAGTCAAACAATCGGCACGGCTATCATGCCGATTCGATGCGTCAGAGACGCGGAAAGTGGAGCAACATTACCACAGCATTTTGCGATTGCAAATGGCGATCGCCCGATTTCTTTAGAGTTGTGAAAATGCGTCTGATTTCTTCACGCGAGACATCGAAAGATGCCTAAAAACATGCGTCTTTCGTTTGATCACCCCAATCAGCAGCGGCGGGTAGACATTGCACTGTCTTTGGCGATCGCGGTTGAACTCGGGGTGGCGTCGTATCCGTTCTCTACCACTGTAGGGTGGAAGCCGGCATGGCCACATAGAGAAGGGCTTCCACGAGAAGCGTCAGCGTGAACCAAAAAAGCGCAACCGACCAAAGCCGTTGAAAGATGCGCCACTTGACTGCGATCCCGTAGCATGTCGCGCCAATGCCGCACAGCAAGCCAACAAGAAGGACTGGCTGCGATTGCGTGGTCATTGAGACGTCGAAAGCCGACAACACCAAGGCAGCGCCTCCAAAACCTGTCGGGATTCCGAGCAGACGCAGAATATGTCCGCATCTGGTCTTGCTGGAATTGTCCTGATGCGCGTCCATGTATTGAGGAACGACTCTCTCGAGTTCTCGCTGGGATTGCTCGGGAGCCTGCGGTGACCACTCAGCTTCGTGCCGCTCACCGCCTGAGGTCATGGTCTCACGTCGCTGGATGCTCACGATGTGCTCTCCCCGTTTGTTTTGATCGAGCTAGTGACCATTCCTCGAAACGAGGATCAGACCGTTAGCCCTGCGTATTGTTTATATGTTCGTGCGTCCCGGCTGAGTCTGGCTTGCACGTTGCCGTTGCTGTCTGGCTCGGTAGCGCTGCTCACACAAGCTCGTGACGCTCAGCGGTCGTTAATGTGATTGGGTCAGGCCCGAGCGCAGGCGATGAGCGCACCTGCAGGTCCATGGCGACTTGCGGGTCATAAAGTGCGGATCGGCTCGAACGAGTGACAACGGGTGCTTGTTTACGCACGAACGGGTCTACGCCTTTCATTGTCAGGACCCCATGAATCTCAACAAGGTTCTCACCTAGCACCAATACCCATCCAGCGTCGAGGATGTTGGCCGCGCCATCCGGCGTCCAACTTCGCACATCGTGCCGCTCCGACTGCGGTGCGCCCTGGTTCTGACGCGCTATGCCGAGTCGTTCGGCCATGAGCGTCAAGCGCAGCCCCCTTTCCCGCATCAGTGTCTTGATCAGAACCAGAAGTGGCATGTCATTCATTCCGGGGCGTCCGGGATGTGTGTAAGGTGTTGTTTAAAACAATTTGGTTGATATAGCAACGTGTGTGCTTCATTGACAACCATCCTGGATCCAACTTATGACGTGATATACCGCACCGCACACGCGCTTGCTTATTGGCGTTTCCCCTGCTTGATTGGACATCTACGTACGACACATCATTCGTGGACGTCGAAAAAGACATGTCGTCCAATTTTGTTCTCGTAGTCGAATGATATACATATCAACTAAGAGGGCGAAGGCGAATAGGTTGACTGGAGCAAGTTGGCTGTTTGCCCGGAGTGCCGACACGCGGGCCCTTCATTGCGCATCTCGCGACAAAGCGGGATCAGCCGCGAATGAGTTCACGTCTCTGTTGGCTTAACTTGCCGTGGTTGGCGTGGTTCTCGCACGTACTTATTCGGTCCGGCGGCGGGGAGCACGCCGGAACGAAAAAGCCCAATAGACCGTGCCGGGAACACGACGGGCAGCGGAGGAAAGAACGGTTTGCGTTGCTAAGCACCGCGCGTGAAGAGCGCCCGCTTCATTTTGTGCAGAGTTCGATACGGCGTCACGAAGTGCAGCAGGCTCTTCGCAACGCCCGCCCAGTCGCGCCAATTCAGCACGTTCAGATAGCGCAACTGCAGGCGCAGTGTGGAGACGATCTGCCGGCGCCGCTTGGTCGCGCTAATGCCGCCTTCGTTCAGTTCGTAGTAGAGCCCGAGTTCCGGCAGATTCGCGCACTCATAGCGCTCCATCAGTCGCAGAAACAGGTCGAGGTCCTCAGCGGCCGGATATTGCACACGATAGTTGCCAACAGCAAGCACAGCATCAACGCGAAGCATCACCGAAGGGTGCACGAGCGGCGAGCGCAACAGGCGCGTACGGCGCAGGGCGCGCGCGTCGGCGCTCGGGCGCAGCATGAAAAGCGGCTCGCCCGCGCGATTGACCACTTGGGTCCACGTGCCGAGCGCCGCGAGCGTCGGTTCGGCTTGCATGCGCGCGCGCTGCTTTGCCAGGCGCTGGGGCGCGGCGAGATCGCCCGCGTCGATACGCGCCGCGTAGCGAAAACCGCGCGCCGCAAGTGCCTCGATGCCCGCCTGCAACGCGCGCTCGATGCCGCCGTTCTTCGCCATGCGCAAGATTTCCACGCGCATGCCAGGTACACCAGGCGCGACGATCGGCGGCGTGCTGCCATCGTCGACAACGAGCGCGTAGATCGTTGCGTCTTCCTTGAACGACGCAAGCGTGCGCGCAACGTCGTCCTGGCCGTTGTAAGCGGGCATAAGTACAGCGACGTCGGCGAGCGCACCTTCGCGTGCGTCGCTCGCTGGGAGCGCGGCGGAATTCATCATGAAACGAGCTTGAAGCGGATGTAATAGAGGTTCACGCAGGCAGCCGCGAGATAGCCGGCCGCGAGGCCGCACAGCGCGCCGTACGAGCCGAGTCGCGGGATCGCGACGATATTCACGGCGAACGCCACGGCGAGCGCGAGCAGCCATTTCGCGAGCAGCACGAACTTCGCCTGATATTTGAGCACGACGAGGTTGCCGATGGCTTCGAGCCCCGCCGGCACCGAAAGCCACACGGCCCAGCGGAAGATGCCGATCGCACCTTCGTAGTCAGGCCCGAACACGCGGCCGATAATGAAGCCCGCGAGCGCGTCGAGCACGAGCGCGCCCGCCACCATCAGCACCGCCGTCATCGCCAGGAGACGCACGAGGTTGCGCCGCAGCTGCGCGGTCTGCTGCACGCGGTACACGAAGGCCGGCGCGATGGTTTGCGAGAGCATGAGCGCGAGCGTGATCCAGTTCTCGTTGAGCTGCTGGGCGGCGGAGTAGCGGCCGAGATCGGCGAACGAGATCGTGCGCTCGAGCATCAAACGGTCGAGCTTCAAGAACAGGTACATGCAGATGAGGCCAAGCCAGAACACCGTGCCCGCGCTCGCAAAATGCTTGAAGAGCGAGCGGTCCACGTGCCAGCCGAGCTTGCCGCCGTGGCGGCGCCGGAAGTAGAGCACGAGCGCAGCACCAATCGCCGCCGATTCGAGCGCCCAGAGCCAGCCGAACGTGGCGGGCGCGAACGTCGCGCGAGCGAGCAGGTACACGAGCAGCGCCTTGATCACGGCCGTCGTCATGCTCGCGAGCAATTGCGGCTTGCTATACGTCATGCTCTGCAGCCAGGCGTTGATCACACCCACGAACGGCTCGCGAAAGAGCATCGTCACCGCGAGGCCGGCGAGCATGGCGCCGACGAGCGGGTCGGTCAGGCCGAGCGCAGTCCCCGCCCACGTGACGAGGAGCGCCGCCGCTGACACACCGATGCGCAGCGCGAACGCGCTCCCGAGCACGGTGCCGAGTTGCTCCGGCGGCCGGTTGACGATGGTGGGCACGAGGATTTCGGCGCCGCAGACCCAGGTGATGGGCGCAAGCACGAGCAGGAGCGTGTTGGCGTACTGCCACTTGCCGAATACGTCAGGGCCGAAATAGCGCGCGAGCACGCCGCTGATGACAATGGCCACCGCGATCTGCGTGACGCGCTCGAGGCCGAGCCACACGATGTTTGCGAACGCGCGAGCGACGTCGGGGTTGCCAAATCGGCCAAAGCGCTTGAGGCTCAGCATCGCGCCTCGCCACGGCGGGAGGTGCTAAAAAAGGGGCAGGCACGCGGCATGCGCGATCTCTCCGCCTTTTTTGACGAATATTTTGGCGATAAAAGGAAACGGCGAAGCATTAAAATGGGTGCATACCACTGCCGAAAAACGGCAATTATAGTTTGTAACGGATCCCACTTTTCGTAACGCCGGAGGCTTACATCTGCCTATCCATGTTACGAATAGACCCGAATCCCCATCTGGACGTGAGCCCTAACATGATTTCGAAATCGATTTTCAAGGCATATGACATTCGCGGCGTGATCGGCAAGACGCTCGACACCGACACCGCGCGCGCCATCGGCCGCGCCTTCGGCAGCGAAGTGCGTGCGCAGGGCGGCGACGCCGTGGTGATCGCGCGTGACGGCCGGCTCTCGGGTCCCGATCTTTCGCGTGCGCTGGCCGACGGCCTGTGTGAAGCCGGCGTGGACGTGGTCGACGTCGGCATGGTGCCCACGCCCGTGGGCTACTTCGCCGCGAGCGTGCCACTCAAGCTGGTGGGCGGCGAGCGCAACGTCGACTCCTGCATCGTCGTGACGGGCAGCCACAATCCGCCCGACTACAACGGCTTCAAGATGGTCCTGCGCGGCAAGGCGATCTACGGCGACCAGATCCTCGCGCTTCACGATCGCATCGTCGCGAGCCGTTTCGACGCGGGCGAGGGCAGCTACACGAAGTACGACATCGCCGACGAATATGTGGCGCGCATTGTGAGCGACGTCAAGCTGGCGCGTCCGCTGAAGATCGTCGTCGATACCGGCAACGGCGTGGCAGGGGAGCTCGCACCGCGTCTGTTCAAGGCAATGGGCTGTGAGCTGGTCGAGCTGTTCACGCAAATCGACGGCAACTTCCCGAACCACCATCCGGACCCGGCGCACCCCGAGAATCTGCAGGACGTGATCCGCGCGCTCAAGGAAACGGATGCGGAAATCGGCTTCGCGTTCGACGGCGACGGCGACCGCCTGGGCGTCGTGACCAAGGACGGCCAGATCATCTACCCCGATCGCCAGCTCATGCTGTTCGCCGAGGAAGTGCTCTCGCGCAATCCGGGCAAGCAGATCATCTACGACGTGAAGTGCACGCGCAATCTCGCGAAGTGGGTGAAGGCCAAGGGCGGCGAGCCGCTCATGTGGAAAACGGGCCACTCGCTCGTAAAGGCGAAGCTGCGCGAGACTGGCGCGCCGCTCGCGGGTGAAATGAGCGGCCACGTGTTCTTCAAGGACCGCTGGTACGGTTTCGACGACGGCCTGTACACGGGCGCGCGTCTGCTCGAAATCCTCTCGCGCGTGGCCGATCCGAGCAAGCTGCTCAACGAGCTGCCGAACTCGCACGCCACGCCCGAGCTGCAACTGAAGCTCGAGGAAGGCGAGAACTTCGAGCTGATCGCGAAGCTGCAGAAGAACGCGAAGTTCACGGGCGCCGACGAGGTCATTACCATCGACGGCCTGCGTGTGGAATATCCGGACGGCTTTGGTCTCGCGCGCTCGTCGAACACCACGCCTGTGGTCGTGATGCGCTTCGAGGCCGACAACGATGCGGCGCTTGCGCGCATCCAGGCTGACTTCAAGCGCGTGATTCTCGCCGAGAAGCCGGACGCGAAGCTGCCGTTCTGACGAAGCCGGCCGCGCAGCCGCCGGCACGTACACAGCGAGCCCGCACACGATCGTTTCAACGGCCGTGTGCGGGCTCGCTAACGTTTACGTGCTCATTGATCCTGTCGCGCGGCAAGCTGTTCCTCCATACTTGGCGATACAAGCTATCGCGAGGCACGACCAGTACGAGATGCGCCGCCAGACCTAAGGGTGGGGCGTCGCGGTCTTCCGGCCCGAGCGTCGCGCATGTCAAGGAGGGCCGGGGGATGCCGCGTGTCGTCAAATTCGGAGTCGCTGGAATCGTTGCGATCGGCGATCGCGCTTCGATTGCCCGGGTCGAATGCAGCGGGCTCGGGCACCAGTGCTGCGTTTCCTCACTTCCGGCCGTTGCGCACTTCCTGCGCGTTGCCATAGTCTCGATCGGCGGGTTTCTGGCCGCGGCGCTCACTCCTGTGCTTTGCCGACGGCGGACTAACTGGCCGCTAACCCTTGCGGCTGTCGTCCGTAGCGTTGTTCTGTCTTGCGCTTTGCCCGCCCGATGGGCGTATCAGGCGGCATGATGAGGCACGACGACTCCGTCCATTGCGGTTCCCGGCCATTGCACGTCCCACCTGGCTGGCTCGACGCGCAGCGTATCCGTGTCTACGCAGCCTTCGTGCTGCTTGTGAATATTGGCTACTTTGCGCTGCGGATATGGTTTGGATGCATCGACCGGATTCCCAACGTCAGCCCGCCCGGATGGGATTTCGCCGTATTCTGGAGCGCCTCCTGGCTCGCGCTGCACGGGCCGGCAGCCAGCGTGTTCGACACGGCCCTCATCGAGCGGATTGCGCTACCGCTGCAGAACATGCTGCCGACGCCGTTTGTCACGCCGTGGACCTATCCGCCCACTTTTTTGCTGGTCATGCTTCCGGCTGCGTTGTTGCCTTTTCCTGTCTCGTGTTTCGTGTACGTTTCGGCAGGGATTGCCTTTGCATACCACGTGTGTGCGCGGATCCTGCCAACCGTACGGCACCCGGGATGGTGGCTGCCGGTTGTCGCCTTTCCTGCAATCTGGGTCGCGGCGGGCGCCGGGCAGAACTCATTTTTGACTTTTGGGCTCATGGGGCTTGGACTCATTGCCCTTGAGAGGCGACCGTGGCTCGCAGGCATTCTCTTTGGACTGCTGGCCATCAAGCCGCAACTGGGGCTCGTCATTCCCCTTGTGTTGCTGTTCGGCAGGCATTGGCGCGCCTTCGCGTCGGCGGCGCTGACTGTCGGCGTGTTCTGCGCGCTCACTGGACTCGTGCTCGGCTTCGACACGTTTGTCCGCTTTGCGCAGGCGTTGCCCGCCTTTAACCAATTCGTAGTCGAGTATTCGGACCGGTGGCCGCGCGGCATTTCGACGGTATTCGGCGCCGCGCGCCATTTCGGCGTGGCCGTGCCTACCGCTTACGCCTTGCACGCGGTCGTGGCGGCGCTGGCCGCGAGCGCCGTTGCCTGGCTTTGGGCCACGCGCGCGGCTTTCGAGTTGCGCGCGTCCGCGCTCGTGCTCGCCACGCTGCTGGTGCCGACTTATCTCATGCCCTACGACTTGCTTTTACTCGGCTTGCCGTTGCTGTGGCTCATACGCGATGCTGCCCGCAACGGCTGGATTCGGGGCGATGGGGTCGCGATGGTGAGCGCATGGCTTTCGCCGCTTATCTTCTATACCCCGGGGAATTGGGCGGCCGGCGTTTATGTACCGGTCATCGTATTCGCATTGTTGATGGTTGTCGTGCGGCGCTGCGTGGCGCAACAGGCAGCGCACGCTAGTGAGTGCGCCAGTATGGCCTTGGCGTGTGAACGGAGCGGATCGAACGTATGCGGTCGATAGACGACGCCCGTTCAGGGATTGTCTTGAGATCTCGTTTTGGGTCTGGTTTTGTCTGCCAGCGCATGGACCGAATTACGGCTGGCAGATATATGTGTAGGTACCGAGTTAGCCTCAAAATGACTTCATTTAGAGCTGGTGCACAGCCATGAGGCGTCAGAGGCGCATCGCGTGATTTCACGCTTGCGCTGTGAGTTACGGGGGACAACATGAGTCACTATCAATCGAGCACCGATGCCGCGGACACGCCGAGCGATTCGGGCGGACCTCTCGTCATGTTGGTGTTGCTGTATTGCGCGCCTTCTATCATTGCCTTCCATGGTATGCACCGTAAGCGACACGCCATCAAGAGGCTTAACATGCTGCTCGGATGGACGGTGTTCGGCTGGATTGTCGCTTTCCTGTGGGCGCTGACTTCAGTAAAGAAGGGCGGCTCTGCAATGAGCGAATGCGCACGTGAAACGGCGCAAGTCGGCAAGGACGTGCAAACCGTGTTTCACTAATTGAATGTTCGAGCTGAATTTCGCGACCGGACGCAGGTACGTCTCGGGTTTCGCGCACCCAGGGTGCCTCAAATGGCGCGGAACGCCTCTCGAACTAGAGCGATAGGGGATTTTCGTGGCCACGTCAGGTACGAAACGAGAATGCCGATATTCGTTGCCACCCCGAAACGATCGCGGCAGGCCATGCACCGCGTTTGCGGCGGATTTCGCTTGAGTTCCACGTCTTACGCTGCGGCGATTGTGATCTATTTCGCGTAGTCGCGTGACGATTGCATGAGTATCAGAATGAGCCACGCTGGCGGCAGAAACGCAGCCCACGGGTGCATGGATGTCGTGTTGCAGATCATGAGAAACGACAGCAGGGGCGTGAACCATGCGAGCGTCACGATGGCGCGCTCGATAGCTGCAAGAGACGTAGACGGGTGCCGAGCGTTAGCGCGTGCACAAGCGTAGATAACAGCGAGAAGCAGCCACGCGAGGTCGTAGTACACGAGATAGGGCGGAACCAGCAACGTGGTGACGATGGCGGATGCCGCCAACAGGTTCCGGTTCGCCCGGCGCGCCCAGACCATCGCGGTGGCCGCCACCGCCGAAAGCGCGACTCCCGTGTGCACGCTGTACGCCATGCCTGCGCCAACGCCCGCACTACGCAGGAACGCGAAGACAGTCGGCATGGCATGCCAGAGTCCGCCTGCATCGTGCTCCAGCGCGGCGTGCTGAAACCAGGCTGCGGTTTGGAAGAATTGGACCCACAGCGTCCAGCCAAACAGGGCTGCGCTTGCGGCGCAGAACAGGGCGGCTGTTGAAATCGCTGCGATACACGCTCGATAGTGGCGGCCGCACAGGAAGAGCAGCGGCAACAGCGTGCCCAGTTGAGGCTTGATGACGAGCATGCCCGCGCAGATACCTGCCCATACAGGCGCCGACTCCAGCATGCCGAGCGCAGCGGCGGCCAATCCGAGCGTCAGCAAGGAATTCTGGCCGTAGACCATCGTGACCCATATCCCGGGAAACGCGGCGACCGTTATCCATGGCAAAGCGCGCTTTCTCATCGCCGGCAGGCAGCCAATCAGGCAGGCCGCAATGCCGATACCCATGAAGAGTGCATACGATGCCGCGTAGGGCAGCAACGCCAGCGGATAGACGAGCAGATGAAAAGTCGGTGGATAGATCCACGGACCGAACATGTTTGCCAAAGGCGCGCCGGCTTGCAGGGACGCCTCGCAGGCGAGCAGCCGCTGTTGATCGAACGCCGCTGCTGCGCCGCTGTGCAGCGAGACGTCGGAGGCACACCAGAACACCCGGAAATCCGAGCCGGGCAGTGGGATGCCCGCTTGGTGCACTCCCCAATATGCGACCGCCCAGATTCCGATGAACACGGCCTGAACAATCAATAACGACGCGCTATACAGCGCAAGCCGCTCCCGGGTCAGCCACGTCTTGCGTCCAGCGGTGCCTCTCTCACGGTTGGCGTAGCCAGCCGTGCACGCTGCCGGGGCGTTTGCCTCGACAGCGGCTTTCGGATGGCGCATGGTCAGTGTCCGCTCGCGCGCAACCATGGCGGATCGCACCTGTGAACCCGCTCCAGGGCCTCGTGATGGCTGTGGGCGTCCTCATGTTCAACTGGCAGCGCGCCGGTCCGGGAGCGCGACTCGTAACGGCGGCGGACGAGATAAATGGGCCGCTCTTTCGATTCGTCATAAATGCGCCCGACGTATTCGCCGATGACACCGATACCGGCCAGCTGGATACCGCTCAAGAACAGCAAGACGGCAATCAGCGAAGCGTATCCGGGCACCGGATTGCCGAACAGCAACGTGCGGCAGACAATGATGCCCCCGTGACAAAACGCCAGCGCGGCTATCGCGCCGCCAATGTACGTCCAGCTGCGCAAGGGCACGGTACTGAAGCTCGTGATGCCTTCAAGAGCGAAATTCCACAAGCGCCAGCCCGAAAACTTGGTGGTGCCCGCGCTGCGTGGCGTGCGCTCATAATCGATCGTCACTGACTTGAATCCGACCCACGCAAAGAGTCCCTTCATGAACCGATGCCGTTCCGGAAGGCGGCTTAGCGCGCTAACCACCTTGCGATCCATGAGTCTGAAGTCACCCACGTTCTCAGGGATCTTCAACGGCGAAAGTGCGTTGTGCACGCGATAGAACAGCGCAGCAGTCGTGCGCTTGAGGAAGGAGTCGCAGGCACGGCTGGCGCGCCGGGCGAGCACGACTTCGGCGCCGTCGCGCCAACGCTGGATCATCTCGGGAATCAGCGAGGGGGGATCCTGCAGGTCCGCATCGATAACGACGACCGCGTCGCCGCGCGCTTCGTCGAGACCCGCTGTCAGCGCTGCCTCCTTGCCGAAATTGCGCGTAAGGTCGATGACCTTGATGCGCGGTTCGCGCTGGCTCGCGAAGATCAGCCTCTCAAGCGTGGCGTCGCTGCTGCCGTCGTTGACGCAGACGATCTCGAAGCGGATTGACTCGATCGCCTCCATGGTCGCGACGATCTGCGAGAAGAACGCGCCAACACTGTCCTCCTCGTTATAGAACGGCGCAACGATAGAGATAAGGGGAGGCTCGAACGCGGCTGCAACGCGGCGCGCTTCCACACCGACAGGCATATTCATGATGTCTTCTCCCTTCTACAACGAGGCAGCGCTGTTGGTCATTGCCCGCGCTTTCCGCTCGCGCGCGATCTGCGCAATGAGCATCCAGAGCGTGGCAATCGAGATGAGCGGCGTGAACGGAATGTGCAGATGCGAAACGAGCGTGAGCCCGGCGACGGGAGCGAGCCAGAGTACGGCCAGCCATTCGCGCTGTCCGCGCTGAAAGCCGTGCTCTCTCGCGTGATAGACCACCCATGCGATCAGGATTCCATACCATGTCAGATCGTAGTCGTAGAGATACGGACTCACGAGCATGCTGGCGCATACGAGCACGGCGGCGCGCAGCCCGAAAGCGCTGGGGCGCCTCCATGCGTAGCACACGGCCGCCGCGGCGCAAAGAGCCGATAGCGCTTGCACCGCGCCGGCGACGACGGTTGGCGCGTGAAGCAGCTTGAGGGCCGCGAACAGGGTGGGCACACGAAACAGCAGCGCTCGTCCGCTCTCGACAAAGCTGTTGGCGAGGCCCATGTTATGAACGAACGCGACGAGCGTTGCGCCACCGAACGCCAGTACAGCAAGTACCAGCGATATCGCCATGCCCGCGATCATCGCGCCCAGTGCACGCCACGAGCGCGAAGCGAGCAGCGCGAGGGGAATCAGCACGCACAACTGTGGCTTCATGGCGACGAGCGAAAAACATAGCCCTGCGAGTATCGGACGGCGGCGCAGCAGGACCAGTCCGAGCCCCACCAGCGAAGCCGTGAGCAATCCGTTCTGGCCGGCGGTCAGCACGAGCGCTGAACCCGGGAAGGCGATGGCGAGGAGCGCCGTGCGCGGGTGGGGAGCGATCGTCTTGACCACCGCGACGAACAAGGCGAGGGTACCGAACAGGAAGATGGGTGCGGAAAGCGTGAACGGCAGCAATGCCAGCGGATAAAGGAATAGCAGAAACGTTGGCGGGTAGAGCCACGGAAGGGTACCGACGGGCCGGCCGGCAGCATATTCCTCGATGGGCTTCAGGATGCCAAAGTTATAGGCGTCCACCGCATGTCCTTGCAGGGCAAGATGCGAGGCGCTCCAGAACGGCAGGCAGTCTACGGCAAGCACGCTCAGCTGGGGATCCTTGAGCCAGACCAGGTGATACACGTAAGCGAGCGCCACGCCGAGATAGTAAGCAAGCGCGGCGAGCGGATAGATCCACAGGCGTTGGCCGCTCAACCAGTGAGAGACGTGCTGTCGAGTGCCGAGGGGCTGGGCTGGCTCGAGCTTGGCGGTATCCATGTAATCGCGGTACGTTCTCTGGCTCATGGCGTGGTGCCTTGCTTAAAGGATGGGCTCGATGCGAGCGCGGCGCAGCAGCGCGAGCAACATGAGCAACAGGATCACGGGTCCGGTTTGCGGCAGTCTCAGGATCTGATTGATGAATTCGAAGATCGGCAGGAGCCAGACGAGGAGTAGCACGGGCTGCTCACCGGCCAGCCATCCGCGACGCAATCCGCTCGCGAGCAGGCCCGCACAAGAGAGTCCGACCCACGTTAGTTCGTAGTGCCAGACATAGGGCGTGACAATCAGCGTGGCGGTCGCGAGCGCGGCGGCGCGCAGGGCGCAATCGCGCGTCGTGCGCCAGATTTTCCACGCACCGCACGCGGCGATGATTCCAATCGCTGCATGCATTAGGCCTGCTGCGATCAGCGACGCGCCAAGCAGCCGCAGCGAAGCGAACACGGATGGCGAAGCGAGCCAGAAGCGGACGTCGTGCTCGAGGATCAGCTCACGCGCCATCGCGATGTTCCCGGCGAACTGCCGAAGCGAAGCGGTCCCGCAGAGCGCCACGCTGGCCAGGGAAAAGAGCGCGGCCGTCACGGCAGCACATCCGAACACTTTCCATGCCCGTGCCGCGATCAGAACAACGGGGAACAGGATGCCCAGTTGCGGTTTGATCACCAGCAGGCCGATACATATTCCGGCGATAACGGGGCGCCGTTCGATCGACGCAATGGCAAACGCGGCGAGTGCCGCGGTAATCAGCGCGTTCTGCCCGAAGATCGCGCATACCATCACACATGGCATGGCGAGCACGACGTAGCGCGCCGCCGCAATGCCAAGCGGGCCGTGCGCGAGTCCGGAAACGCGAACCGTCGCGCAGACGAAAGCGGACACACTCGCGACCAGGAAGAAGCCGTAGGCAATCGGAAGCGGCAACAACGCGAGCGGTGCGACGAACAACAGGAAGGTGGGGGGATAAAGCCAGGGAATAAACGCGCTTTTGGGCAAGCCGCCGGTTGCCGCGGCCACGATCCGGGAAAACGCCGAGTAATCGAAGACCGTGGAGGCTTGCCCGTGCAGGACTGCGTGACTGGCCGACCAGAACACGATCAGATCTGACCCCGGGCGCCAACCGCGAGTCTCCGAAAAGCCGTGAGTCACGATTGCCCAGAGTGCTACGAAGCCGACACCGATGACGAGCATGGCGGTGCTGTAGGCAATGAGCCTCTCGCGCGAGAGCCAGGCGAACGCCGCCGAATGTAAGCGCGAGCGATTGCGCTCAAGTGGTCCCATTTTTGTCGTCCCCGTTGAATATTTTCTGTTGGCGGCGCTGCCGCCTATTTCTCGTTCCCCGTACGCACAGGAGCTGCGATGCGTGGCAGTCCCTGTGTGTTGCTCCGATTATTGTGAGGCGAGCGTGTCGGGAGCAATGGCGAGTGAGTCCGCGGCGTTCGCAAACGAACACTCTTGTGCTCGAGTCCAGCCTCGGTGAAACACTTCTGAAGTAAATGCGCGTAGAAGAGCGCCGAATACGTTGTTCGTATTGAGTAACTACTAAATTTTCGCAGCGGTGTGCGTCGCCGGTTTTGGTATAAGCACATCCTTAACGATCGTCATCAAGGCGAAAAAAGTAGTTGACATATCAACTGCAAATGAGAATTCATCTCATGCGATAAAGATGGAAGCGTTTCCATGTGTCAGGAAAAGAGGCGAAAATAAAGCCATAAAGTGAAAAGCAAGTGAGACATCGAGCAAGTGATGACGTTCGGAGGTGGTCGGAAAGTAGTGGATAAAGCATGTTTACAGCCGATGCTTCATCGTCGAATTACGCGGGATGGGCCACATGTGGCGTGTCAATTTTGCCGATTTCGTGTAGTCCGCTGTAGGAAATTATTGCGGATGTGACCAACCGTACGTAGTTATCGATTCGTGGCGCGTAGAACTGCGTCCTGTGACTGCTGCACTGACCCAGTGACGTAGTCCACGCACCCTCAAAACCACATGGAACGGGGGTTAACCATGTACACATCCATCTGGAGATCAAAAATGCAAAAGATCATCGCTCAGGCAAAGGGCTTCGTTCGTGACGAAAACGGCATCACGGCGCTCGAGTACGGAATGCTCGCTGGTTTGATCACGGTGCTGATCATCGCAAGCGTGGCATCGATCGGGTCGACGCTGAAAAACGTGTTTTCCGACGTTGCTAACGCGATCTGACCGTTGCGTGGGCGAGTGGGTCTGCAACACGAGCCACACTCGCCCGCTGATAGTCAGTCATGCCAAGTTTATGGGTTGGAAGAGGTGGGGCTGAAACCAGACTCAGACTTCACCCGGATCGGGGCCAACCAGAATCCTTTGTAACCGGAGACCAAAATGCAAAAGTTCATCGCTCAAGCAAAGACCTTCGCACGTGACGAAAACGGCATCACGGCACTCGAATACGGGATGCTCGCCGGTCTGATCACGGTGCTGATCATCGCAAGCGTGGCATCGATCGGCTCGACGCTGAAGAACGTCTTCTCCGACGTCGCTAACGCGATCTGACCGCTATGCGGGCGAGTGCATAGGCAACGAAAACCGCATTCGCCCCATACCTCACTTCTCACTGGAGACCAGACATGCAAAAGATCATCGCTCAGGCCAAGCACTTCGTTCGTGACGAAAACGGCATAACAGCGCTCGAGTACGGGATGCTCGCGGCCCTGATCACGGTGCTGATCATGGCCAGCATCGCTTCAATCGGATCGACGCTTCAAAACGTCTTTTCCGACATCGTCAATACGCTCTAACCCGAGCGCTGGCGAGCGAGGTTGGTCATGGCAAAGCAGGTCTAACCCGGGAGCGCACAAATGGAATTCACGATGCTTTCTGTCTCCTTGCCGCCGCAGCCGGTTCCGCTGTGTGTGATCGCGTTGGCGATTCTTGCGGCCAGCACGGACATCGTTAGCCGCCGGATTCCGAACCTGCTGATCGTGGTCGGTCTTGTCTCGGCGCTCGCGGTGCAGATCGCGCTGCGCGGAGTCGTTCCGGGCTGCGCGATCTGGCTGGGTGGCGCGGCGACCGGATTCGCACTTCTGCTGCCGTTCTATGTGCTTCGCGGCATGGCGGCCGGCGACGTCAAGTTGCTGATGATGCTGGGTGCGTGGCTCGGAGCGGCGGCGACCGTCGATATCGCAGTGAACACTTTCATCATCGGCGGGGTATGGTCGTTAGGGATTGCCCTGATGCGGGGACAACTGGGCCGCCTGACGGGAAATGTTGCAGCGTTGCTTGCGGGAGCGGGCCGCGCCGCGCGCATGGCGGGCGTATCGCCAGGTACGGTACGCGAATCGGTCGGATCGATTCCGTATGGTGTCGCGATCGCCGGGGGAACCGTTGCAGCGCTATTCACGATGGTGAGCTAAAGCGCTGGCCGGTGCCCGCGGGACAAGGGCCGAATTGTCGGTTCGTTGGTTACTAATGTTATGGAATGCTTACGGGGGATGTCATGAAAAACAGCCGCGCGTTTGTCATGCTCGCGATTGCTCTGCTGGCCGGACTGGCCGCAGTGGTGTTCGCTTCCAAATGGTTGCTTCAAACGTCGTCGGGGGCCACGGTGCCGGTTGCCGTCGCATCGGACGACATCAATCTCGGTCAGCCGATCAATGAAACGATGATCCGAACGGTCAGCTGGCCAAAGGACAGTCTCCCGCCTGGAACCTTCGCACTACCGAAGGATCTCGACGGGCGGGTGGTGCGCGCAAGCCTCACGCGCGGTGAGCCGGTGCTCGAGTCGAAGCTCGCGCCCGTGGGCACGAAAGGCGGACTATCGGCGGTGATTGGCGACGGACATCGCGCGATCACGGTCCGCGTGAACGACGTCGTTGGCGTCGCGGGCTTCGCGTTGCCGGGCAACTACGTCGACGTAATCGTCAACACGCAGGAGCCGGAGAAAAAAGCCGATACGCAGCAGCAGAGCATCTCGAAGATCGTGCTCGAAAAAATTCTGGTGCTGGCGGTTGCGCAGCAGGTCAATCGCGACGATACCGCACCCAAGGTTGTGAACGCGGTGACCCTGGAGGTGACGCCCGAGCAGGCGGAGAAGCTCGATCTGGCGCGCAGCGTGGGCACGCTCTCGCTCGTCCTGCGCAACCAGGTGGACGACAACAAGCTCATGACCGACGGCGCGACCAAACAGACTTTGCTGGGTGGCCCGCTGCCGCCGCCCGCGCCGCTGCCGGAACCGGCACACCCGGTGCGTGTGAAGTACGCCGAGCGTGCGCCAGTCAAGCGTAACTGTATCGGCGTGCTTTCGGGCGTGACCGGCAGTCAGGAGTGTTTCTGAAAGAAAGCAGGACGGCTGCCTGATTCCGGCGATGACCATCCGGGTAGAGGGCGAGTGAGCGGTAAAGCCGCCATTAAAACGCAGGTAAGTACGGGGTATAACGATATGGATACCAAAGTAAACGTGGGGTCCACGGGGGCCCGCAACGGCGTTCGTCCGTGGCGTGTCGCAACGCTTGCCTGGGTTTGCGCCGGGTTGATGACTTCGACTCCGGGCTGGGCACAGCAGTCGAACGGCAACGCAGGGCAGGAGAAGCCGGCCGCAAGCGCTGCGGTTCCCATGGGCAAGGGTCCCATGCAGATGACCATCAGCATGGGGCCGCAGCAAGGCAGCAGCGCGCCGCCCAAAGCCGTGGCCGGACCGCTGCGCGGACCGAACTGCGTCGGGGCCATTCGCAACGAAAGCAACGTAGTCGTGCCACTTGGCAAGTCGACGCTCGTACCGATCGACGAACCCGTGCGCAACCGCACGCTCGGCAATCCGGAGGTCGCCCAGGCGACCATGGTGTCGCCGCAAACCCTCTACATCGTAGGCCAGGCGGTCGGGACGACCAACATGATCGTCCAGGGCAAGAGCGGCGCATGCCAGGTGATCGATGTGATCGTGAGCGCCGACTCCGGCGGCCTTCAGGCGGCACTTGCGCAACTGATGCCGCAAGAGCGCGACATCCGCGTTTCGACGGCGGCCGACAACATCGTGCTCGCCGGCCATGTATCGAGCGCGCAGGCCGCCCAGCAGGCCGCGGAAATCGCCCAGGTGTTCGGCGTGAGCGGTCAGAGCAACAACGGCGCGCACACGGGCGGCGTGATCAACATGTTGAGCGTCGACTCGCCGCAGCAGGTCATGCTCGAAGTGAAGGTCGCCGAAGTCGACAAGACGCTGATCGACCAGCTCGGCTCAGCCGTCAATATCCAGGGCGGCTTCGGCTCCTGGACGGGGGCGCTGGTGAGCAATCTGCTCGCTGGCGTGTCAAGCGCATTCGGCTTCTCGAAGGCGAACAACAATCCGCTCAAGTTCGCCATCGACGCGCAGAAAACCGACAACCTCGTGAAGATCCTGGCCGAGCCTAACCTCGTCACCATCAGCGGTCAGGAAGCCACCTTCCTCGCCGGCGGCAAAATCTTCATCCCTGTGCCGCAAAGCGGCGGCGGCACGTCCGCCACAGCGATCACGCTGCAGGAAGAGGAGTTCGGCGTGGGGCTCAAGTTCACGCCTACGGTGCTCAACGGCGGGCGCATCAACCTGAAGGTGGCGCCGGAGGTCTCGGAACTGTCGCCCACGGGCGTCACGCTCAGCGCGTCGAACGTCAGCGGCGTGAGCATCCTGCCGCTCATCACGACGCGCCGCGCTTCCACCACGGTCCAGATGCACGATGGCGAGTCGTTCGCGATCGGTGGGCTCATCAGCAACAACATTACCGGCTCACTGAAGGCCGTGCCGGGCCTCGGTGAGGTGCCGGTACTGGGCGCGTTGCTCAGGAGCACGTCGTTCCAGCAGGACCGCTCGGAGCTGATCTTCATCGTCACGCCGCACCTCGTGAAGCCGGTGGCGGATATCGCGCAACTCCAGATGCCCACGGACAGCTTCTCGCCGGTCCACGAAGCCGACGTGTACGCAACGGGCAACATGGAAGGCCGCGCCCATCGCAACCAGGGTCGTTTTGCGCCGCCCGCGCCCGCTGGCACGCAGGCCGCACCGGGTGAGCCCGCACCTGGCTCGACGCCGCCGGTCCCGGCCGCACCGCAAACGCCGGCCGCGCTGCCCGCGCCGCAGGTCTCTTCCAGACGCGAGGAATCGCCGCTGCCGGCAGCGCCGCCCGCTGAAGCGCTGGCGCAATCCGTACCCACGCAGCAGGTCGCTGCACAGGCCCTCGTGCCTTCGCCAGGCGACGACAGCGCGGCACGTGCGCAGCGAATCGAGCGCGAGGCGGCACGCATCGCCTCGAACGAAACTACCGCTCATTGACCAGGCGATCAGGAGGCCAAAATGAAACTCGAAAACTTTGCATTTGTTCGCCGGTTCCTGCTGATCGCGCCGCTCGGCGCAGCGCTCGGCGGCTGCATGACCAGCACGCCGATCTGGGACGCGCACTTCGGGCAAGCCGTGCGCCACTCGATGCAGGCGCAAATCATCGACCCGGACGCGGGCCAGCACGCATCGCAGCCGGGTGTGGACGGCAAGTCGGCGGCATCGGCGATGGACAACTACGACAAGTCGTTCCAGCATCCGACGGCATCTGCGAACCCCTACACGATAGGCGTGAGCGGTGGCGGCGGTAGCCAGTAAGCGGTGTGCTTCGGCCAGAGAACGGAACAACAGCGGGGACATACGATCATGATCGACATACTCATTACCTCGACGGACGCGGAGCGGCTTGCGCAGATCATGCGCACGATCGCGGGATGCGGCCCGTACCGCACGACGCGTAGCGTAGGCACACCGTTCGATCTCGTCGAGCGCGGCGACACGCTCGACGCGTTCGATGTCCTGATCGTCGACGCGCGAGGGCTGCAGGAGGCACAGTTGCCTTCCGTGAGCGAGCTGTGCCGTCGTTGCGAACGGCTCACGTGCATTCTGCTGACTCCCGATGCGTCGCCAGACGAACTCATCGCGGCAATGCGCGCGGGCTTTCGCGACGTCGTCACTGGGCAGCCTGACGGCCGCACGATAGGCGAGGCGCTGCAGCGCGCAATCGGCCAGCGTGCGCACGGGAGCGCGCGTACGTCGCGCATCGTCTCGTTCATGTCGTGCAAGGGCGGCGTGGGAACGAGCTTCATCGCGGCGAACGTCGCGCATATCGTCTCCCAGTCGCACGACCGTCGCGTGCTGCTGATCGACCTGAACCAGCTCTACGCGGACGCGGCGTTTCTCGTGACAGCGGAGACGCCGCCCTCGACGCTTCCGCAGTTGTGCGCCGAAGTCGACCGCATGGACGTGGCGCTTTTTGAAGCGAGTGTGATGCACGCCGCCGGGAACTTCGACATCCTGGCGGGCGCGGGCGATCCGATCAAGGCGGGCGAGATGCGCCAGGACAGGCTCGAATGGGTGCTCGGCGTTGCCGCGCCCCGTTACGACTGCGTGATCCTCGATCTCGGCCAGACGATCAATCCGCTTTCCATGCTCGCGCTCGATCGCAGTGACGAGATCCACATCGTCTTGCAGGCGAGCATGCCGCATCTTCAGGCGGGACGCCGGCTACAGGAGATATTGCAGTCGCTCGGTTACGGGCCGGAGCGCATGCGACTGCTTCTGAACCGGCAGACGCGTCACGGCGAGCGCGTGCGCGAGGCCGCCGACGCCGTGCTCGCCATGAAGCCGTTCCTCGTCATTCCCGACGATACGCGCGCCGTTGCCGAAGCGGTCAATCAGGGGGTGCCGATTGCCGTGGCAGCGCCCGGCAGCGCCGTGACGCGCAGCCTGCGTACGCTGGCGTCCAGCGTTGCGCTCCCGAACGCGACAGGCGCGAGCACGCGAGGCAAGGGCGAATCCCTGTTCGCGCGCATGCTCGGCCGCCAGGCGCCAGCCAAACTCGGTTTGATGTAAAGGAGAAAGGTCATGTCCCTTCGCGAGCAGATCTTTGCACAGCGCCTCGAGCCGACGATCGTCGAGCGCACCGATACGGGCGGCGCGGCCGCCGTAGCCTCCGCGCCGCCGTCCCGGGCGAAGACCGAGGCGTACCAGAAGCTGAAGTACGACACGCATCATGCGGTGCTCGAACGCGTGGAACTCGAGCGTCTCTCACGCATGCCCCAGGAGCAGATCCGTAGCGAAATCAACGCGCTCGTGGGCCGCATCCTCGAAGAGCAGAAGGCGCTTGCGAACGACCTCGAGCGCAAGCAGCTGGCCGTCGACGTGTACGACGAGATGTTCGGCTTCGGTCCGCTCGAGCCGTTGCTGCGCGACCCCACTGTCTCGGACATTCTCGTGAACACGTGGTGCCAGACTTACGTGGAGCGCCGCGGCAAGCTCGAACTCACCGACGTCAACTTCTACGACGACGCCCATCTCATGAAGGTGATCGAGAAGATCGTCTCGCGGGTGGGGCGGCGTATCGATGAATCGAGCCCGATGGTGGACGCGCGCCTGCCCGATGGCTCGCGCGTGAACGCCATCATCCCGCCTTCGGCTGTCGACGGGCCGCTCGTGTCGATCCGGCGCTTTGCAGTCAAGCCGCTGCTGGTCTCGGATCTGATCGAACTGCAAACGCTCACGCCGCCGATGGCCCAGGTGCTCGAGGGTCTCGCGCGCGCCAAGGTCAATATTCTCGTTTCGGGCGGCACCGGCAGCGGCAAGACGACCATGCTCAACGTGCTCTCGGGCTTCATTCCGAACGACGAACGCATCGTGACGATCGAGGACGCGGCCGAACTTCAACTGCGCCAGGATCACGTGCTGCGCCTGGAGACGCGTCCGCCGAACATCGAAGGCAAAGGCGAGATCACTCAGCGCGCGCTCGTTCGCAACGCGCTGCGTATGCGCCCGGACCGCATCATCCTCGGCGAAGTGCGCGGCGCGGAAGCGCTCGACATGCTCAACGCGATGAACACCGGCCACGAAGGCTCGCTCGCGACGATCCACGCCAACACGCCGCGCGATGCGCTCACGCGTCTCGAAAACATGATCAGCCTCGGCGGCCTCGCGTTGCCGCCGCGCACGATGCGCCATCAGATCTCGTCTGCGATCTCGGTGGTCGTGCAGGCCGCACGCCTGACCGATGGCCGCCGCAAGATCGTGAGCATTTCGGAGCTGACCGGCATGGAAGGCGACATCATCAACATGCAGGAAATCTTTACGTTCAAGCGCACCGGCATGGATTCGAACGGCAACGTGCGTGGCCATTTTTGTGCGACCGGTGTGCGGCCGAAATTCTGCGAGCGGTTCGCGGCGTTTGGCGTGAACCTGCCGGAGCAGATTTTCGATCCGGGCCGGCGCTACGACACGGTCTGATATTCACGACGTTCATCCGGGGGAGCATGGCATGAGTACAACCTTCATTCTGGCAATTCTGCTGCTCTTCGTAGCCGTGGTGCTTGCCAGCCAGGGCGCGTGGGAATGGTGGAACAGCCGGCACGGCGCCGTTGCGCGCCGCCTCGAGTCGCGCATCGAGGCCGTGGCGACGGGCGGACTCGGGCGCAAAGAGGCGATGTCGATCCTCAAGGCGCGCAAGCTCGATGGGTCGAAGTTGGTCGATCGCATGCTGCTGCTCACGCCGGGCATTCGCTCGTTCGAGGCGTGGGTGCAGCAGTCGGGCATCAGCTGGACGGCTTCACGCGTTATCGCAATGTGCGCGCTCATGCCGGTTCTCGCGACCGTAGCGGCGATGTTCATCCATGTACCGCTCGTCATGCTGGCGTCGGGTGCGGCGGTCTCTACGCTGCTGCCGTTGATGTACGTGCGTTATCGGCGCACGAAGCGGATGCAGCGCTTCCAGAAGCAGTTGCCGGATGCCTGCGACATGCTGGCGCGCGCATTGCGCTCTGGGCATGCGCTCACGGGTGCGATCGACCTCGTCGGCACCGAGTTCGCCGACCCGATGGGCGCCGAGTTTCGCACCACGTTCGACGAGATCAACTATGGCGTGTCGCTCAACGAGGCATTGACGGCGCTCGCGCAGCGCATGCCGGTGGGGGATCTGCGTTACCTCGTCATCGCCGTGCTGATCCAGCGCGAGACGGGCGGCAACCTGGCCGAGCTGCTGGACGGCATTGCGAGCCTCGTGCGGGAGCGCTTCAAACTGTTCGACAAGGTGCGCGTGCTTTCCGCGGAAGGGGTCCTCTCGGCGCGGGTGCTGGGTTTGCTGCCGGTGGTCACGGGCGGCGCCATTTCCTTCGTGAATCCTGACTTTCTAGAAGTGCTATGGCAGGACCCGGCGGGCGTGATGATGCTCGAAGCCGGCACCGCGCTGCTGCTGGCCGGCATGTTCTGGGGGCGGCGCATCGTACGCATACGCGTCTGAAGACGCCGCGTTTCGCGCCATCCACAAAATTCGAAGGGGGGAGTCATGTTAGCGATCGATTCGACGCGGTTGTTGTTGCTGATCTGTCTGTTTGCCTGCGTATTCGGCCTGTCTCTGGCCGGCATGTATGTCCTTGCACCGAGGACCATGAGGCGGCGCATTGAACAAGTGGGCGGCGCTCGCGGCTCACCTGTTCCTGGTATGCAGCCGGATGCCACCAACGAGGCCTGGTACGAAAAGCTCGTGCAGATTTCCGAGCCGCTTTCCCGGCTCTCGACGCCCAAGGAGGGCTGGGAAGTTTCGGCGCTGCGCGTACGCCTGATGAACGCGGGCTGGCGCTCGCCGGGTGCCGTGGCGATTTTTTTCGGCACTCGCACCGTGTTGGCACTGTTGTTGCCCACGCTTGCGGCCATGTGGATGATTAGCGGCGGCGGGGCGGCCAGTTCGGTTACGCGCTTCGCAGTCGTTCTCGTGTCGCTTGTGGTGTTCGGCTACTACTTGCCGGGGCTTGCGCTCGCGCGCTTCGTCGCGCAACGCAAGCGCGCGATCTTCGAGGACTTCCCCGACGCCATCGATCTGCTGACGGTCTGCGTCGAAGCAGGCCTCGGTCTCGATGCCGCAATGATGCGCGTAGCGGAGGAGATCAGGTTGCGCAGCGCAGTGGTCGCCGACGAACTGGACCTCACGCTTCTGGAGATGCGCTCGGGCTATTCGAAGGAAAAGGCGTTGCGCAACCTCGCCATGCGCACGGGTGTGGAAGACGTCGACTCCTTCAGCACGATGCTGATCCAGGCCGAGCGTTTCGGCACCAGCATCGGCGACTCGCTGCGCGTGCTCTCGGATACGCTGCGCACGCGCCGTCGCATGCTTGCAGAAGAAAAGGCCGCAAAAATCGCGCTCAAGCTGCTGTTTCCGCTGATGTTCTGCATCTTTCCGGCGCTGATGGTGGTGCTGATGGGGCCGGCGATGCTGCATATCTATCGGACGATGCTGCCGACCATGAACGGTGGCTAGTAGTGGGCTGGAACGCGCGACATGAATAGAGCAAGCCCTGCAGGGGCGATTCAATCGGGGGATGTTATGAAAACTGCAAAGACCGGCGCGCTGTCACTTCCGTTAGGCCCGGGACGGGGAAATAGGGGCCCAGCGAGCCCGCGGCGCAGGCGCGGCAGGCGCGGCCAGCGCGGCGTGGCTGCAGTGGAATTTGCTCTCGTGCTGCCGGTGCTGCTGATCTTGCTGTTCGGCATCATCGAAATGGGCTTGTTCCTTTACGACAAGGCGGTGATTACCAACGCCAGCCGGGAAGGCGCCCGCGCCGGAGTCGTGCTGAAGAGTCCGAAGCCAACGGCCAGCGACGTCCAGACGGTCGTGACGAATTACACGTCGAGCTACCTGCTGACGTTCGGAACGCAGAATACGCCTACGGTCGTGACGACTGGCGCCGGCGGCAATTTCGGTCAACCGCTTTCGGTGACCGTCTCCTATACGTACAACGGATTGGCGCTCGGACGAATGGTGGCCCCCATCACGGGTGCACTTACGCTGTCCGCCACGACCGTCATGAACAACGAATAAAGGGGACAATCATGCGCACGGGGAGCAGACGGAAGCAGAAAGGGGCGGTGGCCATCACGGTTGCGGTGTTCATGGTCTTTCTGTTGGGAACCGCGGCGCTGGCCATCGACATCGGCAATCTGATGGTCGCTCGAAGCGAACTCCAGAATGCGGCTGATGCGGCCGCGCTGGCCGGTGCGGGTTGTCTGAAACCGCGCACCGAGTGCGGCAACAGCTCCGCTACCCAGCCCGATTTCACGACGGCGTCAGCGACAGCGTCGACGTTCTCGACGTCAAACGCGACCAACCGGGTCCAGGGCGCGTATGTGCAGGCGAGTACCGTGGCGACCGGATACTGGAACGCTACGGGAACGCCGTATGGTCTCGAGGCACTGCCGTTCACACCGGGAGCGAACGACCTGGCTGCCGTACAGGTGACCATCCGCAAAGACGGCTCAAACACGAACGGCTCGGTCAGGGGCTTTCTGAGCAGCGTGTTCGGCGTCACTATCCTCAAAGCCAGTGCGGTGGCGACGGCCGTGCTGTCCTCACCCGGCAACGTGGGGCCTGGCGGGCTCTTTCCCATGGCGATGTCGCAGTGCCTGTACAACAACTACTGGAATTCGTCGACCAATTCGCCGAAGCTCTCGCCGACCACTGGCACCGTGTCCGGCTTCTCGACGCCTCAGGTTGCAGGACAGCCGTACATTTTTCAGATCGGATCCAGCTATCAATACGGAACCTGTCAATCCGGCCAGTGGACGACGTTTAACGTCAACGACAACAGTGCCAGCTATGCCAGTAGCCTGTTGACGAATGGCAACAGCACGACGTTCTCTGTGGGTGGGTCGCCGGGAACGTGGATTCAGACCGGCGAGAAAAACTCGATCTTCAAGGACACAGCCGCTTGCAGCGCTGCGGGCAATGGGCAATGCGCGTGGGCGACGGTGGTTGTCGTGAACGATCCGCAGACGAGCGGCTTTCAGCCGGTTCTGGCATTTGCCTGTCTCCACATTCTTGATGCGAGTAACGGCTCTACGCCCTATGTGCTGGCACAGATGTCCAACGACATGAGCCATTGCGAGACAGCGAATTCGGGAGGGGTTGGGCCAAGTTACGGGGCGTACACGCCGCCAAGACTGGTCCAGTAAGAAAGGTCTGCCACCACAGAGCGCAAGCGGCGCGCCGCTTGCGCCTCGATACCGGTTTGCGCGGCGGCGGCTTCTATGGGCCCCGAGGCCTTTGGGGGAGTGGCGCACATGCCCGCGCTTTCTCCCCCCTTTTTCGCTTATCTTCGCCCGGCGCGCTAAAATTGCGGACCTTTTTCATTCGTCCGCACAAATTGCCTTGAGCGTGCAAAAGATCCTCATCGTGCGCGTGTCGTCGCTTGGCGACGTCGTCCACAACATGCCCGCCATCGCCGATATCCGGCGGCGGTATCCCGACGCGCAGATCGACTGGCTCGTCGAAGAGAGCTTCCAGTCGCTCGTCGAGCTCGTGGAGGGCGTGCGCCGCGCGATTCCGTTCTCGCTGCGCCGTTGGCGCAAGGGGCTCTTCTCGAGCGCCAACTGGCGCGAGATCGGCGCGTTCCGGCGCGCACTCGCGGCCGAGAAGTACGACCTCGTGATCGACTGCCAGGGGCTCATCAAGACGGCCTGGGTCGCGAGCTGGGCGCGCGGGCCGCTAGTCGGCCTCGGCAACCGCACCGATGGCGCGGGCTACGAATGGCCCGTGCGTTTCTTCTACGACCGCTCGATCCGCATCGAGCCGCGCACCCACGTGGTCGAGCGCACGCGCCAACTGGTTGCGGGCGCGCTCGATCTCGCGCCGCCCTCGAGCACCGACGACATCGACTTCGGCCTCGACACCTACCGCGCCGCCCAGGCGCTCGCGGAAGTGGGGCTGAATCTGCCGGTGCCCTATGTGGTGTTCGTGCACGCCACGTCGCGTGCCGACAAGCAGTGGCCTGACCAGCACTGGATCGAGCTGGGACAGGCGCTCGTGCGGCGTGGTGCGTCGCTCGTGCTGCCTTGGGGCAGCGAGGCGGAGCGCGCCACCAGCGAGCGACTTGCGCGCGAATTCGGCGAAGCGGCGATCGTGCCGCCCAAACTGTCGCTGCCTGCCGTGGTCGGCCTGATCGACGGCGCGGCGGCCACGGTGGGCGTGGACACGGGTCTCGTGCACATCGCGGCCGCGCTGAAGCGCCCGACCGTCGAGTTGTACAATTTCGCGACCGCCTGGCGCACGGGCGGCTACTGGTCGCCGAACGTCGTCAATCTGGGCACGGCAGGCCAGCCGCCAACGCTCGCGCAGGTGAAGGGCGCGCTGGCGGCCTTTGGGTTGCTGTAGCGGCGCGCCGCCGCATCGCGGGCAAGGGACGGGCTGCGGCGCGTCAAGGCGCGCCTCGGATGCTGCGGGTATAAGAATCGGCGCGCACGAGGGTGCACGAATGTGCACAAGCGCGCCAGGGCTTGACCGGCATGAGCCGCGCGAGAAGGCAATAAAGCGGGCAAGAGGGCACACCGCGCCCGCACCGCGCCACACCGGCAGGCAGTCAGATCCATCGCTTCCAGGGGCGACAATGAACGAATCCCAGATCATCGAAATCACTTCCGCCGATTGGCACGGCCAGCAGCTCTCGCAACCGCGCGAGACGCTGCTCGACGCCGTCGAGCAGGGCAAGGTGCTGTATTTCCCGAACCTGGCCTTTGCGATCGAAGGCGGCGAGCGTGCGCTGCTCGACCCCGCGATCGCCGATCCCAACCGCAAGAACATCAGCCTCGACCCGAAAGGCGGCGCGCTGCACGGCGTGCTCGGTGACGCCGTCACGCAGTCGGCGGTGCGCGCGTTGATCGCGCGTTACCAGACCTGCGCCCGCACGCTGGTGGACGGCCTCTTTCCCGAGTACACCGGCAAGCTGCGCGTGGCGCCGACGAGCCTGCGCCTGCATCAGGTGGAAACGCGTGAGACCTCGTGGCGCAAGGACGATTCGCGCCTGCACGTGGATGCGTTTCCCTCGCGCCCGAACTACGGCGAGCGCATACTGCGCGTGTTCACCAACGTCAATCCGGACGGCGTGCCGCGCGTGTGGCGCGTGGGCGAGCCGTTCGAGGACATGGCCAAGCGCTTCCTGCCGAACATCAAGCCGCAGTTTCCGGGCTCGGCGTGGCTGCAGAACCTGCTGCACATCACGAAATCGCCGCGCAGCGAGTACGACCATCTGATGCTCAACCTCCACGACGGCATGAAGGCCGATCTCGACTATCAGAAGGCGTGCCCGCAGGAGACCATCGGCTTTCCGCCGGGCAGCGTGTGGGTGTGCTTCTCCGATCACACTTCGCATGCCGTGATGTCCGGTCAATTCATGATGGAGCAGACCTTTTTCCTGCCGGTGAAGGACATGGTGCATCCCGAATGGGCGCCGCTCGGCATCCTCGAACGCCTCAAGGGCAAGGAACTGGTTTGAATCCACACGCGATGAGCCTGCAGATCGACGTGCCGACCAACGTGCCAACCGACGCCTCCAGCCGCGCGGCCGCGGCGTTTCGCATGACCCTGGCCGTCGCGGAGGCCCGATGCTAAGAGCGATTTATCGCGCGGCCTGGTGGCTCATTGCACCGCTCGCGGTGCTGCGGCTATTGATTCGCTCGCGCCGCGAGCGCGGCTATCGCGAGCATATCGGCGAGCGTTTCGGCTATTCGGCGGGGCGCTTGCCCGAAGACGACGCGCCGCTCATCTGGGTGCATGCCGTCTCCGTGGGCGAGACCCGCGCGGCGCAGCCGCTCGTCGACGCGCTGCTGGCGGCGCGCCCCGACGCGCGCGTTCTGCTTACGTATATGACGCCGGGCGGCCGCGCCACCGGCGAGCAGCTCTTCGGTGATCGCGTGCTGCGCTGCTACCTGCCGTACGACATGCCGCACGCGGTGCGCCGCTTTCTGCGCGCATGGCGGCCGTCACTCGGTCTCGTGATGGAAACCGAGGTCTGGCCCACGCTCATCGACGAATGCAAGCGTGCCGACGTGCCGCTCGTGCTCACCAACGCGCGCATGTCGGCGCGCTCGTTCAAGCGCGCGGCGAAGTTCGGTGCGGGCGCGCGCGAGGTGTTCGGCGGCTTTACGCGCGTGCTTGCGCAAAGCCCTTCCGACGCGGAGCGCCTCACCGCACTTGGCGCGCGCAATGTGGCGGTGCTCGGCAACCTCAAGTTCGACATGGCGAGCCCGCCGGCGCTGATCGCGCGCGGCCGCGAATGGCGGCGCGCGATAGGCGAGCGGCCGGTGTGGGTCGCGGCGAGCACGCGTGAAGGCGAAGAGGAACTCGTGCTGCAGGCTTTCGCTGCACTGAACGTACCGGACGCGCTGCTGATCCTCGTGCCGCGCCATCCGCAGCGTTTCGACGAAGTGGCGGCGCTCGTGGAGCGCAAGAACTTCAAGCTCGAGCGGCGCTCGCGCTGGGCGCCGGCCGCAGCGGCCGCGGCCTCGGCGCATGAGGGCGTGCGTGTGTTGCCACAGGACGTGAGCGTGCTGCTCGGCGACTCGATGGGGGAGATGGGCGCTTACTACGCTGCCTCCGACCTTGCATTTATCGGCGGCAGTCTGTTGCCGCTCGGCGGGCAGAACCTGATCGAAGCGTGCGCCGTGGGCGTGCCGGTGCTGATCGGGCCGCACGTGTTCAACTTCACTCAGGCCACCGCCGACGCTACGGCCGCGGGCGCAGCCCTGCAGATTCAGGACCCCGCCGATCTCGCGCGCGCCTTGCGCGAACTCTTCAGCGACAAACCGCGCCGGGTCGCCATGGGCGCGGCTGCGGCCGCGTTTGCGTCGCGCCACCGCGGCGCGACGGCGCGCACGGTGGACGTTATCCAGGCGCTCGTCTCGGATGTATGACTTCGCGTAGCGCATGGGCAAGCCGCTCAACGACAACATGGACGCTGCTGGAAAAGGCCTTATGACGAAGACGATCTCGCGAATCCTCATCGCGCATCCCCGCTTTCCGCCGTTGGCTGACGACTACGTCGACGCTTTCGAGAGGGCAGGGGTGGAGGCAAAGGCCTTCATCATCGAGGATCAGGTCCACTGGGTATCACGCTACGTCTTTCGCAGAATCAACAAGCTCGCCCGTACGCTCCGCCTTGTCCCGAGGGGGACGGATCTGTTCCGCAAGCACCGACTGGGCGAGGCAAACCATCTGGCGACCCGACTCGGCGAAGAAGTGGCCGACTATCAGCCCGATGCCGTGCTTTGCATTCATGGCAAACGCGCCGAAATTTTCCAGCTGCGGGAATCGAAAGCCGTGAAGGCAGGCTGGTGGGTCGAGCAGAACAACAATTGGTCTGACCTGGAAGCGGCCACGCGCGATTTCGACCTCTACTTTGCGTTCGCACCTGCTGTCGTCGACGCGATCCAGTCGCACGGGCGAGAAGCCCGCTACTTGCCGCACGGCGCAAACGTTCGTCAGCATTATCCGATTGCTGGCAGTGCCAGGGAAATCGACCTCGTATTTGTCGGGGCATGGAGTCCGTGGCGCGATCAGGTCATTGCGAGCGCGTTCGAGGTGACCCAGGACATCGCGCTATATGGGCATTCGTGGCTCAAGAAAAGCCGGCTGCCACGCGATATGCTGCGCCGCATCCACAAGGGCGACCTGATACTCGGTGCGCCTCTGAACGCGCTTCACAACAAGGCGCGCGTGGTCCTCAACGCCGACCGCACAGTCAGGCTCGGCCTGAACATGCGGTATTTCGAAGTGCTCGCCAGCCGATCGTGCCTGCTGACGGATAACGCACTCGATCTACACACGTACTTCACAGACAACGAGCATTTGTGCGTCTATCAGGATCTCGAGGACATGCAGCGCAAGCTGCGATGGCTTCTCGACAACGAGGACGAGCGTCTGCGGATCAGTGCGAACGGTTTTCGGGAAGTCACGCAGCACCACACCTGCGACCACCGGGTGCAGACGTTGCTCGCAGCGTTCAGCGCGTTGCGTTGACTGGTTGGGCGTTTGTTAAGACGCTCGCTGCCGTTTATTGCACGAAGCAGGGTACTCATTACCTGAGACGTCGTTCTTGAGGCGTCGTCAGGAATCGTAGGTGCCCCGCTCAATACGACTTCTTTCCTCCAGACTCGCTCGCGCGAACTTCGCGAGTGTGAGACGCGGCTGCGACCAAACCGACAACGATCGCAGTCGCGACGATTCACGTTCACCGTATCTGGTAGGAAAACTAACTATTTAACCGTGATCGTTGAATGAGGGAGAGCATCGCAGTGCCAATGGGAAAGAGCGGGCGGCTGGGACGACTCCACAGAGGCCCCACCGATGCGAACTTCGGGCAGCAGCGCTAAATACGGGGCTTGACCGCGTAGACGATCGCTCCTGCCACCGGAAAAATCACCTTCATTTTCATCGTAGGGCGTTTGTCTGTTATCTGAAAGTTCGCTTTTTGAAAGAGTCAAACGTGCCTGCGTGAAGGGCAATTTATAGACGCATGAAGGGCGATGTATGGGCACATGAAAGGGTCGCGCCTTTGCGTTGCTTGATACGAAACGATGCGTACGCGTGCGCACATACGCTCAATCCTGAGCGCAGGTGTACTGGGTTCACGTGGTTGATTTGCGTTCGAGCCACGTGTGCGTAAGGAACGCGTTGCTCAATATCGGTGTCATTGGTGTTCGACTCGCCGATATGCAGTCATCGAAGGACAGCTCATGTCACCGACGACTACCCCGCAAGTGCTGCCGGTTCCGTCCGCGACGGAGATCGTCGACAGATCGCCGGATCGAGCCGTGATCCGCAGCGCAGCGGCGCATGAATATCGTCCCCACGTCGACGGATTGCGAGCGATCGCAGTGATAGGAGTGATTCTCTTTCATGCGTTTCCAAGCCGAATGGCAGGCGGTTTTATCGGGGTTGATATTTTCTTCGTCATATCCGGATATCTCATTACCACCATCATCCTGTCCAATCTCGAGCGAGAAAAATTTAGCATTGCAGAGTTTTACGGGAAACGAATTCGTCGAATTTTCCCGGCACTGCTTGTTGTGTTGCTCTTCTGTGCGTCTGCTGGTTGGCTTGTGCTCTTGCGTGACGAATACCGGCAACTCGGGAAACACCTTGTCGGTGGGACGTCCTTCGTCCAGAACTTTGTCTTGTGGGGCGAGAGCGGTTACTTCGATAGCGGCCACGAGGCAAAACCCTTGTTGCACCTCTGGAGTCTTGCGGTCGAAGAGCAATACTACATATTCTGGCCCCTGCTTTTGAGTTACGCATGGACGCATCGCTGGCGATTCACGGTCGTGAATGGCGTGATCATTGCAATGTCCTTTGGCATTAGCGTATGGCTTGCCTCGCGGGATCCGGTTGCTGCCTTCTACTCACCGCTTTCCCGCTTCTGGGAACTCATGGTCGGGGGCTCGCTTGCCTATATCGCTTTGCGTCGCCCGGAACTGATCGCCCGGCACGGCAACGTGCTCTGTGCGCTCGGAGCGGGTCTCTTGCTGTCGGGCTTCCTGCTGATCAATCACGAGCGCCCGTTCCCGGGATTTTGGGCATTGCTGCCGACGATGGGCACTTTCCTCGTCATTGCAGCGGGCTCAGGCGCGTGGATCAATCGCACGCTGCTATCGAGCCGACCCTTCGTGACTTGCGGTCTGATTAGCTACCCGCTTTATTTGTGGCATTGGCCATTGTTGTCGTTTGCGCATCTGGTCTGGCCGGATAATGGCCACCTCACGAAGATTGCGGTGGTGTTGGTTTCAGTCTTGCTGGCCTGGCTCACGCACCGTTATGTCGAGAGGACAATTCGCTGGCATCGCTCTGCGAATCGAGTGGCGCTTCTCTTGTCCCTCGGCCTCGCGCTGATGCTGGCTAGCGGCGTGGCGATCAAGAACGCGCTCATCCAACCCCGCATCGACGCTGTCAACCTTGCAACGCGCACGGGTTGGGACTTCCTCGCGTCGCGGACACCCGATGGACAGGTTCGAGACGGCATCTATGCGTTGCACGACGACCGAAAGTCCACAACGCTTTTTCTCGGCGATTCGCATGTCGCTCAGTATGCCGAGCGAATCTACGACGATGAAGCGCGCAACGCTTCGCGAAACGGCGCCATCTTTGCCGTTGCAGCCGCTTGCCCGCCCATTGCGCATGTTTTCAATCACGATTTACCGGCTGATTCGGAATGCTGGTCGGTCCGGCGCGAGGCGCTGGAGCAAGCCGCGAATAGCCGGATTACGACGGTTGTGATCGGCGGGTATTGGAGTTACTACTTCAACACCGCGGCTTACTACGTGGTGAGCGGCCGGAGGGAAGTGAGTCTGGCTACGCCTGAGGGAAGGGCGGCAGCATTCGCCGAGCTTGATCGGGAAATCAGGGAGTTGCAGGCGCAGCACAAGCGGGTCTACGTGTTGCTCGACAATCCGATAGGTGACCCGTTTGACCCACATGTATTCCTGGCGAGAATCGGGCGTTTCGACCCAAGCCAGGCTGAGCAACGGGTAAAAATAGACGGTCTGCAACAGAGCGTTCGCAAGGAACTGATCGCGCTCGCCAAGCGCGATCACGCCTTGATCATCGACCCCGACGCAGACCTGTGTGTGGATGAGGCGTGCATCCGCGTGACGGGAAAATGGTCGGCACTCTATGAGGACAGGTCACACCTGAACCCGGACTGGATCGTAAAGAACGCCGCCTACATCGACCCGTCGCTCTGAGAGACCGGCGGTGTTGCGTTAGCGTTTTATGCGACCAGGAGGCCGTGCTTTTCAATAAACGCGATCACCTGATCGAGTCCGTCGAGCGCCTTCAGGTTGCACATCACGAAGGGCCGCTCGCCGCGCATTTTCTTCGCGTCGGAGGCCATGATGTCGAGATTTGCGCCCACGAGCGGCGCGAGGTCGGTCTTGTTGATGACGAGCAGGTCCGACTTCGTGATGCCGGGGCCGCCCTTGCGCGGGATCTTTTCGCCGCCCGCCACGTCGATCACGTAGATCGTGAGGTCAGAAAGCTCGGGGCTGAAGGTCGCCGCGAGATTGTCGCCGCCCGATTCGATGAAGACGATGTCCGCATCGGGAAAGCGCGTGAGCATCTGGTCGACGGCTTCGAGGTTGATCGACGCGTCTTCGCGGATCGCCGTGTGCGGGCAGCCGCCGGTTTCGACGCCCATGATGCGCTCGGCGGGCAGCGCGCCCGCAACGGTCAGGAGGCGCTGGTCCTCCTTTGTATAGATGTCGTTGGTAATGGCGACGAGGTCGTAGCGTTCGCGCATGGCCTTGCAGAGCATTTCGAGCAAGGTCGTCTTGCCGGAGCCAACGGGGCCGCCCACGCCGACGCGCAGCGGCGGCAGTTTCTTCGTTCGTTTGCTGGATGCGTGCGAATTCATGATTGGTATCAGGTTCAGGAGCGGAAAAGCCGCGAGTATTGCGATTCATGGCGCGCGGAGAGCACGCCGAGTTGCGGCGCAAACGTGTTGAGCGCCTCGGGCGGCGTGGCGAGCGCGCGCGCCACGGCTTTTTCGATTTCGGGCCGCAGCGCGACGATAATGCGCTGCCCCGCAAACTGCCCGAGCGGCACGGCCTTGAGGGCGGCGGCCGTCTGGTTTTCGATCCAACTAAACGCGTAAGCGGCGAGCGTGGCTTCGGGCGCGGCCTCGTGCGCCCACGCCGCGAATGCGAAGGCCGTGGGTTGCGCAATGGGCGTCATCCGCTCCAGCGTGGCGCGCCGCTCTGCGTCGCCCCATTCGAGCTGTGCGCAGAGCTGACGCAGCGACCAGCCCATCTGCGCGGTTTCGCGCCGCAGTTCCGCCGACTCGCGGCTCGCGACGAATTCGTCGTTCGCCACGATGAGCGCGTGCGCGTCATGTGTGCGCCAGCGTTCCATCTGGTGCGCCAAAAAGGGCAGCTCGCCGCAGGCGAGCACGTTCGCGAGGCCACCCGCTATCCAATGCGCGGCGTCGTCGCCGTCCTTGACGAGTTGCGCATCGATTGCGGCTTCGAGGCCCTGCGAGTAGCTGAACGCGCCAATGGGCAGTGCCGGCGAAGCCAGATGCAGCAGGGCAGTGAGTTCAGCGATGTTCATGGCTGTGGTCGTGCGCGTGGCCGTCGCAATGACCGTGATCGTGTCCGCATTCGTGGTCGTGCGCGTGATCATCGCCATGAGCGTGATGGTGCGCGTGACCCTGCGAATGGTCGTGAGAATGCGCGTGTCCGTGATGTTCGTCGTACACGCGTTGCGCAAGAGCGTAGTCGTCGGCGAAGGTTTCGTCGTGGCCGTGGCGGTGGCCGCCGCCGTACGCGCCCGATTCGGGCTGGAACGGCAATTGCACGCGCTCGACTTGCGCGCCGAGGCGCTTGAGCATGTCTTCGAGCACGGGGTCCGCTTCGAGCTTGAGTTCCTCCGCGCCGACTTCCACCGGGGTATGACGATTGCCGAGGTGATACGCAGCGCGCGTGAGCGTGAGGCGATCGGGCGCGCGTACACGCAGCACGCTCTCGGCCGCCGCGATCACGCGCACGAGGCCGCCGTCGTCGGCCACGAGCATGTCGCCGTCGCGCAGCACGGTGCCGCGCGGCATGACCACGCCGACTTCCTCGCCGGTGTCGAGCGTGGCCGCGAAGCGGCTCTTGCAGCGCGCGTCATAAGGCAGCGTGAGCGTGGGCGCGCGCTGCCTGAGCACCGGCGCGAGCTTCGCGTTGAGTCGTTTGTCGATCGTGCGCATGGCTAAAACTTTAGAACAGGAAGTAACGCTGTGCCATCGGCAGCACCGTGGCGGGCTCGCAGGTGAGCAACTGGCCGTCGGCGACGACCTGGTACGTTTCGGGATCGACGCTGATCGTGGGCTGCCAGGCATTGTGAATCATGTCGGCCTTCGTCACGCTGCGGCAGTTGCGGACCGCCACCACGCGCTTTTGCAGACCATAGCGCTCGGGAATGCGCTTGTCGAGCGAGAGCTGCGATACGAAGGTGAGCGACGTTTGCGCGAGCGCCCGCCCGCGCGTGGCGAACATCTCGCGGTAATGCACGGGCTGCGGCGTGGGAATCGAGGCGTTCGGGTCGCCCATCTGCGCGAGCGCGATCATGCCGCCCTTGAGGATGAGCGAAGGCTTGATGCCGAAGAACGCCGGCTCCCAGAACACGAGGTCGGCCCATTTGCCTGGCTCGAGCGACCCTACTTCATGCGCAATGCCATGCGTGAGCGCAGGGTTGATCGTGTACTTCGCCACATAGCGCTTCACGCGGAAGTTGTCGTGGCGCGCGCTGGTGGCACCCCCGTCGCCGGGCAGGGTGCCGCGCTGCACCTTCATCTTGTGCGCGGTCTGCCACGTGCGGATGATGACCTCGCCAACCCGGCCCATTGCCTGGGAATCCGAAGAAAGCATCGACAGTGCGCCGAGATCGTGCAGGATGTCCTCGGCGGCGATGGTCTCGCGGCGGATGCGCGACTCGGCGAACGCAATGTCTTCGGCAATGGACGGGTCGAGGTGATGGCACACCATCAGCATGTCGAGATGCTCGTCGAGCGTGTTGATCGTGTACGGGCGCGTGGGGTTCGTCGAGGAGGGCAGGACGTTCGCTTCTCCGCACACCTTGATGATGTCGGGCGCGTGGCCGCCGCCCGCGCCTTCGGTGTGGTACGTGTGGATCGTGCGGCCCTTGAAGGCGGCCACGGTCGCTTCCACGAAGCCCGACTCGTTGAGCGTGTCGGTGTGAATGGCCACCTGCGTATCCGTTGCGTCCGCAACGCTCAAGCAATTGTCGATGGCGGCGGGCGTCGAGCCCCAGTCCTCGTGCAGCTTGAGGCCAATCGCGCCCGCGGCGATCTGCTCTTCGGCGGGTTTGGGCAAGCTCACGTTGCCCTTGCCGAGAAAGCCGAGGTTGATCGGCCAGCCGTCCGCGGCCTGGAGCATGCGCTCCATATGCCACGGGCCCGGCGTGCAGGTGGTCGCGTTGGTGCCCGTGGCGGGGCCGGTGCCGCCGCCGAGCATGGTCGTCACGCCCGAGGCGAGCGCTTCGTCGATCTGCTGCGGGCTGATGAAGTGAATATGCGTGTCGATGCCGCCCGCGGTGACGATCTGGCCTTCACCGGCGATCACTTCAGTCGAAGCGCCGATGGGAATCGTCACGCCCGGCTGCACGTCGGGGTTGCCCGCCTTGCCGATCTTCCAGATGCGGCCGTCCTTGATGCCGATGTCGGCCTTCACGATGCCCCAGTGATCGATGATCACGGCGTTCGTGACGACGGTGTCCGCAACTTCCGCGTGCGTGCGCTGCGACTGTCCCATGCCGTCGCGGATCACCTTGCCGCCGCCGAACTTCACTTCGTCGCCATAGACGGTGTAGTCGCGCTCGATCTCGATGATGAGTTCGGTATCGGCGAGGCGCACGCGGTCGCCGGTGGTGGGGCCGAACATCTCCGCGTAGGCGCGGCGGCCGATCTTCAATGTCATGTCGGATTCCTGATGAATTCGCCTGAATTCGCTGGCCGCGCTCAGAGCGGGCCCATTACGCGGCCGTTGAAGCCGTACACGGCGCGCTCTCCCGCGAGCGCCACGAGCTCCACGGTGCGCTCCTGTCCTGGCTCGAAGCGCACGGCCGTGCCCGCCGCAATGTTCAGGCGAAAGCCGCGTGCGGCTTCACGGTCGAACGCGAGTGCGTCGTTGACCTCGTAGAAGTGGAAGTGCGAGCCGATCTGCACGGGGCGGTCGCCCGTGTTCGCCACCTTCACGGTGACGGTCTCGCGGCCTGCGTTGAGTTCGATTTCGCCGTCGTCGATCAGCATTTCGCCGGGGATCATGGGTGGCTCCTCCCGGCTCAGGGGATCGGATGGTGAACGGTGACGAGCTTGGTGCCGTCGGGGAAGGTCGCTTCGACCTGAATGTCGGGGATCATCTCGGGCACGCCTTCCATCACGTCGTCGCGCGTGAGCAGCGTGGTGCCGTAGTGCATGACCTCGGCGACGGTCTTGCCGTCGCGGGCCGCTTCCATGAGCGCCGCGCTGATGAACGCGACGGCTTCCGGGTAGTTGAGTTTGAGGCCGCGGGCGCGGCGCCTTTCGGCGAGCAGCGCGGCGGTGAAGATCAGGAGCTTGTCTTTCTCGCGTGGCGTGAGCTTCATCGTTCTGGGTCGGTTGGGGCAAGGCTGTCGGCCCAGCTTACGGGAGCCGGGTTACGCGCAGCTTGCGGCCTCGCGCGCGGCGCGCACGAATCGATGCAAGCTCACAGCAAGGTGTGTGCCAATGAAGGGGGCAGCGTCGATGCACCAATTTTATGGCGGATTTGCACCGTATTGGCGTTGCTGCGCTGCGCTACTGTGCGTGGAAGTGCTAACGAGCACCGCTGCGGTGCGCGCTCAGGTCGTCCACAAGCGCAGCGGCGCGGCCTTCACGCCATGCACGAACGGACGCAGCGCCGTCCAGCACTGCGTGAGCGTGTGCTGCAGCGGTTCCATCGACCGCGCGACCACGCGCACAAGCAGGACGCCCGGCACGATGCAGGTCGCGCCCGATCGCTGCGCGTCGTCGAAGGGCAGGATCGCGGCGAGGTCTTGCGCGAGCGCCTCGTTGCACGCCGGGCCAATCGCCCACAGCACGCCGAACGCGGGGTAGCCCGCGAGCCCTTGCGGTGCGTCGCGCAGCGGGTCGTTGGCGTCGATGAGCGCGCGTTCGAGCCACAGCAGTTGATCGTCACCGTCGCTTTCCGGCGCTGCGCGCGTCACGCGCGTGAGCGCCCGCACCATGCCCGCCGACCAGCGCTCGCCCGCGGCCTGGCGGCCTAGCTGCGTCGCATCCCAGCCAATGGCCGTGGCCCCCGCGCCGAGCGTGAGCGCGAATTCGAGTTCGGCGTGGGCGTGATCGAACACGAGGTTGTTCTGCGGCAGCCAGTCGAGCTTCGCGCCGGCGCCCACGCGCACATTGATGCGCTGGCGCGCCACACGGCCGTTCGACTTGTACCACTTGGTCGCGCCCGGCGTGGTGAGTACAGCGTGAGCGCCATCGCCCACGTTCACGTCGATGTCGAGCCGGTCGCCGCCAGCAATCCCCGCGGGCGGATGCACGATCACCGCGTGGCAGATCGCATCGCCTTCTGGGTAGAGCGGCCGTTGCACGCGCAACGGACCCGCGTGCAGGCGATGGGTGAGCGCGGTGCGCGCGCCCTGGCGCTCGAAGCCGAGTTCGAGTTTCGCGGCCCATTCCTGATGCGCGGTGCTGCGAAACGTGGTGTTGGCGAGTGAGGCGTGATCGACGTGGAGCGTCATGCGTAGTGAAGGGGAAGAGGCGAACAATGGCGTGCAGGATAGCACGCTCGCCCACGCGCGCTGGTCACGCGCGAGGGCACTTGCGCGCCGGAAACGATGGCATTTTTTTCTCCGCCTATACTCACTTTCGCCTGCGCGGCTCACGCCCAGGCCCCACGCTGCACGCCGAAAAACAAGCATGACATCCGTCGACAACACGGCACGCGATTCACTTCTCGCAACCGCAGTTCTTAAACAAGGTGGGGCCTCTTATGCTAAATCGTGCTTTTGGTGCGGTGCTTTCGTCGTTGTTCATGGCCGGCGCAGCCGTTGCGCCGGTCGTCGCGCAAGCCGACGACAGCTTCTCGCAGGACGACGGCGGCTCGCATGGCCGTCCGGTCAAGGTGATGATCATTTCGATGTTCGGACCGGAAGGCCAGGTATGGCTCGATCATCTCGGACCGTGGCAGGACATTACGGTCGCCGGTCTGTCTCCGGACTATCCGGCCGTGCACTGCAATCGCCAGGACGTGTGCGTGATGACGACGGGCATGGGGCACGCGAATGCCGCCGCGTCGATCATGGCGCTGACGTTCTCGCCGCGTTTCGACCTGCGTCGTACGTACTTCATGGTGGCGGGCATCGCCGGTATCGATCCGGGTCAGGGGACCGTCGGTTCCGCTGCGTGGGCGAACTGGCTCGTCGACTTCGGCATTCAGTGGGAGATCGACGGACGCGAAATTCCCCAGGGCTGGAACACCGGCTATCTCGGCATCAACACGACGGGCCCGACGCAAAAGCCGCCGCTCGACTATCGCACGGAAGTGTTCCAGCTCAATCCGGCGCTCTCGAACGCGGCCTTCGCGCTGTCGCGCAGCGTGACGCTGACCGACGACGCGCAGGCGCAAGCCGCCCGCGCCAAATACAGCTATGCGCCCGCGAACCGACCGCCCACCGTCCTCCAGTGCGACACGCTGGCGGGCGATACCTGGTGGTCGGGCACGGACCTCGGCGAGCGCGCGCGGCAATGGACGAAGATCCTGACCGACGGCAAGGGCACCTATTGCACGACGCAGCAGGAAGACAACGCCACGTTCGAGGCGCTCACGCGCGCGGCGACCGTGAAGCGCGTCGACCTGAACCGCGTCGCGGTGCTGCGTGCGGGTTCGGATTTCGACCGGCCGTACGCGGGCCAGACGAGCGCCGACAATTTGCTCAACTACGCATCGCAGGGCGGCTTCACGATCGCGATCGGCAACCTGTACCTCGCGGGCAATCCGCTCGTGCAGGACATCGTCACGCATTGGGGCGAGTGGCGCGACGGCGTACCCAAGCGGTAGCGCGTTCGCGCGTGCCATCCTGTCTGCCTGGCAAAAGACAGGATGGCAGCACAAACCTTGATGTCCCTTATACGGCGATCAACTCCCGCACGCCATCCGCATCCATGTTTGCCCCGGCGCCGCCCGCCACGATTTCGCCTCGGCTCATCACCCAGTAGCGGTCCGCAATGGCCTTGGCGAAGTCGTAGTACTGCTCGACCAGCAGCACCGTCATGTGCATCTCTTCCACGAGCCTGCGCAGCGTGCGGCCGATGTCCTGGATGATCGAAGGCTGAATGCCTTCGGTCGGCTCATCGAGAATGAGCAATTGCGGATCGCTCATCAGCGCGCGGCCGATGGCGAGCTGCTGCTGCTGGCCGCCCGAGAGGTCGCCGCCACGCCGCGCCTTCATGTCCTTGAGCACGGGAAAGAGTTCGTAGATATGCGCGGGCACGGCGGAAGGCATGCGTTTCTTGCTCGCCGCGCCCACCAGCAGATTCTCTTCGACGCTCAAACGCGGAAAGATATCGCGCCCTTGCGGCACGTAAGCGAGGCCCTGCGCCACGCGCGCATGTGTGGGCAGCTTCGTGAGCGCCTCGCCGCGCCAGGCGATCGCGCCGTTTTTCGTCGGCACGACGCCCATGAGGCAGCGCAGCAGCGTGGTCTTGCCCACGCCGTTGCGCCCGAGCAGCACGGTGAGTTCGCCCTCGGGCACCGTCATCGAGACATTGCGCAGGATGTGGCTGCCGCCGTAATACTGATTCAGCGATTCGATAGTTAGCATGGCTGATATTGTCGATGTGGCCTAGCGGCCCAGATACGATTCGATCACCGTCTCGTCGCGCTTGACTTCGTCGAGCGTGCCGTGCGCGAGCACGCTGCCTTCGGCCATCACCGTCACGCGGCCCGTTTCGCCCGCGAGCGCCGCGACGAACTCCATGTCGTGCTCGACCACCATCATCGAGCAGGTGCCGCGCAGGCGGTTGAGCAGCGTGGCGAGTTCCATGGTTTCGTCGTCGGTCATGCCTGCGGCGGGCTCGTCGAGCAGCAGCAGTTGCGGCTTTTGCATGAGCAGCATGCCGATTTCGAGCCGCTGCTTCTGGCCGTGCGAAAGCTCGCCCGCGAGGCGCCGCGCGTCGCTCTCGAGCCGGATCACTTCGAGCGTTTCCTCGATCTTCGCCTGCGCCTCGCGCCCAAGGCGCGCGCGCAGCGTGGCGAACCAGCCCTTGTCGGCTTTCATCGCGAGTTCGAGGTTCTCCCATACGGGATGCTGCTCGAACACCGTGGGCTTCTGGAACTTGCGGCCAATGCCCGTGCGCGCGATGGCGGGCTCGTTCATACGCGTGAGGTCGAGCGTCTGGCCGAGGAACACCTTGCCCGAGTCGGGCGAGGTCTTGCCGGTGATGACATCCATCATCGTGGTCTTGCCCGCGCCGTTCGGGCCGATCACGCAGCGCAGCTCGCCCACGTCGATTACGAGCGACAGCTTGTTGAGCGCCCGAAAGCCGTCGAAGCTCACGGTCACGTCTTCGAGGTAGAGGATCGTGCCGTGCGAGATATCGATCGCGCCGGGCTCGACTACGTGCCCGAGATCCGCCACACCCGAGAGGGCGAGTTCGTCGTGCTTGAGGGCGTCGTCGAACGGGTTGTGGTTGAGCGGGTCGTTGAGCAGGATATGTCCGTTCATGGGCGTTCGCTCCGCGCTGTGATCCGCGCACGGGTCCGGTCAGTGATCCGGTTCCGGATGAGTTCGATGAGACCCATGATGCCGTTGGGCAGCAGCAGGGGCACGAGCACGAACATCAGGCCGAGGAAGAACAGCCAGTACTCGGCGAAATGCGCGGTGAAGAAGCTCTTCGCGCCGTTCACGGCGAAGGCGCCGATGATCGGCCCGATCAACGTGCCGCGTCCGCCCACGGCCACCCAGATCGCCATTTCGATCGAATTGCCGGGCGACATCTCGCTCGGGTTGATGATGCCGACCTGCGGCACGTAAAGCGCGCCCGCAATGCCGCACAGAATGGCCGAGACGGTCCACACGAACAGCTTGTAGCCAAGCGGGCTGTAGCCGAGAAACATGAGGCGGGTTTCGCCGTCGCGCACGGCGGTCACCACGCGCCCGAGCTTCGAGGTGACGATGGCCCGCGCGCCGAGAAACGCGAGTACGAGCACGGCGAACGTCAGCAGGAACAGCACGGTGCGCGTGCCTGGATGCGTGATCGGCATGCCCGCGATGCGCTTGAAGTCGGTGAAGCCGTTGTTGCCGCCGAAGCCCGTTTCGTTGCGGTAGAACAGCAGCATCGCGGCGAACGTCATGGCCTGCGTGATGATCGAGAGGTAGACGCCTTTCACGCGCGAGCGGAACGTGAAGAAGCCGAATACCCACGCGACCACGGCGGGCACGAGCACGACGAGCAGGAGCGCATACCCGAGGTGCTCGGTGCCCTGCCAGTACCACGGCAGCGCGTGCCAGTCGAGAAACACCATGAAGTCGGGCAGGTCGCTGCCGTACTTGCCGTCGTGACCGATTTCGCGCATGAGGTACATGCCGATGGCGTAGCCGCCCAGCGCGAAGAACAGGCCGTGACCGAGGCTCAGAATGCCGCAATAGCCCCACACGAGATCGAGCGCGAGCGCCGCGATCGCGTAGCACATGAGCTTGCCGCCTAGCGTCATGGCATAGGCGGAAAGATGCAGCGCACTCGATTGCGGCAGCACCAGCGCGCAAAGCGGCACGCCCACGCCGATCGCGAGGATCAGCACGATGAGCGCGAGCCATGCGCGCGGCGAGAGCAGGGCGGGGCGCGCGGGCAAGCCGAGGGCGAACGTTTCCGCGTCGCCGCCGGGGCCATGCGATGCGCCCAGCGTGTGACGCGCGGAAGAGGAAGTGACGCTCGTCATGTCATGCCTCCGCGCTGCGGCCCTTGAGGGCGAATAGCCCCTGCGGACGCTTCTGGATGAAGAGCACGATCAGCACCAGCACGGCGATCTTCGCGAGCACGGCGCCCCAAAACGGCTCGATGGCCTTGGAGACGAGCCCGAGACCAAAGCCGCCAATCACGGTGCCCGCGATCTGCCCGACGCCGCCCAGCACCACGGCCATGAACGAATCGATGATGTAGCTCTGGCCCAGATCGGGACCGACGTTGCCGATCTGCGAGAGCGCGCAGCCGCCGAGGCCCGCCACGCCCGCGCCGAACGCGAAGGCCCACGCATCCACGCGCGCGGTGCGCACGCCCACGCACGCGGCCATGCGGCGGTTTTGCGTGACGGCGCGCACAAAGAGGCCAAGGCGCGTCTTCGTGAGCACGGTCCACGCAATGCCCACCACGATCAGCGCGAAAGCGAGGATCGCGAGACGGTTATACGGCAGGATGAGGTTGGGCATGACGGTCACGCCACCGCTCATCCACGAAGGGTTTTCGACCTGCACGTTCTGCGCGCCGAAGATCATGCGCGTGGCCTGAATGAGAATGAGGCTGATCCCGAACGTGGTGAGCAGCGTTTCGAGCGGGCGGCCGTAAAGATGGCGGATCACGAGCCGCTCGATCACGGCGCCGACGAGCGCCGCGGCGACGAACGAAGCGGGAATCGCGAAGAGCGGATACCAGTCGAACGCGCCGGGCGCATAGCGCTGCACGAGCGTTTGCACGACATAGGTTGCGTACGCACCGATCATGAGGAACTCGCCGTGCGCCATGTTGATGACGCCGATGAGCCCGTAGGTGATGGCAAGACCGAGCGCCGCGAGCAGCAGCACGCTGCCGAGCGAGAGGCCCGCGAACAGCGTGCCGAAGATCTCGCTGCGGCGCTGGATCGAATCGAGCGCGTCGATGCCCTGTTGCGCTGCGGCGCGCACGTCGGCATCGGGCTCGTTGTACGCGCCGCTCGCGTTCTTCGCGACGAGCGGGCGCAACAGTTCGTACATGTCGAGGTCGTGCCGCGCCGCGACGAGCTTCGCCGCTTCGAGACGCGTGGCCGTGTTCGGATCGTGCAGCGCCGTCATGGCCCAGAGCGTGTCGAGGCGGCGCTTGAGGGTGGGGTCGGTTTCCTGCGCGCGCGCGGCGTCGATCATCGGCTTCATGGCCGGGTCGGGGTTCTTCAGCAGTTCCGCGATGGCGGCTCGACGCGTCTCCAGGTCTGGCGAGGCGAGTTGCAGGCCCGACACTGCGCCCGCCACCTTCGAGCGCAGGATGTTGTTCAGCGTGATGGGCTGCGCGCTCGACGCGACGTTTGCGGCGACGGGCTTGCCCGTTGCGGCGTCGCGCGCATTCTCGCCATCCTGCACGAGCACTTCGCCGGAATCGGTCGCCGTGACGTTGTCGTCAGCGAGCGCTTTCAGGAGCGCCAGCGAGGCGGCGTCATGCGTGGCGATGAGCTTGTCGATGGCCGCGGATTTCGCGTCGAAGTCGTCGCCGCCAAGCGGCGCGACGTCGGCTGCATCGAGTGCGTGTGCGCCAGTGCATAGCGCCGAAAAGAGCGCAGCCGCGGCGAGCGCGTGGCGCAAGCCCGCGCGCGCGTACCTCGGGAGTGAGAGAGCCATGATGTTTTCTTTTGGTGCGGACCGCGGCAACGGCCAGGCCGTTACGCCGCGTGTCCGTAGACAGAGCACGCAAGCGCACGCCGCGGTGCGGCGCTTGCGAAGGGCAACGTCAGGCTACGCGCGAGCGGCGCAGGAAGGCGGGCAGTGTGGTCGAGGTGACCACGTCAGGCTTGCCTTCGTTGCCGGCGATGAACGGGCTCCACGGTTGCGCGCGGATGGCGGTCTTCGTTTTCCACACCACATTGAACTGACCGTCGCCGCGAATCTCGCCGATCATGACCGGCTTGTGCAGGTGATGGTTGCCGTCCATCGTGAGCGTGAAGCCCGAGGGCGCCGCCACGGTCTGGCCGATCATCGCCACGCGCACCTTGTCGACGTCGGTGCTCTTCGCCTTTTCCACGGCTTGCTTCCACATATGGATGCCCACGAAGGTCGCTTCCATCGGGTCGTTGGTCACGCGCTTGGCTCCGCCGGGCAGGTTGTTCGTCTGCACCCAGGCTTCGAACTGCTCCTTGAACTTCGTGTTGCTCGCGCCCTTCACCGACATGAAGTAATTCCACGCCGCGAGGTGTCCCACGAGCGGCTTCGTGTCGATGCCGCGCAGTTCTTCCTCGCCCACGGAGAACGCGACCACGGGCACGTCGGTCGCCTTGATGCCCTGATTGCCGAGCTCCTTGTAGAACGGCACGTTCGAGTCGCCGTTGATGGTCGAAACGACGGTGGTCTTGCCGCCTTGCGAGAACGTCTTGATGTTCGCGACGATGGTCTGATAGTCGCTATGGCCGAACGGCGTGTAGACCTCCTGAATATCGCTGTCGCTCACGCCCTTCGAGTGCAGGAACGCGCGCAGGATCTTGTTGGTCGTGCGCGGATACACATAGTCCGTACCGAGCAGGAAGAAGCGCTTCGCACCGCCGCCTTGCGCGCTCATCAGGTATTCCACTGCGGGAATGGCCTGCTGGTTGGGCGCGGCGCCCGTATAGAACACGTTGCGCGACATCTCTTCCCCTTCGTACTGCACGGGGTAGTAGAGCAGGCCGTTCAGTTCCTCGAACACCGGCAGCACCGACTTGCGCGACACCGAGGTCCAGCAGCCGAACACGCAGGCCACCTTGTCTTGCGTGAGGAGCTGGCGCGCCTTTTCGGCGAAGAGCGGCCAGTTGGAGGCCGGGTCGACCACCACGGGCTGGATCTGACGCCCCATCACGCCGCCATTCTTGTTGATGTCGGCAATCGTCATCAACGCGGTGTCTTTCAGTGAGGTCTCCGAAATGGCCATCGTGCCCGAGAGCGAATGCAGGATGCCGACCTTGATCGGCCCGCTGCCGGTGTCCGCGTGAGCGAACGGCATGCGCCCCGCTGCCGCGAGTGCGCCCGACATCGTCCCGAGTTTCAACAGACTGCGACGTTTCATTTTTGTGCCTCTTGTCCGTGAGTGAGTCGTGGGCCGTGGCGCGTGGTGGTTTGTCGTCTTGCGCGCCGCCCGGTGTGTGTGGCCTGTCTTGCGCACACCCTTCTGCAAGCGTTGTGCCAGCGCGAGGGGAAAGCACGAGGCTTGCCCCATAAGGCACGCGGCGATGCGAAGCGCATCGGTGCACGTGCGGCGGGCGGGCGATTGTGGTGCAGCGAGATGCATGTTCGGGCGCGCTGCATCGTGTCAGTGCGCGCCTGCATGAAGCGGGCCGACCGGGATCGCCAGGCACGCTGCATCGTTGTGCATGAGCGCAACGCTGGTGCTGCGCGAGGTGGACTGCGATGGAACGGAGGGGGAACTGTGCGGGAACGGAGTGGGAACTGGGCGAGCGGCCCAGAAATGACAAAGGGCGCGGCCTAAGCCGCGCCCTTGCGTCAAAGCTGGCGTGCGCCGGCTTAGTACGTTGGCACCTTGGGGTCGACCTGACGCGACCAGGCGTCGATGCCGCCTTGCAGGTTGAACACCTTCGTATGGCCGCGCGATTCGAGGAACATCGCCACCTGGGCGCTGCGCGCGCCGTGGTGGCAAATGCAGACAATCTGCGCCTCGTCGTCCAGTTCCTCGCTGCGCGCGGGGATCTCGCGCATGGGGATCGACGTGCTGCCGGCGATCTTTGCCGTTTCGATTTCCCACGGCTCGCGCACGTCGAGCAGCACGGGGGCCTCGCGGGTGGTGTCGGCAAGCCATTCGGCGAGGGCGGGGGCGGTCAGATTCTGCATGGAAGACTCGATCGGGTAAAAGGCCGGGCAACCATGAAAGACACCCGGCGATACAACGGGTTGGCTGCGCTCAGAACTTGAAGCGCGGCGGATGCACGGCGTTTTGCAGCGCTTCGACATACGTCTCGAACACGCCCGCAATGCGGAACTGCTTCTCGTCGATGCGCGTGATGATCTGCGCTTCCATGACCGGCGCGCCGCCCACGAAAGCGGCGAGACGCCCGCCCACCTTGAGCTGCTCGAGCAGCTCCTGCGGCACGACCGGCAGGCCGCCGGAGACGCAGATCACGTCGTACGGCGCATTCGCGGCCCAGCCGCGTGCGCCGTCGCCGACCACGACTTCGGCGTTCAGCACGCCGTTCTTGACGAAGTTCGCGCGTGCGAATTCGGCGAGTTCCGTATCGATTTCCACGGTCAGCACCTTCTGCGCGCGGTGCGCGAGCAGCGCCGCCATGTAGCCGGAGCCCGCACCGATTTCCAGCACGCTCTCGTGCTTCTTCACCGCGAGCTCCTGCAGCACGCGCGCTTCGACGCGCGGCGCCAGCATGTGCTGGCCGTTCGGCAGCGGCAGTTCGAGGTCGGCGAACGCGAGGGCGGTATAGGCCTCGGGGACGAAATGCTCACGCTTGACGATCGCGAGCAGGTTCAGCACGTCCTGGTCGAGCACTTCCCAGGTGCGAATCTGCTGTTCGATCATGTTGAAACGCGCTTGTTCGATGTTCATGGTGACTCGGCGTTGTGGTCGGGATCGGTTCGTATCAAAGCCCGGCAAAAAAGGCGTCGGGCAATCGGAGAATTGTAGCAAACCGGCTTCCGGCCCGGCCGCGCCGCCGGCAGCGGGCGGGCGTTGCGGGGGCGCTAACGGATCGGTGTTTGTCCTGGCTTCGTGAGCCTTGCGATTTTGCGGTTCTCGTACCAAAAATGTAATCGATTACATCCGGCCGCGCCCGAAGGCCCCGCGCCTGCGCCGCCGCGCCGTTCCGAACCGGTCACGATCGCTTGTCGCCCATGCCCGCTCGCTCGTCCCGATTGCCGCAAGCGCAACACGAAGACGCCCACGCCCGCGGGGACACCGCCGCGCGCGGCGGCTCGATCGCGGCGGTGGCGCAGCGCGCGGGCGTGTCGGTCGCGACGGTCTCGCGCGTGCTCAACGGCCACGCGAACGTGCGCGCCGCGACGCGCGAGCGCGTGCTCGCCGAAATCGAGACGAGCGGCTATCGCGTGAACGAACTCGCGCGCAACCTGCGCACCGCCGAAAGCCGCCTGCTGCTGACGATGGTGCCCGACTTCGGCAACCCGTTTTATGCGGAGATCGTGCGCGGCATCGACAGCGTGGCGCGCCAGCACGGCTTTTTCCTGCTGCTGTGCGACACGGGCGCCGACGCCGGCCGCGAGCGCAGCTACTTCGACCTGCTGCGCCGCCACCGCGCGGACGGGGCGATCTGCCTCGACCCGGCCACCGTCCAGCACGCGCTTGCGGCGGAATCGACGGCGCTGCCGTGGGTGGCCTGCTGCGAGTTCGATCCGGACGTGGGCGTGCCGTATGTGGGCATCGACAACTACCGGGCCGCACACGACGCCGTGCGGCATCTGATCGCGCGGGGGCGGCGGCGTGTCGCGCTGATCAACTCCGACGAACACTATCTGTACGCGCAGCAACGCCGCGACGGCTGGCGCGATGCGCTTGCCGAAGCGGGCATTGCGATGCGCGACGCCTGGCGCGTGAACGTGAACTGCCTCGACTACGACGCGGGCGCGCAGGCCGCCGCCGCGCTCATGCAGTTGCCCGCAGGCGAGGCGCCCGACGCGATTTTCGCGGTGTCGGACACGCTCGCGGTGGGGGTGATCAACGGCTTGCGCGGCGCGGGGCGGCGCGTGCCGCAAGACGTCGCCGTGGTCGGCTTCGACGATATCGCGCTTGCCGCGCAGATCGATCCGCCGCTCACGACGATCGCGCAGCCCATGCGGGAGCTGGGCGAGACGGCCGCGCGGCTGTTGCTGCGGCGTTTCGCCGACCCGCGCGCGAGCGTGCCGGGCGTGCTGCTGCCGCACAGGCTCGTGGTGCGCGAGAGCGGGTGAAGTCGGCAGACGTCAGTGAACACATAGCAGGGGAGACCAGCGGAGCAGAGGCTGACGGCGCGAGCCGTCAGCCAAAACCCGCAGACAAGGCCACTGGAGGAGCGCACGCGCATGAGCGTCGCCGTGAAGTTCAACGACATCCGCAAGGACTTCGGTCCCGTGCGCGTGCTGCACGGTGTGAGCTTCGAGCTTGCGCCGGGTCGCATTCACGGGCTGCTGGGCGAGAACGGCGCGGGCAAGTCCACGCTCATGAAGATCCTCGCCGGCTACGAAGAAGCGAGTGCGGGCGAGATGCTGGTGGACGGCGTGCCGCGCCGCTTCGAAGGCTCGCGCGAAGCCGAGGCCGCCGGCATCGTGCTGATCCACCAGGAGTTCAACCTCGCCGAGCACCTGACGATCGCGCAGAACATCTTCCTTGGCCACGAGAAGCGCAAAGGCTGGCTGGTGGACGACGCCGCCATGCGCCGCGAGGCGCGCGAACTGCTCGCGCAGGTGGGGCTCGCGCGCGACCCGGACGTGAAGGTGCGCGAGCTGATCGTCGCCGAAAAGCAGCTCGTGGAGATCGCCAAGGCGCTCTCGCGCCACGCGCGCCTGCTCATCATGGACGAGCCCACGGCCACGCTCACGCCCGCCGAAACCGCGCGGCTTTTCGCGCTGATGACGAAGCTGCGCGCCGCCGGCACGACGCTCGTCTACATCTCGCACAAGCTCGACGAAGTGGAGCGCATCACGGACGACGTGGTCGTGATGCGCGACGGGCGCTTCGTGGCCGCGAGCGCGACGGCGGGGCTCGCGCGCCAGCAGATGGCGAACCTTATGGTGGGCCGCGACGTCTCCGACATGTTTCCTGAGAAAAGCGCAGCGAGCGCGGATGCGCCTGTCGCGCTGCGCGTGACGAATCTCGCCGTGCCGGGCTGGGTCGAGGATCTCTCCTTCGAGGTGCGCGCGGGCGAGATTCTCGGTTTTGCGGGGCTCGTGGGCGCGGGGCGCAGCGAGGCGTTCGAGGCGATCGTGGGCTTGCGCCACCGGCACGCGGGCGAGATCGAGATCGACGGCCGCGCCGTGACGCTGCGCCACCCGCGCGACGCGATGCGCCACGGCCTCACGTACCTGAGCGAAGACAGAAAAGGACGCGGCCTGCACATGAACCTCACGCTGCAGGACAACCTCACGCTCATGACGCTCGAGCGCTACGGCCATCCGCTGCTCGACCTCAAGGCGGCCCGCCGCGCGCTGGAAAAAGCGGTGCGCGAATTCGGCATCCGCACCGGCGACCTCGACAGCCGCGCGCGCATGCTCTCGGGCGGCAACCAGCAGAAGCTCGCGCTCGCCAAGTTCCTGCAGCCCGACCCGCGCGTGATCGTGCTCGACGAGCCTACGCGCGGCGTGGACGTGGGCGCGAAACGCGACATCTATTTCCTGATCCAGCGGCTCGCGGCCTCGGGGCGCGCGGTCGTCGTGATCTCGTCCGAACTGGTCGAGCTGATCGGCCTGGCGCATCGCGTGGCCGTGATGCGCGCGGGCCGGCTCGTCGCCACGCTCGGGCGCGAACATCTGAACGAAGAGGAGCTGATCGCTCATGCAACCGGCACCCACTGATGCACCGTCCGAAGGCCGTGGCGCGCGCTCGGCCGCAGCGCGTTTCGTGCATCGGCTCGCGGGCGTCGGGCCGCTCATCGGCCTGATCCTGGTGTGCGTGCTCGGCACCCTGCTGAACCGCGATTTCGCCACCGCCGGCAACCTGCTCAACGTGCTCACGCGCACCTCGTTCATCGGCATCATTTCCGTGGGCATGACGTTCGTGATCATTTCGGGCGGCATCGATCTTTCGGTCGGGTCGATGGCCGCGCTCATCGCGGGCGTGATGATCTGGGTCATGAATACGCTGGCCGCGAGCGACCATGCGTTTGCCCCTTTGGCCATCGTCGCGATCGGCATTGCGATTGCGCTCGTGCTCGGCGCGGTGTTCGGGCTCGCGCATGGTTTGCTGATCACGCGCGGGCGCATCGAGCCGTTCATCGTGACGCTCGGCACGCTCGGCATCTTCCGCTCGGTGCTCACGTGGCTCGCCGACGGCGGCGCGCTCACGCTGCAGAACAATCTCGTCGATCTGTACGGCCCGGTGTATTACGCGAGCCTCTTCGGCATTCCGGTGCCCGTGTGGGTGTTCGCGCTCACGGCAGCGGGCGGCGCGCTCATTCTGAACCGCACCGCGTTCGGGCGGCACGTGCAGGCGATCGGCTCGAACGAGCAGGTCGCGCGCTATGCCGCGATCCGCGTCGATCGCGTGAAGTGCGCAACCTACGTGCTGCTGGGCGTGTGCGTGGGCGTGGCGACCGTGCTCTATGTGCCGCGCCTCGGCTCCGCCACGCCGACGACAGGCTTGCTGTGGGAGCTGGAGGCGATCGCCGCCGTGGTGGTGGGCGGTACCGCGCTCAAGGGTGGCGAAGGGCGCGTGGCGGGCACCGTGGTCGGCGCGGTGCTGCTCTCGGTCATCGCCAATATTCTCAATCTCACGAGCATCATCAGCGTGTATCTGAATGCGGCGGTGCAGGGCGTGGCGATCATCGCCGTGGCCTTCCTGCAGCGCGGCAGACGATAAGGATGGCGAAGCAGATCTGGCAAGGCAGTCGGGAAGTCGAAGGAGGCAGCGAAAACTCAACGCAAGAACGGGCGTGGGCCCGCACGAAAAGGAGACGGCATCATGAAGAAGATGATTCGAACGATGTGTGCGGGCGCGCTGGCGCTCGGCGTGGCGGCGACGGTCGGTGCGGGCGCGGCGCGCGCTGACGACAAGGTCACGCTGGGCGTGGCCATTCCCACCGCCGACCACGGCTTCACGGGCGGCATCGTCTGGTGGGCGAATCAGGCGAAGAAGGATCTGGAGAAGGCGCACCCGGACCTCAAGGTCATCGTCAAGACGGCGGCGAACGCACCCGATCAGGCGAACCAGTTGCAGGACCTCGTGACCGTCAACAAGATCAACGCACTCGTGATCTTCCCGTATGAATCGGCTTCGCTCACGCAGCCGGTCGCACAGGTAAAGAAGCAGGGCGTGTACGTGACGGTGGTCGATCGCGGCTTGACCGACACGAGCGCGCAGGACGCTTATGTCGCCGGCGACAACACGGCGTTCGGCAAGATCCCCGCCGAATATCTCGCCAAGCAACTGGGCGGCAAGGGCGATATCGTTGCGCTGCGCGGCATCCCCACCACGCTCGACAACGAGCGCTGGACCGCGTTCACCTCGGTGCTGAAGAACTATCCGGACATCAAGATCCTCGACGCGAAGTACGCGAACTGGAACCGCGACGACGCGTTCCGCACGATGCAGGACTACCTCACTCGCTTCAAGCACATCGACGCCGTCTGGGCCGCCGACGACGACATGGCCGTGGGCGTGCTCAAGGCCATCGACCAGGCCAAGCGCAACGACATCAAGATCGTGTTCGGCGGCGCGGGATCGAAGGAGATGGTCAAGCGCGTGATGGACGGCGATCCGCTCATCAAGGCCGATGTGTCGTATTCGCCGAAGTTCATCTACGACGCGATCAAGCTCACGGCCGAAGCGCGCTTGCAGGGCAAGTCGCTGCCGCCTACGACGATCATCCCTTCCGTGCTGATCACCAAGGAAAACGCGAAGCAGTTCTACTTCCCTGATTCGCCGTTCTAAGGACGGGGCTTGCGATGAAGACGATCAAAGGCCCGGCCATATTCCTCGCGCAGTTTCTCGGCGACGACGCGCCGTTCGACAGCTTCGGGCACATGGCCGGCTGGGCGGCCCAGCTCGGCTACAAGGGCATCCAGGTGCCCACGGATGCGCGCCTCGTCGATCTCGCGCAGGCGGCGTCGAGCACCGCGTACTGCGACGACCTGCGCCAGCAGGCCGACGACGCGGGCGTGGCGATCACCGAGCTTTCCACGCATCTGCAAGGACAGCTCGTGGCCGTGCATCCCGCCTACGACGCGCTGTTCGACGGCTTTGCGCCGCCGCAGGTGCGGGGCAATCGCGAAGCGCGCACGGCGTGGGCCGTCGAGCAGTTGATGCTGGCCGCGCGCGCCTCGAAGAATCTGGGGCTCAGCGCGCACGTGACGTTTTCGGGCGCGTTGGCGTGGCCGTACTTCTATCCGTGGCCGCAGCGGCCGGCGGGTCTCGTCGAAACCGCCTTCGACGAACTCGCGCGCCGCTGGCGGCCGATCCTCGATGCGTTCGACGCGGCGGGCGTCGACGTCTGCTACGAACTGCATCCGGGCGAGGACCTGCACGACGGCGTGACGTTCGAGCGCTTTCTGGCGGGCGTGGACGATCATCCGCGCGCGAACATCCTCTACGACCCGAGCCACTTCGTGCTGCAGCAGCTCGATTACCTCGCGTTCATCGACCTCTATCACGCGCGCATCAAGGCCTTTCACGTGAAAGACGCCGAATTCCGCCCCACGGGCAAGCAAGGGGTGTACGGCGGCTACAGCGGATGGGTCGAGCGTGCGGGGCGCTTTCGCTCGCTCGGCGACGGGCAGATCGACTTCGGCGCGATCTTCTCGAAGCTCACGCAGTACGGCTATCCGGGCTGGGCCGTGCTCGAATGGGAGTGCGCGCTCAAGCATCCCCACGACGGCGCGCGCGAGGGCGCCGAATTCATCAAACGGCACATCATCCGCGTGGCCGAGCATGCGTTCGACGACTTCGCGGGCAGCGGCGTCGATGCGGCGCAGGTGAAGGGCGTGCTGGGCCTCTGAACGCGTTTCTCACGGGAGCCAGGCAATGACACGAAGACTCAGGCTCGGCATGGTCGGCGGCGGCGAGGGCGCGTTTATCGGCGCGGTGCATCGCATCGCGGCCCGTCTCGACGATTGCTGGGAGCTTGTAGCGGGCGCGCTGTCGTCCGATCCGGCGCGCGCGCAGTCGAGCGCCGAGGCGCTCGGTCTCGCGCGCAGCTATGACCACTGGCGCGAGATGGCGAGCGTGGAAGCCGGGCGCGAGGATGGCATCGACGCGGTGGCCATCGTCACGCCGAACCATCTGCACGCGCCGGTCGCGCATGCGTTCATGGATGCGGGCATTCACGTGATCTGCGACAAGCCGCTCGCGGTCTCGCTCGCCGAGGGCGAAGCGCTTGCGCGGCACGCGCGCGACGCGAATCTCGTGTTCGCGCTCACGCATACGTATTCGGGCTATCCGCTCGCGCGGCACGCACGTGAGCTGGTGGAGGCGGGCGAGATTGGCGATGTGCGCATCGTGCAGGTCGAATACGCGCAGGACTGGCTCGCCAACCCTGTCGAGCGCGGCGGCGCGAACCGCCAGGCGGCGTGGCGCACCGATCCGGCGCTGGCGGGGCCGGCGGGGTGTCTGGGCGATATCGGCACGCATGCGTATCAGCTGGCGGCGTTCGTGAGCGCGCTCGTGCCGGAATCACTTGCTGCCGAAGTGCATACCTTCGTGCCGGGCCGCCGCGTGGACGATCACGTTCAGGCCATGCTGCGCTATGCCAACGGCGCGCGCGGCATGTTGTGGGCGAGCCAGGTGGCGAGTGGTGCGGAAAACGCGTTGCGGCTGCGCGTGTATGGCACGAAGGCGGGCCTCGCGTTCGATCAGGAGGAGCCCAACGTGCTGTGGTTCACGCCCCAGGGCGGCGAGGCGCAGCGCCTCACGCGCGGCCGCGTGACAGGGGCCGCCGCGCTGCACGCCACGCGTGTGCCGCCGGGGCATCCGGAAGGCTATCTGGAGGCGTTCGCGCAGCTCTATCGCGACGCCGCCGCGCAGATCCGCGCGCGCGAGGCGGGCGTTGCGGCGCCGCCCGAGAGCCGGCTGCTGACCACGGTCGACGACGGCGTGGAAGGGTTGCGCTTCATCGAGGCCGTGCTGGCGAGCAATAAGGCTGGCGGCGCGTGGTGCAGCATCGTGCGGCCGTGATTGGCCATTCGGATGAATTGAGCACGCAGGGCCAGGCAACGAAACTTGCGACATGTTTAACCCGCTTCAAAGGTAGAGCATGTCTAACGTCATTCAATTGAATTACACTGCGTATGCGACGAGGCCGGTCTCAAGGCTAACGGCCAAACCAGGGAGTGAGTCGATGAACGCAAACGCATTGGTACAGGTTCGCATCGATCACGCGCTCAAACAGCGCGCGGCCGAAGTGCTCGACAACATGGGGCTCACGGTATCGGACGCCGTACGCATTCTGCTCACGCGTATTGCGAACGAGGGTGCGTTGCCGTTCGATTTCGCCGTCGATCCGGTGGCGCACGACGCGTGGTTCCGGGCGAAGGTGCGCGAGGCGCTGGAGGACCCGCGGCCGGCGGTGGCGGACGAAGCGGTGGAGGCGCACTTCGCGAAGCGGCGCGCGGCGGTGGCCGGCGAGCCTGAGCGTGCGCGCAAGCGCCAGGCGAAAAGTTGAGGGTAGGCTGGTCGCTGCTCGCGCTGGCCGACCGCGAGGCCGCATTCAACTTCACCGTGACTAGCAACCCGCGCCGGGCTGTCGTGTGGGACGAGCGGATTTCGGCGTCCGTCCGACGGTTACGACTTTTCCCCAACCTTGGCCGGGTCGGCCGCGTGAGCGGCACGCGGGAGCTGGTGGTCGAGTCAACGCCGTTCGTGCTTGCCTACCGGTACGAGAACGAAGCGCTCACGATATTGCGCGTCCTGCACAGCGCGCGCCGCTGGCCGGACGCAGTCGACTGAGCGGCGGCAGGGCGCCGCCGCTCGCGCAACTTATTGGCTCAGATACACGAACTTGCCGCCGCGTACCGTGCCCATCACGCTCGCGCGCTGGTCGAGGCCCACGTGGTCCGTCGGGCTCGTGTTGACCATGCCATTGGGCACGACCACTTCGTGCGCGTGCTCCAGTTCGCTGCGCAATGCCACGCGGAACGCTTCCGTGCCCGGCTGCGCGGTCTTGAGCGCGCGCGCAACGGCGTCCTGCAAGCGCGGATACACCCCTGCCGCGTCACCCGCGAACTGCGTGACCGTGCCCGGGCCGTACTTCGCCTCGTAGGCATCGACGAAGGCGAGCGCCGCCTTCTGCGCCGGCTGGTCGGCGGGCAGCGTGCGCGCCACCACCACGGGCTGGGTCGGGAACAGGGTGCCTTCCACGTCCTTGCCGCCAAGCTTGATGAATTCAGGCGTGGCGATGCCGTGCGTCTGGTAAATCGGCCCCTTGTAGCCGCGCTCGATCAGCGTGCGTTGCGGCAGCACGGTCGGCGTGCCTGCGCCGGCAATCAGCATGGCGTCGGGTTTGGCCGCCATCAGCTTGAGGATCTGGCCCGTCACGCTCGCGTCGGTGCGGTTGTAGCGTTCGGTCGCCACGATCTGGATGTTGCGTTCCTTCGCGTACTTCGTGAATTCATTGAGCCAGCTGTCGCCGTAGCTGTCGGCAAAGCCGATGAAGCCCACCGTCTTCACGCCGTGCGCGGCCATGTAGCGCGTCATGACGTCGGCCATGGCGGCGTCGGTCTGCGCCATCTTGAACGCCCACACGCGCGCGCCCTGCTGCGGTTCGACCACCGAGCCCGAGCCGACCAGCGTAATCATCGGCGTCTTGCTTTGCGCCACCGGGTCGAGCGCCGCGAGCGCCGCCGGTGTAATGTTCGGCCCGACGATCACGTCCACGTGATCTTCGTTGATGAGCTTGTGGATGTTGCGTACGGCGGCGCCCGGGTCGGAGCCGTCGTCGAGCACGATGTAGTCGGCCTTCTGTCCCGCGATCGTGTCGGGCCACATCAGCATGGCGTTCTTGCTCGTGATGCCGATGGCGGCTGCCGGACCCGTGCTCGAGAGGTCGATACCGACCTTGATGTCGGCATGCGCGACAGACGCGCAGGCGGCGGTAGCAAGGGCGGCGGCCACGACGAGCGGGCGCAGGGACTGCACGAAAGTAAAGCGCGGCTTCATCCGTTGAATCTCCAGGCGAGAAGTGATGTTGTTGTATTGCGGATTTTGTCTGATCTTTCTTCCGGCACCGATCCTGCAACGGGCCGCTACAGCTCGTAAGTCTCGTGCTCGCCCTTGAGCGCCTGCTCGATCAGCTTGCGGTTCAGGCTCGGCGAAAGCAGCTCGACGAGCGTATACACATAGCTGCGCAGGTAAGCCCCCTGCTTGAGCGCCACGCGCGTGACGTTGCTGCCGAACAGGTGCCCCACGGGCACCGCGCGCAGGTGCCGGTCGCGCTCGGCGTTGAAAGCGATGTCGGCCATGATCCCCACGCCCAGACCCAGCTCGACATACGTCTTGATCACGTCGGCGTCGATGGCCTCCAGCACGATGTCGGGCGAGAGGCCGCGCAGGCGAAACGCGTCGTTGATCTTGGTGCGCCCGGCGAACGCGTTGTCGTAGGTGATCAGCGGATATTGGGCCAGATCGTCGAGCGAGAGCGGCTTGCGCTCGAGCAGCGGGTGGTCGGGCAGCATCACCGCGACGTGGTGCCAGGTGAAGCAGGGCAGCGACACCAGTTCCTTGTAGCCCGAGATGGCCTCGGTCGCGATGCAGAGATCGGCCTGGTCATGGAGCACCATTTCCGCGACCTGTGTGGGGCTGCCCTGCAGGATCGAAAGGTGCACCTTAGGGAAGCGCCGCTTGAACTCGGCGATGGCGGCCGGCAGCGAGTAGCGCGCCTGCGTGTGCGTGGCGGCGATGGTCAGGTTGCCCTGGTCCTGTGCGGCATAGTCCTTGCCGACGCGCTTCAAGCTTTCCACTTCCTGCAGAATGCGCTCCACCGAGGCGAGGATGATCCGGCCCGGCTCCGTGAGCGAGCGCACGCGCTTGCCATGACGGGTAAAGATTTCGACCCCAAGCTCGTCTTCCAGCTCGATGATCGCCTTCGAGACGCCCGGCTGGCTCGTATACAGTGCCTTGGCCGCTTCCGTGAGGTTGAAGTTCTGGCGTACGGCCTCGCGGACGAAACGGAACTGGTGCAGGTTCATAGATAACCCTTATAACCTGATTGCATATCGACCTGATTTTTGAGTCGTTTGAAATATAAAGCGAGTTTATTACCATTCCTCCAACTTTTCCAATATGGATATCTGTTTTGGTCATTAGCAAATGACCGGCGCGATTGAAGGCGCGGCCGCCTCGAGCAGGCAAAACAGTGCGGAAAGAACGAAGTCGAGAAGTCGGAGCGCGACGTAACCGGAACGCCGCGATTGAACCAACCCTGGGGTCCCCGAATGTACCAATACGATCAGTACGACCAGACCATCGTCGACGAACGCGTCGCGCAATATAGCGACCAGGTTCGCCGCCGCCTGTCGGGCGAATTGAGCGAAGAAGAGTTCCGCCCGCTGCGTCTGCAGAACGGCCTGTACTACCAGCGCCATGCCTACATGCACCGCATCGCGATTCCGTACGGCAATCTGCGCAGCGACCAACTGCGCATGCTCGCCACGATCGCGCGCGAGCACGACCGCGGCTACGGCCACTTCTCGACGCGCTCGAACATCCAGTACAACTGGATCAAGCTTGAAGAAACGCCGGAAATCCTGCGCAAGCTGGCCTCGGTCCAGATGCACGGCATCCAGACGTCGGGCAACTGCATCCGCAACATCACCGCCGACCAGTTCGCGGGCGTCGCGCCCGACGAAGTCGTCGACCCGCGTCCGTGGTCCGAAATCCTGCGCCAATGGTCGACGTTCCACCCCGAATTCGCGTGGCTGCCGCGCAAGTTCAAGATCGCCGTGTCGGGCACGAAGGAAGACCGCGCCGCCGTGCAGATCCACGACCTGGGCGTCTACCTCGACCGTAACGAGCAGGGTGAAGTGGTCGCGAGCATCCTCGCGGGTGGCGGTCTTGGCCGTACGCCGATCGTCGGCGCCATCATCAAGCGCGACCTGCCGTGGCAGCACCTGCTGACCTACTGCGAAGCCGTGCTGCGCGTGTACAACCGCTACGGCCGCCGCGACAACATGTACAAGGCGCGCATCAAGATTCTCGTGAAGGCGCTCTCGCCGGCGAAGTTCGCCGAGCAGGTCGAAGAAGAGTGGCAGCACCTGAAGGACGGCCCCTCGACGCTCACGCAGGAAGAAGTCGACCGCGTCTCGCAGTACTTCGTGCCGCCGGCGTATGAAAAGATCGCCGACACGGACACGTCGTACGAAAAGCATCTGCTGGAAAACCGCGCGTTCGCGCGCTGGGTCGAGCGCAACGTGCGTCCGCACCGCGTGACGGGCTATGCGTCGGTCACGCTCTCGCTCAAGCCGCGCGACATCGCGCCGGGCGACGCCACCGACGCGCAGATGCAAGCCGTGGCCGACTGGGCCGACGAGTACTCGTTCGGCCAGATCCGCGTCTCGCACGAGCAGAACCTGATTCTCGCAGACGTGAAGAAGCGCGACCTCTTCGCACTGTGGGAAAAGGCGAAGGCGCAAGGTTTCGCGACGGCGAACATCGGCCTGTTGACCGACATCATCGCGTGCCCGGGCGGCGACTTCTGCTCGCTCGCCAATGCGAAGTCGATCCCCATCGCGCTGGCGATCCAGGAGCGTTTCGACAACCTCGACTTCGTCTACGACCTCGGCGACCTGTCGCTCAATATCTCGGGTTGCATGAACTCGTGCGGTCATCACCACGTCGGCAACATCGGCATTCTGGGCGTGGATAAGGACGGCTCTGAGTGGTATCAGGTGTCGCTCGGCGGCGAGCAGGGCAACGGCGCCAACGGCGCGCGCCTTGGCCGCGTGATCGGACCGTCGTTCTCGGCGGAAGAAATGCCCGACGTGATCCAGAAGGTGGTCGACACGTTCGTCGAGCTGCGCATCGACGGCGAGCGCTTCATCGACACGTACGACCGCGTCGGCATCACGCCGTTCAAGGAGCGCGTGTACGCATCGCGCCAGCCGGCCCACGCTTAACCGCACGCAACGAGAGACGAGATTCGAGCAATGGCATTGATCATCAAAAACCGCGAGATCGTTGAAGACAACTGGCAAGTCGTGCGTGCGGCCGAAGACGGCGCGCTGCCCGAGGTGTCGGCGCTGCCCGCAGGCAAGGTGCTGGTTCCGCTCGCTTACTGGCAGGCGCAGCGCGACGCGCTCGTCGCCTCGCGCGGCAAGGACGAACTCGGCGTGTGGCTCGCGCCGGACAGCGAACCGGCCGATATCGCCGCCGACTTCGACAAGCTCGCGCTGATCGGCGTGGATTTCCCCGTGTTCCGCGATGGCCGCGGCTTTTCGATCGGCCGCCTGCTGCGCGAGCGCTATGGCTACAAGGGCGAACTGCGCGCGATCGGCGACGTGCTGCGCGACCAGCTGCGCTTTCACGAGCGCTGCGGCTTCGACGCGTTCGCCGTGCGCGCCGACAAGGACATCCACGACGCGCTCAAGGCGTTCACCGAGTTCACGGTGCAATACCAGGGCGCGTTCGACGAGCCGTCGCCGCTGTTCCGCCGCCGCCTGGCACAGCAAGGCGCAGCAGCATGAGCACCGCTTTGACAACCCCAGCGACCGAAATCACGGCTGACCTGCAGGCGAAAATCGAGCGCCTTGATGCGCTGCTCGACTCGATCGCCGCGCGTCACGCCAGCGTGAAGCTGGCCAGCAGCCTCGCAGCCGAAGACATGCTGCTCACCCACGCGATTCTTTCGCGCGGCGTGAAAATCGGCATCTTCTCGCTGAACACGGGCCGTTTGCACGCGGAAACGCTCGGCATGCTCGACGCTGTGCGCGAGCGCTACGGCTACGAGATCGAGCAGTTTCATCCGCAACAGGACGCGGTGGACGAGTACGTCGCCCAGCACGGCCTGAACGCGTTCTACGAGAGCGTGGACCTGCGCAAGCGCTGCTGCGAAATCCGCAAGGTCGAGCCGCTGAACCGCGCGCTTTCCGGCGTTTCCGCCTGGGTCACGGGCCAGCGCCGCGAGCAGTCGGTCACGCGTGCGGAACTGCACGAGGAAGAACGCGACGAAGCGCGCAACATCGACAAGTTCAATCCGCTCGCGGATTGGACCGAAGCCGATGTCTGGGCTTATCTGGGCGCCTTCGAGGTGCCGGTGAACCCGCTGCACGCACGCGGCTACCCGAGCATCGGCTGCGAGCCCTGTACGCGCGCCATCCGTCCCGGCGAGGACAGCCGCGCCGGCCGCTGGTGGTGGGAGTCGCGCGACACGAAGGAATGTGGCTTGCACATTACGTCCGTGTCAGCCATTCCGGTCGTCGAAGTGTCGTCGATCCGCCCGGCGAACTAAGATTGAGTTTTGCCGCGCCGTCGTGAAGACCGGCGCGCTACCGTATACCGAGTACCGCGTGCCCCGTAAAAGGGGTGCGAATAAAGGAAGGATCCGAACATGAGCACCACGCTCGACTCAGCAGTGAACGCGCCGCTCCAGGTCACGGCGAACCGCATGGACCATCTCGACTGGCTCGAAGCCGAGTCGATCCACATCCTGCGTGAACTCGTCGCCGAATGCAGCAAGCCGGCGCTGCTGTTCTCGGGCGGCAAGGACTCGGTCGTCGTGCTGGCGCTCGCACTGAAGGCGTTCGGCCTTGGCGCGAACCGCAAGACCGCGCTGCCGTTCCCGCTCGTGCACATCGACACGGGTCACAACTACGAGGAAGTGATCGACTTCCGCGATCGCCGCGCAGCCGAAATCGGCGCGGAACTCGTGGTCGGCCATGTGGAAGATTCGATCAAGAAGGGCACCGTGCGCCTGCGCCGCGAAACCGATTCGCGCAACGCCGCGCAAGCGGTCACGCTGCTCGAAACGATCGAGCAATACGGCTACACGGCGATGATCGGCGGTGCGCGCCGCGACGAAGAGAAGGCCCGCGCGAAAGAGCGCATCTTCTCGTTCCGCGACGAATTCGGCCAGTGGGACCCGAAGGCGCAGCGCCCGGAACTGTGGAGCCTCTACAACGCGCGCCTGCACAACGGCGAGCATCTGCGCGTGTTCCCCATCTCGAACTGGACGGAACTGGATGTATGGCAGTACATCGAGCGCGAGAAGCTCGAGCTGCCGTCGATCTACTACGCGCACCAGCGCGAGATCGTGCGCCGCAACGGCCTGCTCGTGCCGGTCACGCCGCTCACGCCGATGAAGGAAGGCGAAGTCAGCGAAATGGCGCAGGTGCGCTTTCGCACGGTGGGCGACATCAGCTGCACGTGCCCGGTGGCGAGCGACGCGGACAACGTCGAGAAGATCATCGCCGAGACGGCCGTGACCGAGATCACGGAACGCGGCGCGACACGCATGGACGACCAGGCGTCGGAAGCGGCGATGGAACAGCGCAAGAAGCAAGGTTATTTCTAAAGAGCACGCGAGAGGAAAGATTAGACATGGTTACGACGCATCAACCTGAAGACCTCGGCGTGCTGCGCTTCATCACGGCGGGCAGCGTGGACGACGGCAAGAGCACGCTGATCGGCCGTCTGCTGTACGACAGCAAGGCGGTTCTCTCGGATCAGCTCTCGGCGCTTTCGCGCGCGAAGAACAAGCGCACGGTGGGCGACGAGATCGACCTGTCGCTGCTCACCGACGGCCTCGAGGCCGAACGCGAGCAGGGCATCACGATCGACGTGGCGTACCGTTACTTCGCCACGGCCAAGCGCAAGTTCATCATCGCGGATACCCCTGGCCACGAGCAGTACACGCGCAACATGGTCACGGGCGCTTCCACGGCGCACGCAGCGATCATCCTGATCGACCCCACGCGTGTGACGGTCGAGAACGGCGTCACGCAATTGCTGCCGCAAACCAAGCGCCACAGCGCCATCGTCAAGCTGCTGGGCCTGCAGCACGTGATCGTCGCGATCAACAAGATGGATCTGGTCGAATACAGCGAAGCCACGTTCAATCTGATCCGCGAAGCATATGTCGCGCTCGCGCGCCAGCTCGGCCTCAATGACGTGCGCTTCGTGCCGGTCTCGGCGCTCAAGGGCGACAACATCGTGGCCGCGAGCGAGCGCATGCCCTGGTACGCGGGCGAGCCGCTGCTCGACGTGCTCGAGCAACTGCCGGTCGCGCAGGCCACGGGTGAAGCGCTGCGCTTCCCGGTGCAGTGGGTCGCGCGCCAGGACGGCTCCAGCGCCGACGACTTCCGCGGTTACATGGGCCGCGTCGAAGCGGGCGAAGTGAAGCTCGGCGACGCCATCACGGTGCTGCCGGCAGGCCGCAGCGCAACGGTCGCGGAAATCATCGCGCCCGTGCCGGGCGGCACGGCGCAGGTCGACCGCGCGTTCGCGGGTCAGACCGTCACGATTCGTCTGACCGAAGACGTGGACGTCTCGCGCGGCGACACCTTCGTGCCGGCGTCGGACAACGCGCAGCCGGCGAAGAAGCTCGAAGCGGACCTCTGCTGGTTCGACGACGAGCCGCTCTCGCCGCAGCGCAAGTACCTGCTCAAGCAGACCACGAGCACGGTGTTCGCGAAGATCGGCGCGGTCAAGCAGGTGCTCGACGTGCATACGCTCTCGCACGCCACCGACCGCCACGAACTCGCGATGAACGATATCGGCCGCGTGGCGCTCTCGCTGCAGAAGCCGCTCGTCTGCGACCTGTATGATGCGAATCCTGGCACCGGCGCGTTCGTGCTGATCGACGAGGCGACGCATCACACGGTGGCCGCGGGCATGATCCGCGCGTTCTCGGCCTAAGGCGTCGCGCGACGTTGCGGCCGCGCGCGGCCGCAATAATGGATTCGAAGCAAATGGGTAAGGTATATCTGATCGGCGCGGGACCGGGCGCAGCGGACCTCATCACGGTGCGCGGCGCACGGCTGCTCGCGAGCGCCGACGTCGTGCTGCACGACGCGCTCGTCGAGCCGGCCATGCTCGAGTACGCGCCGCCAACCGCGAAGTTCATCGCGGTCGGCAAGCGCTGCGGGCAGCGTTCCACGGCGCAGCACTTCATCAACAAGCAACTCGTCGACGCCGCGCGTGAGCATGGCGTGGTCGTGCGCCTGAAGGGCGGCGACCCGATGCTGTTCGGCCGTGCCGACGAGGAAATGCGCGCGCTCGAAGCGGCCGGCATCGACTTCGAAGTCGTGCCGGGCATCACGGCGGCGCTCGCCAGCGCGGCGACGCTGCAACGCTCACTGACGCTGCGCGGCGTGGCCCGCAGTGTTGCGCTCGCCACGTATTCGCGCGCGGCGGGCAGCGAGGAGATTCGCGAGCAGGTCAACGCCGATTCGCTCGTGTTCTACATGGGCCGCGACAGCGCGCCCGAGATCGCGCGCCAGCTCATCGAAGCGGGCCGCGCGGGCGCCACGCCGGTGGCGATCGTCGAAGCTTGCAGCACCGCGCGCGAGCGCACGCTCACGCTGACGCTCGCAGGCCTCGAAGCGGGCGAGGCGCAGGACTGGCTCGACCCGGCGCAGCCAAGCCTGCTCATGATCGGCGATGCGTTCGCCGAACGCGCAGGGCAGGCGCAGCGCGAAGATGAAGCGCAGGGCGATCGTCAAAACCGCCGCGCCGCCGCCTGAGCGCCACACGATAAAGGCCAGGAAAGCAAAACGGGCTCGCTGAAAGGCGAGCCTTTTTTTATGCGTGAGCGTTGTTAGTCGCGTTCGTTGTCGATGCAAAAGCGCACGATCGCATCGAGCACCGCGTCGTCCTCGCCAACGGCGCCCGCGCAACGCAGGCGCACACCCGGATGTTCGCTCTGGCATTGCGCGATCAGCGCGGGCAGGTCGCGCCGCACGTGGCCGCCCTGGCCGAAGAACACCGGTATGACCGTAATCGTGTCGCAGCCCGCCGTGGCCTGTGAGGCGATGGCATCAGGCAGGCTCGGGGCCATGAGTTCCAGGAAGGCGAGGCTGACCGGACCCGCATCGCCGCGCGCGGCGGCGAGCTTTGCGGCCAGGCGCTGAAACGGCTCTTGCCAGCGCGCGTCGCGCGCGCCGTGGCCAAAGAGAATCATGCCGTGCGTGCCCATGCTTGCGAGCCTGTGCGAATCAGCGAATTGGACGAGCTAGCGGACGAGGGCGCCCGGCATCAATGCCGGTCAACCCATTTGAGCCCGATCAGCCCGACCGCGAGATAAATGAGCCCCGGTGTCGCCGCGGTAAGCGGCGCAGGCCAGGTGTTCAGTGTACCCACGTGGGAGAACAGCGTGTTGACGAGCTGGAAGCTCATGCCGAGCATGATCCCGCCGAACACCTTCATGCCCACCACACCGGCGCGCGTATGCAGATACGCGAACGGCAGCGAGAGCACGAGCATCACGAACACGGCGAACGGGTAGAGCAGCTTGCGCCAGAACGCGATCTGGTAGCGCTGCGCGTCCTGATGGTTCTCGGTCAAGTGCTGGATATAGCGGAACAGGTTGAACATCGACATCCGGTCGGGCGAAACGAGCAGCACCGAGAGAATGTTCGGCGTGAGCTCCGAGCGCAGCGAGTATTCGGGCGCCGAGGTCTGTTCTGCGCGATAGACCGGATTGAGCGCATCGACAGGCTGGTTCTGCGGCGGCGGCACGCTGATGAGCTGCGTATCGGTCACGTCCTTGAGCAGCCAGTGACCCGGCGGCTGGAACGTGCCGCTCTTCGCCAGGCGTACGTTGGAGAGCCGGAACTTCGAATCGAATTCGTAGATGCGCACGTTCGTGATGGTCGCATTGGGCAGCAACTCGCCCACATTCACGAAGCGCGTGACCTGTTCGCCGTCGGCGCGCGCGGTGAGCGTGTCTTTCACCCACACACCCGACTGGAAGTTGCTCGACACCGCCGAGCCCAACGCCTCGAGACGCACGCGCTCGGAAAGCTGGTCGGTGTAAGGGCCGACCACTTCGCCGATCAGATAGGTCAGCAGCACGAGCGGCACGCCGATCTTGAGCAGCGAGCGCAGCGCCTGGTTCGTGGCGAGGCCCGACACACGAAAGATCGTGTACTCGGAATTCGCCGCCATTTGCGCGAACACGTAGATCGCGGCGATGAGCGCTGCGACCGGGATGATCTCGTAAAGCCGCGAGGGCGCCTGGAGCGCCACGCGCAGCACCGCGTACTGGAACTTGTAGTTGCCGTGCCCGACCGAATTCAGCTCGTTGATGAGGTCGAAGAAGAAGAACAGGCCGGAGAAGGCAAACAGAATGAAGATGAACGTCAGGTAAACCTGGCGAGCGAAGTATTTTTCGTAGATGCGCATCGGTCAGTTTTCCTCTCAGTTTCCTGAAGAGGCGCGCCGGAACATCGCACGTGTGAAGAGCGGCCGGTTGCGCACGCGTATCCAGAAGATGAACACGACGAGCGCGAGCACCACGGTGTGCAGCAGCACAAGGCCGACGCCGAACGGCATCTTGCCTTGTTCGATCTGCGACTGCACGACGTTGAGCAGGTTCGAATAGGTGAGGTAGATCAGCACCGCCATCACGAGGTTGATCGTGCGGCTGCGGCGCGGGTTCTGGTACGCGAGCGGAATGCCGAGCAGCATCAGGTTGATCGCGATGAGCGGCAAGCCGGCGCGCCAGGCGAGCTCGCCCAGGTTGTCGTCGGTGGGATGGCGCAACAGGCCCGGTGTGGACGTGGTGCTCGCCGAAGGCGTGTTGACGAGCGGCTGGCTCGTGATCTTCACGCCATAGCGCTGGAACTCGCTGATGCGAAAGTCCGGGTGACCCGGCTCGCCGTCGTAGCGGCGGCCGTTTTCGAGCACGACGAAGCGGTCGCCGCTCTGCATGGTTTCGGTGTGGCCCGTCTTCGAGACGATCACGCTGACCTTGCCGTTTTCCGTGCTCGTGACGAATACATTCTCCACGCGCGCCTGGTCGGGGCTCATGCGCTCGATGAAGAACACGCGGTGCGTGGTGGGCGATTCGCGGAACTGGCCAGGCGCGAGCAGCGACACTTCATCGCGCTGCTGAAAGCGCGCGCGAATGAGCTTGCTTTGCGCGTTCGACCACGGCCAGCCGATGAACGCGAAGAACACGATAAGCAGGATGATCGGCGCGGAGAAGGTGGCGACCGGCTTGATCAGGCGCGTGAGGCTCACCCCGGAGGCGAGCCATACGACCATTTCGGAATCCTTGTACCAGCGCGTGAGGACGAACAGGATCGACACGAAGAGCGTGACGATGAGCATGACGGCCATGTAGCCGATCACGGTCAGTCCGATCAGCACCAGCACGTCGCGCGGGTCGATCTGACCGGACGCGGCGAAGCCGACGATGCGGATCATCATCGTCGTCAGCATGATCGTGAGCAGAACCATGAACACGGCGCCGGCCGTGTACGCGAGTTCGCGCTGCAGGGAACGTTCGAAGATCATTCTTGATGGGCAGGGCGGGCGGCCCGTGCCGGGAGGCGCGCAGCTCGCGCAACCGCCCAGGAGCCGCCGCGGGAAAAATAGCGGATAATTGCGGCTTTCATCCTAAGCCCTGATTTTATCCGAGGACAAGCGCGATGGACTTTAGCATAAAAGCCTGTGACTGGAGCAAAGGCGGGGAAGGCTCCTTCCTGACCGGCAAGTCGGATTGTGTCGTAGTCGGCGTGTTCGAGGCGCAAACCCTCTCGGGCCCGGCGTTCGCGATCGACAGCGCCATTGGCGGCGCAATCGCGCGCGTCGTCAAGGCCGGCGACATCGACGGCAAGGCCGGCTCCACGTTGTTTCTGCCGGAAGTGAGCGGCATCGGCGCCTCGCGCGTGCTGCTCGTGGGTCTCGGCAAGCAGGACTCGTTTAGCCAGAAGGCTTACGGCGACGCGGTCAAAGCCGCGTGGCGCGCGATCCTCGGCACGAAGATCGCACAGGTCACGTTCACGCTCGCGCAACTGCCGGTGAAGGAGCGCACGGGCGAATGGGGCGTGCGCGCCGCCATTCTCGCGCTGCGCAACGAGACCTACCGCTTCACACAGATGAAGAGCAAGCCCGACGTCGCGCAGCGGGCGCTCAAGCGCGTGGTCTTCAGCATCGACGCCGCCGAAGAGAAGGCAGCGAAGGTCGCGGCGAAGCAAGCCGTCGCGCTCGCCAACGGCATGGACCTCACGCGCGACCTCGGCAATCTGCCGGGCAACGTCTGCACGCCCACCTATCTCGCCGCCACGGCCAAGAAGCTCGCGCGCGACTGGAAGCTCAAGGTCGAGGTGCTCGGCCAGCGTCAGATCGAGACGCTCAAGATGGGCTCGTTTCTTTCTGTAACAAAGGGCTCGGTCGAGCCGCCGCAGTTCATCGTGCTGCACTACCAGGGCGCAAGCGCCAAGGCCGCGCCCATCGTGCTGGTCGGCAAGGGCATCACGTTCGACACGGGCGGCATCTCGCTCAAGCCGGGCGAGGGCATGGACGAGATGAAGTACGACATGTGCGGCGCGGGCTCGGTGCTCGGCACGATCCGCGCGGTCGCCGAAATGGGGCTCAAGCTCAATGTGATCGGCATCATCCCGACCTGCGAGAACATGCCCGCGGGCAACGCCACGAAGCCGGGCGACATCGTCACGACGATGGCGGGCCTCACGGTCGAAGTGCTCAATACCGACGCCGAAGGCCGCCTCATCCTGTGCGACGCGCTCACTTACGCCGAGCGCTTCAAGCCGGCCGCCGTGGTCGACATCGCCACGCTCACGGGCGCGTGCATCATCGCGCTCGGTCATCACAACAGCGGCCTGTTCTCGAAGGACGACGCGCTCGCGGGCGAACTGCTCGACGCTTCGCGCGAAGCGGGCGATCCGGCCTGGCGCCTGCCGCTCGACGACGAGTATCAGGACCAGCTCAAGTCGAACTTCGCCGACCTCGCCAACATTGGCGGGCGTCCGGCGGGCAGCGTGACGGCGGCGTGCTTCCTCTCGCGCTTCACCGAAAACTACCCGTGGGCGCACCTGGACATCGCGGGCACGGCGTGGAAGAGCGGGGCGGCGAAGGGCGCAACGGGCCGTCCGGTGCCGCTGCTCGCCCAGTTCCTCATCGACCGCGCGGCGCAATGAAGGCAGGCATGACGATTGCTGCATGCCAGGCGGCGTGTAAAGTGGTGTGGGCATGACGCGTATCGATTTCCACACGAACGTCGGCGACTCGCTGCTGTATGCGTGCCGCCTCGTGCGCAAGGCGTATCAGGCGGGCCAGCAGGCGGTGGTGCTGGCCGAGCCCGCGCGCCTGCGCGCGTTCGACGAAATGTTGTGGACCTTTTCGCCGCTCGACTTCGTGCCGCACTGCATGGCGGAGAGCCCGCATGCGGGCGAATCGCCCATCGTGCTGGCAACGGATCTCGAGCGTGCGCCGCATCATCGTGTGCTGCTCAATCTCGGCGCGCAGGTCCCGCCTCAATTCGCACGCTTCGAGCGCCTGCTCGAAGTGATTGGCGATGCGCCCGACGAACTCGCGTCGGGCCGCGAGCGCTATCGTTTCTACCGCGACCGCGGTTACGCGCTCAACAACTACAAGCAGGGCGGCTGAGGCCGGACGCGCGAGGCGTACCGGCGCGAGGCCGACTGCCCCGATCGATGGAGGTGAACATGTCCGGCATGCACGATCCGGAAGAGGCGATCCCGCTCTTGAGCGAGGTGATGGTGGCCGGCAATCCGCTGCGCGCGCACAACGTCGAAGAGGCGAAGAGCGCGACGGCCGCTGCCGTGAAGGCGGCCGTGGCCGAACGCGAGGAAGGCCTCTTTGCGCACGACGCCGACGCGCTCGTCGAGCGCCTGCGCGGGCGCTGCCTCACATGGCTCACCGGCGAAGGCCGCGCCGTGATCGAGGCGCGCTGCAGCGCGGCGATGCAGGAACATTCGAACTGGCTCGTGGGACAGGTGTCGCGCGAGATCGGTCTCGCGCTCGAAACGGAACTCAACAACTGGGTGAAGGCCGCCGTGCGTGAGGAACTGGCTGCGCGCGCGGGACACCCGCCTTCGGCCTGATTCCGCGGTGGGCGCGGCGGCCGGAGGTCACCCCGCGCCGCGCCGTCACACCGTACGCCTCACTTGAGCGTGAGGATCCAGCTCGCGAGCTGGGCCGCCTGGCCTGGGTTGAGCTGTGTATTGGCCGGCATCGGCACGGTGCCCCACACGCCGGTGCTGCCTTCGAGAATCTTGTGCGAGAGATAGGTCTGCGCGTCGGGCTTGCCTGCATATTTTGCGGCGACGTCGCGCAGGGCCGGACCCATGAAATTGCGCGTGACCGAATGGCAGCTCATGCAGTTCTGCTGCTGAGCGAGCGCGAGGCCGGCGGGTCCATGCTGCGCGCGGGCCGGGGCTGCCCCGAGTGCGCCGGCAATGCCGATGGCGAGCGCGGCGGCGAGCGTCGCTGTCTTGTTCCTGGCTTGCGACTTTCTGTTCATACAGGTCTCCGCCCGCGTGTGCGCCGGCTGTGTCGTCGCATTATAAAAGCAAAGGGCGCACGTTCCGGACGTGCGCCCTTTGCTTTATCGCAGGCGAAGGTTTGAGCGGCGTCTAGCCGCGCTCGGCCGCGCCGTTAGCCGCGCCGTTAGCCGGTTACCGCGCCTTGGTTCGCCGGGCGCGCGAGCGCTGCGTACTTCGCCATTACGCCGCGCGTGTAACGTGGCGCCGGTTGCTTCCACGCCGCGCGGCGGCGCGCGAGTTCGGCGTCGTCCACATTCAGTTGCAGCAGGAGCTGGTGCGCGTCGATGGTGATCGAATCGCCTTCCTGCACGAGCGCGATCGTGCCGCCTTCAAACGCTTCCGGCGCGACGTGGCCCACCACCATGCCCCAGGTGCCGCCCGAGAAGCGCCCATCGGTGATGAGCCCAACCGACTCCCCGAGCCCCTTGCCGATGATCGCCGAAGTCGGCGCGAGCATCTCCGGCATGCCGGGCCCGCCCTTGGGGCCGAGGTAGCGCAGCACGACCACGTCGCCCGCCTGGATCTTGTCGGCGAGAATCGCGTCCATCGCGCTCTGCTCGTCGTCGAAAACGCGTGCGGGGCCCGTGATGACCGGATTCTTCAGGCCCGTGATCTTGGCGACCGCGCCTTCTGTCGCGAGGTTGCCCTTGAGGATCGCCAGGTGGCCTTCCTTGTACAGCGCCTGGCTGATGGGAAAGATCACCTTCTGGTCGGCGCGCGGCGTGGACGGCACGTCCTTGAGCTCTTCGGCAATGGTCTTGCCGGTGATGGTGATGCAGTCGCCATGCAGCAGGCCCGCATCGAGCAGGATCTTGAGCACCTGCGGAATGCCGCCGGCCGCGTGCAGGTCGGTCGCGACGTATTGGCCCGAGGGCTTCAGGTCGCAAATCACCGGCACCTTCTTGCGCATGCGCTCGAAGTCGTCGATGGTCCATTCGATTTCCGCGGCATGTGCGATGGCGAGATAGTGCAGCACGGCGTTGGTCGAGCCGCCCGTCGCCATGATGAGCGCCACCGCGTTCTCGATCGACTGCTTCGTGATGATGTCGCGCGGCTTGAGGTCCTGCTTCACGGCTTCGACGAGCACACGCGCCGATTCCGCCGCCGAGTCGACTTTCTCCTCGTCGGGGTTGGCCATCGTCGATGAGTACATGAGCGACATGCCAAGCGCCTCGAACGACGAGCTCATCGTGTTCGCGGTGTACATGCCGCCGCACGAACCCGTGGAGGGGCAGGCGTTTTTCTCGACGCCTTCGAAATCCTCTTCGGTCATGCGGCCCGCCGTGAATTCGCCAACGGCCTCGAAGGCCGAGACGATGGTCAGCGCTTTGCCCTTCCAGTTGCCCGGGCGGATCGTGCCGCCGTACACGTAAATGCCGGGCACGTTGATGCGCGCGAGCGCGATCATGCCGCCGGGCATGTTCTTGTCGCAGCCGCCGATCACGACCACGCCGTCCATCCACTGGCCCTGCACGCAGGTCTCGATGCAGTCGGCGATGACTTCGCGCGAGACGAGCGAGTACTTCATGCCCTCCGTGCCCATCGACATGCCGTCCGAGATCGTGGGCGTGCCGAAAGTCTGCGGGTTCGCGTCGGCGCGCTTGATGGCCTCGACGGCCGCGTCGGCGAGGCGCTGCAGGCCGGCGTTGCACGGCGTGATGGTCGAGTGGCCGTTCGCGACGCCGATCATCGGCTTGTCGAAGTCGGCCTTCTCGTAGCCGAGCGCGTAATACATCGAACGGTTGGGCGAACGGGCAACACCTTGCGTGATGTGCTTCGAACGACGGTTATAGGACATGGGGACCTCCGGTGGAATTCGTCTCGGATGCCGGGTGGGGGTTCTGGTTTGGCGAGCGCCGGCACGTCTGTCGAAGCATGCGATTTCGCGAGAACGCTGTCCAATATATTATTCGTGGTCTATTGAGTCGAAAAAAGAATCAACAAGATAACCGCGCGAGACCGCTGCCGATGAACCCGACTATCCCCGATCTGCGTCAGCTTCGCTATTTCGTTGCCGTGGCCGAAGAGCAGCATTTCGGCCGCGCGGCGGCACGCCTTTCGATGACACAGCCGCCGCTCTCGCAGGCCATTCGCGCGCTGGAGGAGACGCTGGGCGTGGCGCTGTTCGCGCGCACGCGCCGCTCGGTGGAGTTGACAGCCGTGGGCGCCGATCTGTTGCCGGAGGTGAGGCGCCTGCTGGCGAGTGCCGAAGCGCTGCGGCCGCTCGCGCAGAGCCTCGCGCGCGGCGAGGCGGGGGTGCTCGCGCTGGCCTTCGTTTCGACCGCCGATTACGGCTTGCTGCCGCTTTTGCTGCGCGATTTCGGCGCACGTTATCCGCGCGTGCGCTTGCAGCTCGCCGAAGCGACGAGCGACGTGCAGGTGGAAGAGCTGGTGGCGGGACGCATCGACGCGGGCCTCGTGATCGCACCCGTGCCGCCGCGCTACGCGGCTCAGCTTGCTTACCAGCCGATCGCACGCGAGCCGCTCGTGGTCGCAATGCCGTCGGCGCTGTCGGCGCGCCTTGGCGGGCCGGCCGCCGATGACTGGCACGATGAGCCCGTGAGTCTGCGCGACCTCGCCGCAGCGCCGCTCGTCGTCTTTCCGCGCCATCTGGCCCCTGGTTTCTACGACACCATCATGGACTGCTACGGCGCGGCGGGCCTCGCGCCGCTCATCGGGCAGGAAGCGATCCAGATGCAGACGATCGTGAGCCTCGTCTCAGCCGGCATGGGCGTGGCGCTCGTGCCGCAGTCGCTGCGCCATCTGCGGCGCACGGGCGTCGTGTACCGGCCGCTTGCCGGGGCGCTGCCGGCCATCGAAACGGGGCTCGTCTGGCGCTCGGCCGAGGTGAGCCCGGTGCTCGCGGCGTTTATCGAGATCGTGCGGGCGCATGCAGCGACGGCGGGTTTGCACAGGCGCGAGGGCTAGCGCGAACGCGGGCGTGCCGGCTACGTCATCTGTCACCGTTATACTCGCGGCGCATCGCCCAACGCGCATTTTGGTTCGCGCCTACTCGCGTCGGCGATAATGTCACGCCATGACACGCCGGCGGCGAACCTCGCCGCTTTGCAAACGTCCAACGCCCTTTGCCTGTTTAGCCAGTGGCGCGTAACTGCTTACAACCCGATTTCAACTGATATCGCCGACAAGACTTCATCCACGATGCTCATCCACCCGAACTTCGACCCCGTCGCCATTCATCTGGGGCCGCTCGCCGTGCGCTGGTACGGCCTCATGTATCTCGTCGGCTTCATTCTGGCGATCGTGATCGGCCGTCTGCGCCTGCGTCTGCCTTACGTGGCCGCCCAGGGCTGGACCGCGAAAGACATCGACGACATGCTGTTCTACGGTGTGCTCGGCACGATTCTGGGCGGGCGCCTCGGCTACGTGCTGTTCTACAAGGCGAGCTGGTATTTCGCGCATCCGCTCGACATCTTCAAGGTGTGGGAAGGCGGCATGTCGTTTCACGGCGGCTTCCTCGGCGTGACGTTCGCGATGGTTCTGTTCGCGTGGCAACGCGGCCGCACCTGGCTGCAGGTCACGGACTTCGTCGCGCCGATGGTGCCCACGGGGCTCGCCTTTGGCCGGCTCGGCAACTTCATCAACGGCGAGTTGTGGGGTCGCGTGACGTCGCCCGACTCGCCGTGGGCCATGCTGTTTCCGGGCGCTGCGAACGACGACGCCGCGTGGCTTGCCGCGCATCCGCAACTGGCCGCGCAGTGGCATCTGAACGAAGTGTTCGCGCAGTACCACCTGCTTCCGCGCCATCCTTCCGAGTTGTATGAAATCGCGCTGGAAGGCATCGCGCTTTTCATCGTGCTGATTCTTTTCGCGCGCAAGCCGCGCCCCGTTGGCGCGATTTCGGCCATGTTCCTGATCGGCTATGGTCTTGCGCGCTTCACGGTTGAATTCGCCCGCGAACCCGACGACTTCCTCGGCCTGCTCGCGCTCGGCCTTTCGATGGGCCAATGGCTCTCGCTGCCGATGATCATCGCGGGCATCGGCTTGATGGTGTGGGCGTATCGCCGCGCCAATCGAAACAAGAACGGCAACGACAGCGCGCAGGTCGCGGGCGCGAAGAGCTGACACGCGCATACGCTCCACGCGTTTTAGCCCATGAAAAAGGCCACGGTTTTTACCGTGGCCTTTTTTGCTTGCGTGTTGCTTGTATGGCGCGCGTTACTTCATCTGCACCGAGCCGGAGACATTGACCGTCACCGTGGATGTGCCGCCTTCGAGCGGCAGGGGCGACGACATCTTCGCGTCAGCCGAAGCGGCGCGCGCGCTCATCATCATCATGGGGCGCGGCATCACGCCCGAGTGCCCCACGTTCACGTCGCGAATCGTGTAGCTGTTGTAGCCGAACGCGCGCGTGGCCGAGAGGGCCTGGTCGCGAAACGAGGCGATGGCCTGGCCTTGAAGCTTTTGCTCGGCGGCACGCTGCGCTTCGGGCGACAGCGAGAACTGCACGTTGCCGACCTGCATGATCGACGAGAGGTCACCGGCGAGCTTCGACGCCGCCGCGAAATCATGCGACTCGAGCACGACTTCCGTGCGTCCGCGCCACGCGGAGATGCGCCCGTCGCGATCGGTGGAAGGGAAGATCGAGAACTGGCCCGAGTGCGCGGTCACGCCCGCGACGCCTCTTGCGCGTTGCAGCGCGGCGTCGGCGCGCTGATTGAGCGTGGCCGTGAGCGAGGCGGGATCGCTCGCTTCCTGTTCATAGAACAGCGTAATGTTGACGACGTCTTGAGGCACTTCGGCGCTGGCCTGCGCGGAAAGCGACAGCACGCCCGAGGGTTGCTGGAAACGCGCGTCGCTCTGTGCGAACGCGGCGCCCGGCGCGAGCGTCATGGCGAGGGGGAGGGCGGCTGCGAATGCGGCGGCGAGCGTGACGGCGGTTTTTCGGTTCATTGAGGCTCCTTGCAGAACTTGCGTCGCGCGCGAGCTGCTCGTGCGGCATCGTAACGCCGACGCAATGGCAACGTAACGGCAACGTAACAGCAACGAAACAACGACGTAACAGCGCGCGACTGTGCGCGATTGTGCTTGAAGTCGCGCGCGGATGCTGTGTGCGTGCCCGGTCCGCGTCAAAGCCGCATCACATCAGATGTTTCGTGATGAAGTTCCACTCGGCCGTGGTGACCGGTGTAATCGACAGGCGATTGCCTTTGGCGAGCACGCGCATGTCCGCGAGTTCCTCGTGCTCGCGCAACGCGGCCAGAGCGATCAGCGGACACTTCTTCTTGAACACGACGTCGACGAGCATCCAGCGCGGATTCTCCTGCGTCGATTTCGCGTCGTAGTAAGGGCTTTTCGGATCGAACTGCGTAGGATCGGGGTAGGCCGTGGACGACACCTGCGCGATGCCCGCGATGCCTGGCTCGGGGCAGCTCGAGTGATAGAACAGCACGCCGTCGCCTTGCTGCATGGTGTCGCGCATGAAATTGCGCGCCTGGTAGTTTCGTACGCCGGTCCAGGGCAGCGTGCGCTGCGGCGCGTTTGCGAGGTCGTCGATGCTTGCTTCGTCGGGTTCGGACTTCATCAGCCAGTAGCGCATGAGTCGAAGTTCACGTCGAAAGGGGAGAGGGGCAGGCATGCACGCGCAATTCGTGCCGCACAATGGAAAACGGCATCGGACTGTGGTCCGATGCCGTTTGAATAGGTCCCCGCCATAGCCGCTAGGCCGGCATCCTGAACCGAGGGTTCAGAATTGGTCGCAGTTAGCAGCACTTCGGGTACATCAGACTGTGTGACGCGCACGCCCGTGCTACAAATTTCCGCAACCGTGCACATGGCATTGGTTCAAGGAATATATGACCTTGGCGAACCAGGCAGGGAAGCTGACTAAACTGTTTGGCAGCTGTGTTTGGAAACACGCGTTTCTAAACAAATCAACGCTACCGATGAACAACATCATACCGCACGTTAGCTCTTACAACCGCAGCGTACTGCAGCGCTTATTGCACACCGTACTGGTGAATCACCGCGCCCAGTTGTTCATTCATTTGGCGCATTGTACGACGGATTTCTTCGGCTGGGAATGCTTCTCCGTGACGCACGCTCGTTTGCAGGCGCAGCAGTTCCGAAGCGAGCGAGAGCGCGGCCATGACGGCAATGCGATCGGTGCCGCGCACGTTGCTGTGATTGCGGATCTTCGACATTTCGGCGTCCACGCGCGCCACGGCTTCGAGCAGCGCCTGTTCCGTTTCCGGCGAACAGACGAGGCGATAGGTTTGGCCGAGTATCGTCGCTTCGATCTGCTTGGTGGTCATGCATTTTCTCCGTGGCGGGCCGCGTTGCTGTCGTCGTCGTTGCTCTGCGACGGTTCGAGCAGATCGAGCTGGTTGTCGCGCTCGTTACCAGCGCGTGCGCGTGGCAGCTTTTCGAGGATCGCGTTCAGACGCACCTGCGCATCGTCGATCTTGGCCGAGAGTGCGTCGCGCTCTGCTTGCAGCGTGGCGCGCTCTTCGCGGACCTGTTCGAGTTCGGCGCGTGTTTCGTCGCATTGCGCACGCAGCTGCGCGAGTTGCTCTTCGAGTGCGAGGCGTGCTTCGTGTTGGCGCTGATTAATCTCGATCAGCCGCCCGATGTTTTGTGAGAGTGTTTCGAGTTCGTTGAGCATGTGCTGCGTCCTCTAAAGACAGGCATTCTAGCGCGGATTAACGCGTATTTTGATGATTGTGTCGTTTCCAGACGTAACAACCCGGCTTCTTACCCGAATCAGGCACGAATCCCTCGCTACGTGTGCTGCATAGGCCGGGCGGGAACGCAATTTGCCACGGCCGCGCGCAGCGCGTCGTCTCGCTCAGGGTCCGCGCGTTATAACATCACGGATTCATGATCCATTGCCAGTGCTTTTGTGAACGGCATTTGCCATGCCGCTTTTGCCACGCTCTGCCACACATCATGCAGAATCCTTAGCGACAAAAATACTGCACGCTGTCGTGGCCTGCGATATCCCTGCTGTCTTTCTGTGTGAGTTTGATTGAAACCCGCTGCTGAGTTCCTCGATGCGTTCCATGAGCCGCGATGAGTCCCATGCTGTGCCGCCGTTGCACGCGCTGCCGCGCCGCGCGATGAGCGCACGCCGCGCGTGCATGATCTGGGGCGCGCTCGCTGCGGCCGCGCTCGCGGTGTTCGTCGCATCGCTTGCAACCGGCAGCGTGAGTGTGACGTTTGCCCAGGCGCTCGCGGCGCTCACCCCTGCGCACGGCGCCCCCGACATGGCGATTGAAATCGTGCGTACGCTGCGCTTGCCGCGCGCGTTGGCGGGCTTTGCTTGTGGCGCGCTGCTCGCGCTGGCGGGTGCGCTGTTGCAGGTGCTGTTGCGCAATCCGCTCGCGGAGCCCTATGTGCTCGGTGTTTCCGGCGGCGCTGCCGCGTTCGCGCTGGTGGCGATGATCGCGGGCGTGGCGTGGTGGGGCGTGCAGGCGAGCGCATGTGCGGGCGCGTTCGTTTCGATCCTGCTCGTGCTCGGCCTCGCGCGCCGCGAGTTGTGGCGCGGCGAGCCGCAGGACAGCTCGCCGCGGCTTTTGTTGACGGGCGCGGTGACGGCGGCAGGCTGGGGCGCGCTGATCACGCTGCTGCTCACACTCGCGCCCGACACGCGCCTGCGCGGCATGCTGTTCTGGCTCACGGGCGACCTCAATGGCGCGGGCGCGCCATGGCCTGCGCTCGTTACGCTTGGCGTGGTCCTTGCGTGCATCGTGCCGGCCGCGCCGATGCTCAACGTGTTGCTGCGCGGCGACGCCGCTGCGCAGGCGCTCGGCGTGCCGGTGTTGCGTCTGCGCGTGGGCATTTATCTTGCCGCCTCGCTCGCGGCGGCCGCCGCCGTGACGACGGGCGGCACCATCGGCTTCGTTGGGCTCGTCGTGCCCCACATGCTGCGCCTCGCGTTCGGCAACGACCAGCGCATGCTCGTGCCCGCCGCCGCGCTCGCGGGCGGCGTCGCCGTGATGGGCGCTGACCTCGTCGCGCGTACGGTGGCTGCGCCCGCGCAGTTGCCGGTGGGCGTTGTGACTGCGCTCGCGGGCGTGCCCGTTTTCCTGTGGATGCTACTCGCGAGGCGCGCACGATGAGCGGCACACTTCCACCTCTTCTCGCGGTCCACGCGCTCACGTTGCGAGCCGGCGCGCGCACGCTTGTCGAATCGCTCACGCAAAGGTTTGCCGCCGGCGAAATCTGGTGCATCGCGGGCGCGAATGGCGCGGGCAAGACTACGCTCATCGGCGCGCTCGCGGGCCTGCGCGAGCCTTCGGCGGGAAGCGTGGAAGTGGAGGGTATCGCGCTCGCACACTGGCAGCCGGTGCGCCTCGCGCAGCGCCGCGCGTTGATGCCCCAGGACCAGCGCGACGCATTCAGCGCGAGCGTGCTCGACACCGTGCTGCTCAATCGCTATCCGCATCTTTCGGGCTGGGGCTGGGAGGGCGACGCCGATCGTGCCGCCGCGCACGCTGCGCTCGCCATGCTCGGCCTCGAAGCGTTCGCCGCGCGCGATGTGCTGTCGCTCTCGGGCGGCGAGCGACAGCGCGCCGCGCTGGCAGCCGTGTTGTGTCAGGGCGCGCCGCTGCTGCTGCTCGATGAACCGCTTGCGCATCTCGACCTGCATCATCAGATTGCGTGCCTTGAAGCGCTCTCGCGCTGGGTGCGAAGTGAGGCGCGCGCCGTACTGTTTTCCTGCCACGATCTCAATCTCGCGCGGCGTTTCGCGACGCACGCGCTCCTGCTCGACGGCCGCGGCGGCTTTCACGCGGGCCCCGTGCGAGAGGTGCTCACGCCGCAGCGCGCGAGCGCTGCATTCGGCCATCCGCTCGTGCTGATACGCGAGGGCGAGCACGAGGCGCTTGTGCCCGCGCTTTCGCCAACTCTCGGATCGACTTCTTCCCTTTTGCATTCGCCGGGCGCGAACGGCGCGCACTAACGCGCCGTTCGCGCCCGCATCACTTCGAAACGAAACACACCATGATGTCATCGCTTACCGAACTGCTCGCCGTCGAACCGCTCGACATCTCGTTGCGCGACGAACTGCAACGCCTCATCGACACGAAGACCAAACCCCCCGGCAGTCTTGGCCGCCTCGAAACGCTGGCGCGCCAGCTTGGCATGATCCAGGGCACGACGCGCCCGAGCGTCGCGCGTCCCGTGATGATCGTGTTCGCGGGCGACCACGGCATTGCCGCTGAAGGCGTGAGCCCGTACCCGCAGGCCGTGACCGCGCAGATGGTCGCGAACTTCGTGGCGGGCGGCGCGGCCATCAACGCGTTCAGCGGTGTGGCAGGGCTCACGCTCGAAGTCGTCAACGCAGGCGTGGCGACGCTGCTGCCGCCGTCGCCCGCGCTCGTCGATGTGCCCATCGCGCAAGGCACACGCAACTTCGCGCGCGAGCGCGCCATGACGCGCGACGAAGCCCTCGCCGCGCTCGCGGCGGGCGCGGAGCGCGTGCGCCACCACGCGGCGCTCGGCACGAACGTGATCGGCTTTGGCGAGATGGGCATTGCGAACACGTCGTCGGCAGCGTGCCTGATGAGCCGGCTGTGCGGCGTGCCGATCGATGAATGCGTCGGGCGCGGCACGGGCCTCGACAATGCAGGCCTCGCGAAAAAGCGCAACGTGCTCGCGGCGGCGCTCGCGCATCATGCCGACGCGCGCGAGCCGCTCGACGTGCTCGCCGCGTTCGGCGGCTTTGAGATCGCGATGATGGCGGGTGCGTACCTCGAAGCGGCGCGCTCGCGCATGGCGATTCTCGTGGACGGCTTTATCGCGACCTCGGCGCTGCTCGTGGCCGACTCGCTTGCGCCAAACGTGCGCGACTACTGCGTGTTTGCGCATGCATCGAACGAAGCAGGGCACCGCCGCATGCTCGATCACTTCGGCGCGCGCGAACTGCTGACGCTCGATCTGCGTCTGGGCGAGGGAACCGGCGCGGCGCTCGCCGTGCCGCTGCTGCGCGCGGCGGTGGCGTTCCTGAACGAAATGGCGAGCTTCGAGTCGGCCGGCGTCGACGATCGCAGTGACCGACACGCCTGAGCGCCGCGCGATGAACCCGCTTGCGGAACTGCGCTATTTCTTCACGGCGTTGGGCTATTTCACGCGCGTGCCGGTGCCGCGCTGGGTTGGCTTCGAGCCTGCGTGGCTCAATGCGGCGGCGCGCTACTTTCCGCTCGTCGGCGCGTTGATCGGCGCGCTCGGGGCGCTCGTCTATCTCGCCGCCTTGCGCGTGTTTCCCGCGAGCGTGGCCGTGCTGCTGTCGATGGCGCTCACGCTGCTCGCGACGGGCGCCTTCCACGAGGACGGCCTTGCCGACTGCCTTGACGCATTCGGCGGCGCGTACACACGTGAGGACGTGCTGCGCATCATGCACGATTCACGCATCGGCGCGTTCGGTGCGATTGGGCTTGTGGTGGCGCTGGCGCTGAAGTGGCAGACGCTTGCCGCGCTGCCCCCCGCGCGCGCCGCGATGCTGATGATCGCCGGTCACGCGGCGAGCCGTGCGTGCGCGATCAGCTATCTCGTCTCGCTCGAATATGTGCGTCCCGAGGGCAAGGCCAAGCCCGTTGCGCAGCGCATGAGTGTGGCCGCGTGGCTGTGTGCGTGTGTGTTCGGCTTGCCGTGGCTGTTCTGGCCGGTGTGGGCAGGTGCGCCTGACTGGCGCGCGGGCGTTGCGACGCTCGTCGTGCTCGCCGTGCTGCGCTACGCGCTCGCGCGCTACTTCGTGCGCCGCATTGGCGGCTATACGGGCGATTGTCTCGGCTTCGCGCAGCAGGTGTTCGAGATCGCCATCTACCTTGTGGGGCTCGCATGGATCTCGTTCTGATCCGCCATCCGGCCGTGGCTGTGGACGCGGGCGTGTGCTACGGCGCGAGCGACGTGGCGCTCGCGGGCGACGCAACGCAGCAGGCGGCGCTGCTGGCCGATCGGCTTGCTGCGCTCGGCGTGCGCGAACCGCAACGGATTGAAACGAGCCCGCTCACGCGCTGCGCGAGCGTGGCGGCCGTACTTGCCGGCGTGCGCGGCCACACGCCGCAAGCCGAAGCACGCCTGGCTGAAATGGATTTCGGCGCGTGGGAGATGCAGCGCTGGGACGCAATCGAGCGCGTGCAAATCGACGCATGGGCCGCGAATTTCGAGCACGCGCGCGAACACGGCGGGGAGAGCGTTGCGCAGTTCGATGCGCGCGTGAGCGAGTGGTTCGGCGCGCTCGGGGCGCACGAGAAGTCCACCGTCTGGGCCGTGACGCATGCGGGCGTGATACGCGCGGTCACGGCGCGCGCGCTCGGCACGCCGCTCGCGCGCTGCGTGCGCTGGCCGCTGGAGATGGGCGCCATCGTCTGCCTGCGCTACGACGCTTCTAGCGCACAGTGGCTGCTTTCGCGCTGGAACGCGTAGTAAATCGCTTCGGAGATCGAATCAATGCGCCGTGGCGTCGCGCGAGCGGGCGAGGTCGAGATCCTTGCACAGTTGTGCCGCGCCCTGGGCGATGCGCGGCGCGGGGCGCGTGAGCAGATCGCCGTCGATGGCGAAGAGATCGCCGCGTGCAACAGCGGTGAGCGCGGGCCAGGCGCGCCAGCGCTCGAGGCCCGGCAGCGGGCGGTCGGGCGAAGTCGCGCCTGGCGAAGCGGTGACGATTGCCTCCGGATTGGCGGCGAGCACGGCTTCCGTGGAAACTGTCGGCACGAGTGGATCGAGCGTTGCGAACACGTTGCGGCCGCCGCACAGCGCGATCACGTCGCTGATCATGTGCGAACCGTTGATCGTCATCAGCGGCTGATCCCAGACTTCGTAGAACACACTCACGCTCGCGCGCTGCGCATAGCGTGCGCGTAGCTGCGCGATATCGCGCCGGTAGGTGCTTGCCGCAGCCTGAGCCGTGGATTCGGTGCCGAGCAACACGCCAAGGCGCGTGAGCGAGGCCGCGACATCGTCGAGCTTATGCGGCTCGCTGAAAAAGAGCGGGATGTGCAGATCGCGCAGACGATCGAGCTGTTGCTGCGCGTTGCCGTGACGCCAGACCACGATGAGATCCGGCTTGAGCGCGGCGATGCGTTCGAGGTCGAGCGCTCGATTGTCGCCTACGCGCGGCACCTTTTGTGCTTCAGGCGGGTAATCGCTGTAAGCCACGGCGCCGACCAGTTTCGTGCCGCCGCCCGCGGCATAGAGCAGCTCGGTCACGTGAGGCGCGAGGCTCACCACGCGTTGCGCGGGAGCCGCAAGGGTGACGGTGTTGCCTGTGTCGTCGATGGCGGTGACGGTTGCATTTGCGGTGCAGGGTCCGAGCGCCGCGACGGCAAGCGATAACGCGAGGATCGCCGCGCGCATCAGCCGATCGCCCGTACGGCCTGTTCGAGCGCACTTTCGAAGCGTTGCCACTCGTCTTCGGAGGCGGGCAGGCCAAAGCGCAAGCTGGCCGGCGCGTCAAAACGGCGCGTCCACACCGCGCGTCGCGCGAGCGCGTCTTGCAGCGCTGCCGCGCGCGAGTCTGTGATCCACGCGAAAAGCGGCGTGGCGTGCGGCGCGAAGCCGTGAGCGCGCAACAGCGCAACGAGGCGTGCGCTCTCGGCGGCGAGCCACACGCGCATTGCGTTTTGCCACGCACTGTCTTCGAACGCATGGGTGACGGCGTGGCGTGCGGGTCCGCTCACGGTCCATGCGCCCAGATGCGCCCGTAGCGCGGCCAGCAGCGCGGGTGCGCCGAGTGCGAAACCACAGCGCACGCCGGCGAGCCCGAAGAATTTGCCCGGCGAGCGCAGCACGACGAGTCCATCGCGATTGGTTGCGTGCGCAAGCGTTTCGGATTGCTCGTGCCCGAACGCATCGGCAAACGCTTCGTCGACGATCAACGTACCGCCGCGCGACGCGAGTTGCGCATGCCAATGCAGCAGGCGCGCGGCAGCAAGATGCGTGGCCGTCGGATTGTTGGGGTTCACCACGACGGCATGCGTGACGCTATCGGGCAGCGTGTCGTGCACGACGTCGAGCGGCACGATTTCATGCCCCGCGCGCGCGAACGCCGGCGCGTATTCGCCGTAGGTGAGCGGCGCGATCGCTACACGCGCAAGCGGCAGCAAGGCGGGCAGCGCGCGGATTGCGGCCTGGCTGCCCGCCACGGGCAGCACATGGTGAGCGTCTGGCGTGCCGTAATAGCGCGCGGCGCACGCGGCGAAGCCGTCGCCGTCGTCGGGCAGACGCCGCCATGCTGTTGGCGGCACGGGCAGCACCGGATAGCCATGCGGGTTGATGCCGGTGGAGAGATCGATCCAGGCGTCCCACGCGATGCCGTAACGCTCGGCGGCTTCGTGCAGATTGCCGCCGTGTGCGACGAGAGCGGCGGGATGCTCAGACATGGGTCGCCACGCTCACGAAGGCCAGTGCGAGCAGCGCCGCGAGCCACAGGATGGTGGTGCGCTCGACGAGCCGCAGCGCCGCATCCACGTGCTGCGCGCGCGGCGGCGAGCCCGCGCCGAGCGCCGGGCGCTCCTCCAGCGTGCCGTGATACACGGCCGCGCCGCCCAGCAGTACGTTCAGGCTGCCCGCGCCCGCCGCCATCACCGGGCCCGCGTTCGGGCTCTCCCAGCGATGCGCCTGCTCGCGCCAGCAGTGCAGCGCCTGGCGTGTGTCGCCGAGCAGCGCGTAGCTCGCGGCGGTGAGGCGCGCGGGAATCCAGTTGAGCACGTCGTCGATACGCGCGGCCGCCCAGCCAAAGCGCAGGAAGCGCGGCGTGCGGTAACCCCACATGGCGTCCAGTGTGTTGGCGAGACGGAACGCGAGCGCACCGGGGCCGCCCGCGATCGCGAACCAGAACAGCGCGCCGAAGATCGCGTCGTTGCCGTTTTCGAGCGCCGATTCGACGGCGGCGCGCGAAAGCGCTGTGGCGTCCGCGCCCGCTGTGTCGCGCGAGACGATGCGGCCCGTCAGCTCGCGCGCGGCGGCGAGGTCGCGCCGCGCCAAAGCGGCGCCGATCGGCGCGATGTGTTCGGTAAGACTACGTGCGCCGAGCGCGAACCAGAGCAGCGCGACATGCAACGCCCAGGCGAGCGGCCAGGGCAGCAGCGCGCAAAACAGCGCGGCGACGATGACGGGCGGCGCGACGGCGGCGAGCCATGCGAGCAGGCCGAGCGGACGGCCGCGGCGGCCGGTGTTCAGGCGCGCTTCGATGCGGTTCGCGTAGCGGCCGAAGGCGACGAGCGGATGTGCGCGGCGCGGCTCGCCGAGCCAGCGGTCCACGGCGACGCCGGCCACGGCGAGCGCGGCGGTAACGGGTAGCGTGAGCATCATGAGGCCCCGTGCGGCGCCTTGAGCGCGAGAGGCAGGCCCGCGACGACGAGCGTGGCGCGGTCGGCAAGCGCCGCGATGCGCTGATTGAGGCGGCCGAGTTCGTCCACGTAAAGGCGCGTGGCCGCGCCCATCGGCACGACGCCCATGCCGATCTCGTTGCTCACCACGAGCACCGTGCCTTGTGCGCGCTCGCAGGCGGCAGCGAAGGCGTCGAGGCGCTCGCGCCAGTCGGGCAGCGGCGAGTCGGAGTCGGCGGGGCACAGCAGGTTCGCGAGCCACAGCGTGAGGCAGTCGATCAGCACGCATTGGCCGGGCGCCGCCGTTGCGTCGAGCGCGAGCGCGAGATCGAGCGGCGCTTCGGCCAGCGCCCAGTGCGCGGGCCGGCGCGCGCGATGGTGGGCGATGCGCTCGGTGAATTCGATGTCGTCCGTCACGCGCGCGGTGGCGATATAGGTGACCGGCAGGCCGCTTGCGGCGGCGAGGCGTTCGGCGTGCGCGCTCTTGCCCGAGCGCGCGCCGCCGACGATGAAGGTGAGATCGCGCGAATTCATCGCGTGATTGTAACGGCTGAAGTCGGACGCACCGTCATCCGTTCGGCCAACGTCGCGCTAGGGTTCTGCAGGGCGCGGCGGGGCGATGGGATAATGCGCGTTCGCTTTCCCGTGTCTTTCAGGCCCACCGAAGGACCAACCCAGGCCCACGTATTCGCTTCATGACCGCCACGCTACCCGCCGTGCCTCGTGTACCCACCGGCACGTTGATGATCCAGGGCACGACCTCCGACGCCGGCAAGAGCACGCTCGTCGCCGGTTTGTGCCGCCTCGCGCGCCGCGCGGGCGCGCGCGTTGCGCCGTTCAAGCCGCAGAACATGGCGCTCAACAGCGCCGTGACCGTGGATGGCGGCGAGATCGGCCGCGCCCAGGCGCTGCAGGCTGTCGCTGCCGGCATCGAGGCGCACACCGACCTGAATCCGGTGCTGCTCAAGCCGAATAGCGATCTCGGCTCGCAGGTCATCATCCACGGCAAGGCGCGCATGAATCTCAACGCGCGCGCGTACCAGGACTACAAGCCGCTCGCGCGCGAGGCCGTGCTCGAATCCTATGGGCGTCTGCGCGCGCGCTACGACACGGTGTTCGTGGAAGGCGCGGGCAGTCCCGCCGAAGTCAACCTGCGCGCCAACGACATCGCGAACATGGGTTTTGCCGAGGCGGTCGATTGCCCGGTCGTGCTCGTGGCCGACATCGACCGTGGCGGCGTGTTCGCGCATCTGATCGGCACGCTGGCCTGTCTTTCGGAGAGCGAGCGCGCGCGCGTCAAAGGTTTTGTCATCAACCGTTTTCGCGGCGACCTCACACTGCTGGAACCGGGCCTCGCCTGGCTCGAGCGGCAGACGGGCAAGCCGGTGCTGGGCGTCGTGCCGTATCTGCACGGCCTCACGCTCGACGCCGAGGACATGTTGCCGGGCGCGGCCCACAGCGGCGCGCAGGCCGAGGGCGAGACGCTGCGCGTCGTCGTGCCGGCGCTGCCGCACATCAGCAACCACACCGACTTCGACGCGCTGCGCGCCCACCCGCAGGTCGATTTCACGTATGTGCGCACGGGCGAAGCGCCTCCCGCCGCCGATCTCGTGATCCTGCCGGGATCGAAGAACGTGCGCGACGACCTCGCGTGGCTGCGCGCCCAGGGCTGGGAGACGGCGCTTGCGCGGCATCTGCGGTATGGCGGGCGCGTCATCGGCATTTGCGGCGGCATGCAGATGCTCGGGCGCGCGATTGCCGATCCGCATGGCGTGGAGGGCGAGCCAGGCGCGGTTGAGGGCTTCGGCTGGCTCGACTACGAGACCGTGCTCACGCGCGAGAAGACGCTGAAGAACGTGACAGGCGCGCTCGCGCTGGAAGGCGCGCACGCGGCGCTTGCCCGCGTGGCGGGCTACGAAATTCATATGGGCGAGACGCACGGGCCGGCGCTCGATTTCCCGGCGCTGAGGCTTGCCGTGGGCGCCGAGGGGGCGACGCGCCCGGACGGCGCGCGTTCGGCGGACGGCCAGATTCTCGCCACCTACGTGCACGGTCTCTTCGACACGCCCGAGGCGTGTGCGGCGCTCGTGCGCTGGGCGGGGCTTGCGCAGGCGCGCACGGTGGACTACCCGGCGCTGCGCGAGGCGTCGCTGGAGCGGCTGGCGGATACGCTCGCGGCGAGCCTCGATCTGGAGAAGGTGTTCGGCGTGATCGGCTGAAAGCGCGGCTAAAAGCAGTGCGGCTAAAAGCGCGGCCGACCGGCTCAGTAAAGCACCATCTGCGTACAGCGGAACAGCGCGATGGTCTTGCCGTCCGGGCCCTTCACCGTGGCGTCCCAGACCTGCGTGCTGCGCCCGAGGTGCACGCCCGTCGCGACAGCCGAGATCGTGCCTTCGCGCGCGGTGCCGAGATGGTTGCTCTTGATCTCGATGGTCGTGAAGTTCTTCGCGTTGGGCGGAAGGTGGGCGAGGCAGGCGTAGCCGCAGGCCGTATCGGCGAGCCCGATCACCGTGGCGGCGTGCAGGAAGCCATTCGGGGCGAGCAGGTCGCTGCGCACGTCGAGTTCGGCGCGCAGCAGGCCTTGCTCGAGGGCGATCGGACGAAAGCCCAGCAGATCGGGCAGGCGGCCGCGTTGCCGTTCGAGCAGGGTTTCGATCGTGACGTCGTGGCGTAGCGTACTCATGGTCGGTCAGTCTCCGTATTTGATATGAACAATGCGGTGAACAATGCGGGTGCGCGCACGTGGGGGACTTCGGCGGCGCGCAATTTGCCGATATTATCGGACGGTTGATTCGGGGCGCTCGCTCGTTCGCAAGTCGCCTCGCCAGGTATCGAACAAGGCATCAGGCAAAAATCACGGCAATCCGGCTGGCGAGGCGCCAGCCATCCTGACGGGAGCATTCATGACGGTAATCGTGGTGGCGAATCCCAAGGGCGGCGTGGGGAAGAGCACGCTGTCCACCAATCTGGCCGGCTATTTCGCCGCACAAGGCGAGTGGGTCGCGCTCGCGGACCTCGACCGGCAGCAGTCTTCGCACGCCTGGCTAGATCTGCGGCCCGCGACGCTGCCGGCCATCGAAAGCTGGCAGGTCGATCTGGACAACCCGGCGAAGCCGCCCAAGGGCCTCGAGCACGCAGTTATCGACACGCCCGCTGGCCTGCACGGCAACCGGCTCCAGGCGATCATCGAGCTGGCCGACAAGGTGATCGTGCCGCTGCAGCCTTCGATGTTCGACATTCTCGCCACCCAGGACTTCCTGAATCGCCTCGCCAAGGAAAAAGCCGTGCGCAAGGGCGCGATCCAGGTGGGCGTGGTGGGCATGCGGGTCGATGCGCGCACGCGCTCGGCCGAGCAGCTGCAGCGCTTTGTCGAGGGGTTGGAGTTGCCGGTGCTCGGCTATCTGCGCGACACGCAGAACTACGTGCAGCTCGCCGCGCACGGCCTCACGCTCTGGGACGTCGCGAAGAGCCGGGTCGAGAAGGACCTCGACCAGTGGCAGTCGATTATCGGCTGGGTGGACGGCAAACCAGCCGGCAAATGAGCGGGCAACCCAGTGCGCAACGGCGGCGGCGCGGGCCGCGTGCGCCGCGCCGGCCGTACTCGCGTGTCAGCTCCAGCTTTGCGTGGGCACGTGGTCGCGGCTGCCCTTGATGCGGTTGTTCTCGTCCACGAACACGAGGTCCGGCTTCCAGCCGGCCTTCAGCTCTTCCTCTTCCACGTTCGCGAAGGCCGCGATGATCACGAGGTCGCCCAGTTGCGCGCGGCGCGCGGCCGAGCCGTTCAGCGAGATCATGCCGCTGCCGCGTTCGCCCTTGATCGCGTAGGTCGTGAAGCGCTCGCCGTTGTTGATGTTCCAGATGTCGATGCGCTCGTTTTCGACGATGTTCGCCGCTTCGAGCAGGTTTTCGTCGATGGCGCACGAGCCTTCGTAGTGCAGTTCGCAGTGCGTGACCGCGACGCGGTGGATCTTCGACTTCAGCATATGGCGTTGCATGGAGGGTCTCCTCAGGCGAGCGGGCGCGCGGCCCGCCGCGGGTAAGCGGAATCTGGCGGAATCGGATGAGCGCGGCGGCGGCGCGGCCGTCCCGCGCGCGTCGTCAGATTTCGAGGTTGTCGATGAGGCGCGTGGCGCCCAGCTTCGCCGCGGCCAGCACGACGAGCGGTGACTCCGCGTCGCCGGCTACGCCCGGCGCGGGCGGCAGCAGGTTCGCGCGCTTGCGGATCGCGATGTAGTCGGGCTTCCAGCCACGGGCGGCGAGCGTGGCCATGGCGTCGAGTTCGAGCTGCTGGAAGTCGCGGCGGCCCGACAGCACCGACTCGCGGATCGCGCGCAACACGCCCGCCAGTTGCGGCGCCTCGGCGCGCTCGGCCTCGGTCAGGTAGCGATTGCGCGAGCTGAGCGCGAGGCCGTCGGCGTCGCGCACCGTTTCGGCGGCGACCACTTCGGTCGGCAGCGCGAACTGGTTGCACATCGCGCGCACGATCATGAGCTGCTGGTAGTCCTTCTTGCCGAACACGGCCACGCGCGGCTGCACGCACGACATCAGCTTCATGACGACCGTGCACACGCCCTCGAAGAATCCGGGGCGGAATTCGCCTTCCAGAATATCGCCGAGGTCGTGCGGCGGGCGCACGCGATATTCCTGCGGCTGCGGATACATGTCGCGCTCGGTGGGCGCGAACAGCACGTAGACGTTTTCCTTCTGCAGCTTCTCGATGTCGTCCTGGAGCGTGCGCGGGTACTTGTCGAAGTCCTCGTTCGGGCCGAACTGCAGCCGGTTGACGAAGATGCTCGCCACGACCGGGTCGCCGTGCTGGCGCGCGAGGCGCATCAGCGAGAGATGGCCTTCGTGCAGGTTGCCCATGGTCGGCACGAATGCAGTGCGGTTTTGGCCGCGCAACTGGTCGCGCAATTCCTGAATCGAGCTAATGACTTTCATGATCGGATGCTTTATGCCTCGCGCGGGGCAAGACTTGGGTGGCACGGCCGCAAGCCAGAGACCCGGACGAAGGGCCGCGAGCGGACGTCGCGCGCCCGGTCCGCGCAGGTGGCGCGGCAAGTATGACGTGTGCCCCGTATATGGGACGAGACCGGGCAGGCGCGGGCGATTGTAGTGGATTTGTGAATGCCGCGCACCCGCCTCGGATAGGGGGTTTGTCCTGGCGTTCCGCTGTGCGGTCCGGGCGGCTGCCCCGCGTGATGCGATCCTGTTTATTGTCCCGGCGCGCGCCCGGAAAACATCGGGGATAGATCAGGCGGGCAAATACGCGAGCCGCACGTAAATCGGCGCGAACGGCTCGGGCTGGGTGATCTCGATGAGCGACTCGCGCGAAAGCTCCAGCATGGCGATGAAGTTCACGACCACGACGGGCACGCCGCGCGTGGTGTCGAAAAGCTCGGAGAACTCCATGAATCGCTCGCCCTGGAGTTTGCGCAGGATGATGCTCATGTGCTCGCGCACCGAGAGCTCCTCGCGCGAGATCTTGTGATGCTGGACGAGCTTTGCGCGCTTGATGACGTCGGCCCACGCGGCGCGCAGGTCGTTGCTGTCCACGTCGGGAAAGCGCGGCGTGATGCTCTGCTCGATATACACCTCGGCGCGCAGGAAGTCGCGGCCGAGCTGCGGCAACTGGTCGAGGCGCTGGGCGGCGAGCTTCATCTGCTCGTATTCGAGCAGGCGGCGCACGAGTTCGGCGCGCGGGTCCTCGGCTTCCTCGCCGGTGTCGGCCTTCTTGACCGGCAGCAGCATGCGCGACTTGATCTCGATGAGCATGGCCGCCATCAGCAGATATTCGGCCGCGAGTTCGAGGTTGGTCTTGCGCAGTTGCTCGACGTAGCCGAGGTACTGGGTCGTGACCTCCGCCATCGGAATATCGAGGACGTTGAAGTTCTGCTTGCGGATCAGGTACAGCAGCAGGTCGAGCGGGCCTTCGAAGGTTTCGAGGAAAACTTCGAGCGCGTCCGGCGGGATGTAGAGGTCCTGCGGGAGCTTGAAGAGCGGCTCGCCGTAAAGGCGTGCGAACGCAACGCCGTCGACCGTGTCGGGCGTCGAGTCGGTCGCGGGTGTGGTCAGCGCCTCACCGGGCGTTTGCCCGGGCGCGTGGCCCGCGTGACTGGCCGCGTGCTCGCCTGCTGGCGGCGCGCCGGCCCCGTCGGCCTCGGCCATCAGAAGTTCTGGTAGTAGACGTAGGACGTTTGCTTCACGCGCGAAGCCTGCTGGCGCTCGCGCTCGTCGAGGTCGATCGGCTGCTTGTCCCACAGGAGCGCGCGGCCCTTGCGTTGCTGTTCTTCGAGCTGCGGCTTTTGCTGCTTGAGCTGGTTGATGAACTGCGTGATGTCCGACTGATACATGGCTGACGTCCGTCCAGTAAGGCGGGGCGCCTGATTGCGCCGCGCCGCTAATTCTGTCGGCGGCAATTTTACCGCAAGCCAACGCCGCGGAACATCCGCACCGACTTTCGTGCTCCGCTACCTTTGCGGTGGTCTTGCCGCGCCTTTGCGCCTCCTCCTGGGGTTTTTACGCGCCGATGTGGTGAAATAACGCGTTTGCGCCCCGTTGCCGCCCCCCGTGCCCTGCGCGCGAGCGGCGCAACCGGCGCCAACCAGTTCTACGACGGCCGGAGGTGGCGTTTGGCGGGATGGGTGATCGATGCATTGTGCGCACGGCGGCGCCCCTCGCGGGCGGCGCGGCCACGGCTCGCCGCATGCCTGTTCATGTGCCTCGCCGTGTTCTCTGCCGTCGCGCCGCCCGCCCGGGCCGACATCCTGACTACCCTCCTGCCGTGGATGCGCCCGCGCACCTACTACGACGTCGACATCCAGGCCACTCCGCGCGATCTGCGCAAGCTCCTCGAGACGCACCTCGACATTGCGCGCTTTGCCACGCGCGCCGACGTGAACGAGGACCAGTTCGAGTTCCTCGTGACCGCGACGCCGCAGCAGGTGCGCGACCTTGCCTCGACCGCGGGCTATTTCACGCCGGTCGTGCGTACCGACGTGCGCACGATCGACGGCAGGCGGCACGTGCGGGTGAGCGTCGACCCGGGGCCGCGCACGACGATTTCGTCGGTGAAGCTCGTTTTTCGCGGTCCCGTGCTCACGGAAGACCCGGCACAGGAGAATACGGCGCGTTTCGCGTTCTCGCTGCACGACGGCGACGCCTTTACGCAGTCAGGCTGGGACGATGCCAAGAACGCCTCGCTCAAGGCGCTGCAGGCGCGCCGCTACCTCGGCGCCAAGATCGTCTTTTCGGAGGCGCGCGTCGATCCGCTGCGGCATGACGCGCAACTTTCCGTAACCTTCGACAGCGGGCCGACCTTCACGCTGGGCAAGCTCGACGTCTCCGGCCCGCAGCGGTATCCGGGCTACATCATCGACAACGTGAATCCGCTCTCGCCAGGCGAAATCTACGACCTGAACCGCGTGGCCGAACTGCAGCGCCAGGTGCAGAACACGCCTTACTACGCGAGCGTGGCGATCGACGTCGACGCCAACACGCAAAAACCGGTCGATACGACCGTGCACGTAAAGGTGAGCGAGTTCCCGTACAACAACTTTCGCGGTGGCGTAGGTTATTCGACTGACACCGGCGCGCACGTCCAGGGCTCCTATACGTACCTGAATACGTTCGGGGCGGCGTGGCCGTTCCAGGTGCAGGGGCGGCTCGACCAGATCCAGAAGTTCGGCCAGGTCCAGCTTTCGATGCCGCCGGGCCCGCGCGCCTGGACCAACAGCCTCGTCGCTTCCTACACGACCACCGATGTCTCGAACACGAACATCTATAGCGCGCGGGTCGGGGTGCAGCGCACGCGCACGTCGCAGAACATCGACTACGCCTACGCGCTGATGTTCTACGACGATCGCCTCACACAGAACGTGGGGCCGTCGTCGCGGGCCTATGCGCTCGTGCCGACCTGGGGCTGGACGCGCCGCAACGTCGACGACCCGCTCTTTCCGCGCTCGGGCAACATCATCCGCATGGAGGCGGGCCTCGCGCTCAAGAACGTGGGCGCCGAACAAAGCTTCCTGCGCGCCTACATGCGCGGCCAGCAATACCTGCCGATCGGCCACAGCGACATCATGGTGTTCCGCGCGGAACTGGGCGGCGTGTTCACGAGCGGCCCGTCGAGCGGCATCCCCGCGTCGCTGCTGTTCCGTGCGGGCGGCTCGAACTCGGTGCGCGGCTACTCGTTCCAGAGCATCGGCAACGACCAGTCGGGCTCGATCCTGCCAACCAAGTATCTCGTCACCGGGTCGGCGGAGTACCAGCACTGGTTCAGCCACGACTGGGGCGGCGCGGCGTTCTTCGACGTCGGCACGGCCACCGACACCTGGGGCGAAAAGGATTTCGACCCGGGCGCGGGTATCGGCGCGCGCTGGCGCAGTCCCGTCGGGCCGGTCAATCTCGATCTCGCTTATGGTTTTCGCACTCACAGCGTGCGGCCGTACCTGACACTCGGGATCGCCTTCTGATGATGACGCGCTCGCTGCTCCGTTTCGCCACGACCCCTGCGCCGCACGGCGAGGTGGCCGCATGAGCGCGCGTCGTTTCGCGGCTTCGGCGTGGCTGCCCGCCACATTCGCGGTGCCGCCGGAGGAGGCGGGGCGCAGCCCGGATGATGATGCGCGCGCTCAGCCCAGTGGCGACGGTGGCGACGGCGGGCGTGGCGCGGGCGCGGGCGGGGACGCCGGTGCGCCGCCGCCGCGCCGCGGGCCGCGGCTCTGGAAGGCGCTCGCCTGGGCGATCGTCGTGCCGGTGCTGCTGGTCGGGCTGGTCGCCGGCTTGCTCTATGGCGTGCTGACCACCGAGCGCGGCACGGCCTACGCGTGGCGCGCGGCCGTCAAGCTGCTCGACGGCAAGCTGGCGGGCACGCTCGAAGGCGGCACGCTCGCGAGCGGTGTGCGCTTTTCCAACGTGAGCTGGCGCGGCACGGACGGCACCACGCTCAAGGTCGACCGCATTGGCGGCCAATGGGAGCTGCATGGCTTCGGCCAGAAGCCCTGGCGCTTCGTGGTGGACTATCTGCATGCTGGCGACATCGAGATGCGCATCGTGCCGTCGCACGAGCCTTCTTCGCCCGTGAAGCTGCCTGAGAATCTGCAACTGCCGCTCGGGCTCGAGATCCGCGATTTGCAGGTGGACAAGCTCACGATCCACGAAGGCACCTCCACCAACGAGTTCTCGCGGTTCCAGTTCCACGGACGCAGTGACGGCCGCCATCACGAGGCCGCCATCGAGCGCCTCGACACGCCTTTTGGCGCGGTGAACGCGCGGGCGAAGCTCGATGGCGTGCGGCCGTTCGCGCTCACGGGCGACCTGGGCTACGCCGGCAAGGTGAACGGCGAGGACGTGCAGGTCAGCGCCAATCTCGCCGGCTCGCTCGAAGCGCTCACGGCCGACGTCGAGGCGAGCGGCATGAAGCTCACGGGCCGCGCACATGTGGAGGCAACGCCGTTCGCTTCCGTGCCGCTGCAACGCGCAACGCTCGCATTCGATCACGTCAATCCGCAGGCGTTCGCGCCGGGCGCGCCGTTCGCCGACCTCGCGGTGCGTGCGCAGTTGCAGCCGGTGCCGGGTGGCGCTGCGGGCGTGCCGGCGGCGCTCGCGGCGGCGGCATCGGGCGCAGCGTCGGCCTCGGCGGTGACGCCGGCATCCGTTCCGGCGTTGGCGTCGGCGCCAAAAGGCCGAGCGAAGCACCACGCCGTGGAGTCCGATGCGGCCGGCTTCACGGTGGCGGGGGCGGTCTCGATCGTCAACGCGAAGCCGGGCGCCATCGACGAAAAGCTGTTGCCGCTCATCGACGCGCACGCCGATGTCGTGCTCGATGCAAAGACGCAGCGCATACCGAAGCTCGCCGTGCGCCTCGTGAAGAACGCGACGATCACCGGCGGCGGCACGATCAGCGGGCGCGACGGACGCTTCGATCTGAAGGTGGCCGGGCTCGACCTCAACGCAATCGAGTCGAGCGTGCGAGCCACGCAATTCGCGGGGCCGATTGGCGTGCGGCTGAACGGCGACGTGCAGAGCGTCACGCTCGATCTCGTCGATCCGAAGGCGGCGCTGCGCGTGCAGGGCAAGGTCACGCAGGACCCCGCGCGCCTGTCGCTCAACGACGTGCGGCTGACTTCGGGTGCGGGGCGCATCGACCTTTCGGGCGCGCTCAAGCACGACGCCAGCTCCACGTATCAACTCAAGGCGGTGCTGACCAATTTCGATCCGTTGTCGCTCACGCCGCAAACACCGGCGCGCACGGCCGCGAAGTCACCCGCCCCGGCCGCGCGGGCGCGGCCCACGCCTGGGGCTCATCCCGCGACCCAGCCCGCCGCCGACGCGCTCAACCCGCAACGCAATCTCGCGCTCAATCCGGCGCTGAACCCCTCGCTCAATCCTGCGCAGTCCGGCGAGCAGGCCGCCGAGCAAAAGCGCGTGGAGAACGCGAAAGAGACTCAGCCGGGCGGGGCGGCCCCGCCCGAGGCGCGACCCAGACCCGCCACGCGACCCGCCGGCCGGCCGATCGAGGCGCGCGTGAACGGCACACTCAACGCGAGCGGCACGCTCGCGCCTGCTTTCACGACGAGGGCCGAGTTCAAGCTCGGCCCGAGCGTCTACGACGACCTGCCGCTCACGGGCGAGGGCCTCATTCAGCTGGCGGGCTCGCGCATTCTGCCAAGCCGCGCGAACCTCTCTATTGCGGGCAATACCGTCGATCTGCAAGGCAGCTTCGGCGCGCGCGGCGACCGCCTGCGCTTTCGCGTGGATGCGCCGCAGCTCGACCGGCTCGGCTTCGGCATAGCGGGCCAGCTCGCGGCGAACGGCGACGTGACCGGCACCTTCGCGCATCCCGACGTCTCGCTCGACTACAAGGCCGACCACGTGGTGTTCGGCGACAACCGCGTCGGCCATGCCGAGGGCCATGCGCTCGCGCGCGACGGCGCGAACGGCGCGCTCGCCTTCAGCACCGACGCGAGCGAGATTGCCGTGGCCGGCGTCGATATCACGACGCTCACCGCGCGCCTCGACGGTACGCGCGCGAAGCACACGCTTACCGCGAGCGCGAAGGGCAAGGTGCAGGGCCAGCCGATCGACTTTGTGGTGGCGGCAAACGGCGGCCTTCAGGACACGCGCGAGGGCTCGCGCTGGAACGGCACGCTCACGCAGCTCGAGAACCGCGGCGTGCCGGGTGTGAAGCTGCAATCGCCGCTGACGGTGAGCGCGGGCCCCGGCAAGGTCACGCTTGGCGCGACACGCCTCGTGGGCGAAGGCGCGACGCTCGACCTGAAAGGGTTCGACCTCGACCATGGCCGCATTCGCTCGGCGGGTACGCTCACCGGCGTGTCGCTTGCGCGCATCATGCAGATCCGGCAGCAGTTCACGGGCGTGCCGTCCACGCTCAGGACCGACCTGATCTTCGACGGCGACTGGGACTTCTCGCTCGGCCAGACGGCCACGGGCTATGTGCAGATCAAGCGCCGCTCGGGCGACATCACGACCGAAGTCGGCCGCGGCTTTGCCTCGCTCGGCGTGGGCGACCTCAACGTGCGCGCCGCCTTCAGCGGCGGCAACCGCCTCACGCTCACGGCGCATGCGCTGGCGAGCCGCGTGGGCACGCTCGACATCGACGCCTACACGACGCTCGCGCCGCGCGACGGCATTCTCACCGTCACGGACGAAGCGCCGATTGGCGGCACCATCAACGCGAACGTGCCCTCGCTCAGGAACACGGGCGGCATGTTAGGCCCGACCTATCTGCTCGACGGCCACCTCGCGTTGCAACTCGCGCTCGGCGGTACGGTCGCGAAGCCGAATCTCACGGGCTCGCTGGTCGGCGACGGGCTGTCGGCCACCGTGGTCGATCAGGGCGTGGAGTTGAAGGACGGTGTGATCCGCATCGTGCTTTCGCAGAACCTCGTCGACTTCCAGCAGGTGGAGTTCCACGGCGCGACGAGCGGCACGCTGCGCGCAACGGGCCGCGTGCGTCTGGACAACGCCGAACCCGATCTGACGGCGAGCATCGTCGCGGACAAGCTCGAACTGTTTGCTTCGCCCGACCGCAAGATGTCGCTCTCCGGCAGCGCGAGCATCGCCAACGGCGGCCATCTCGGCGGCATGCAGATCGACGGCAAGTTCACCGTCGATCACGCGCTATTCGACATGCCCGAGTTGCCCGCACCGTCGCTCGGCGACGACGTCGTGATCGTGCGCCCCGACGGCACGACGGTAGGCGGCAGGCCGCCCATCGAAGAAACGGCGTCGACCAAGCCCGCGCCGCGCTTTGCGCCGCGCGCGAACGTCGAGATCGACCTTGGCCACGACTTCCGCTTCCGCGGCCAGGGCGCCGATCTGGGGCTGGCAGGCCTGATCTCGGTCAACAGCGCGCCGGACGTGCCGCTGCGCGCGGTCGGCAACGTGCGCGTGACCGAAGGCTCCTCGTACACCGCGTTCGGCACCAAGCTCAATATCGAGAACGGCTTTTTCACGTTCAACGGGCCAGTCGGCAATCCGGGCATCAACATTCTGGCCATGCGCCGCAACCAGCAGGTCGAGGCGGGCGTGCAGGTGACGGGCACGGTTCAGGCGCCGGTGGTCAAGCTCGTTTCCGAGCCGAACGTGCCCGACAACGAAAAGCTCTCCTGGCTGCTGTTCGGGCACGGCACCGACCAGGGCAACAACCTGGGCCAGCAGAACGCCATGACGACGGCGCTCGCGTTGCTTGGCAGCGCCCAGGGCAAACGCATCGCGCAAAGTATCGGCCTCGACGAATTTTCTATCGGGCGCAGCGAGGTGGGCCTGACCGACCCCGAAGTCGTGATGATCGCGAAGGTCATCAACCAGCGGCTCGTGATCGGCTATGAACAGGGCCTGCAGTCGGCTTCGAACGCGGTGAAGGCCACGATCAACCTCTCGCGCTACTGGTCGCTGGTGGTGTATGGCGGGACATTCAATGGCGCCGATATTCTTTATACGCGGCGTTTCGATCGAATTCGCTGGTAGCGAGATTACCAATCAACAGCAAAAAAAAAGCACACCTGAGAGGTGTGCTTTTTTTCGCGTGTAGCGCAACGCCGTGGCGTTTGCGCTTGATTCGCCTTAACGCACGCGCATGCCCGGCTTGGCACCCGAATGCGGTTCGAGAATATACAGCCCCGGTTCGGCCTTCTCGTCGGCCGCGGAGGCCGCGAGCACCATGCCTTCGGACATGCCGAACTTCATCTTGCGCGGCGCGAGGTTCGCGACCATCACGGTGAGCTTGCCCTTGAGGTCTTCCGGCTTGTACGCGGAACGGATGCCCGAGAACACGTTGCGCGTCTTTTCTTCGCCCACGTCGAGCGTGAGTTGCAGCAGCTTGTCCGAACCTTCGACGATATTGCAGTCGACGATCAGCGCCACGCGCAGGTCGATCTTCGCGAAGTCGTCGATGGAGATGACTTCGGGCGTTGCATCGGCGGCAGGCTTCTTTGCTTCCTTGGCAGCCTTCGACTTCTTGCTGGCGTCCGCAGCCGCTGCGGCGGGCGCATCGGTTGCCTGCAGCGAATCGCGGTTGGCGGCGAGCAGCGCTTCGATCTGCTTCGGATCGACGCGCGTCATCAGGTGCTTGTACGCGTTGATCGGCTGTTGCGACGACAGCGCCTTGCCTGCATCGGCCCACGTGAGCGGCTCGATGCCGAGGAACTGCTCCACGCCTTGAGCGAGTTGCGGCAGCACCGGCTTGAGCGCGAGCGAAAGCAGGCGGAACGCTTCGAGGCTCACACTGCAGCTTTCGTGCAGCGCCACCGCGTTGGCCGGATCCTTGGCCTGCTCCCACGGCTTGGCCGTGTCGACGTAACCGTTCACGGCGTCGGCGAGTTCCATCGTCTGGCGCAGCGCGCGGCTGTATTCGCGTGCTTCGTAGTGCGCAGCGATTTGCGGAATCGCCGCGCGCAGTTGCTCGAGCAGCGGATGATTCATCGCGCTATCTTGCACGCGGCCTTCGAAGCGCTTGATCAGGAAGCCCGCCGCGCGGCTCGCGATGTTGATGTACTTGCCGACGAGGTCGCTGTTCACGCGCGCCTGGAAGTCTTCGAGGTTCAGGTCGAGGTCTTCCATCGTGCTGTTGAGCTTCGCGGCGAAGTAGTAGCGCAGCCACTCGGGGTTCAGGCCCGTGGTCACATAGCTTTCCGCCGTGATGAACGTGCCGCGCGACTTCGACATCTTCGCGCCGTCCACGGTCAGGAAGCCGTGCGCGAACACGTTGGTCGGCGTGCGGTGGCCCGAGAACTGGAGCATGGCCGGCCAGAACAGCGTGTGGAAATACAGGATGTCCTTGCCGATGAAGTGGTACTGCTCTGTTTTCGAACCGGCCTTCACCCAGGCTTCGAAGTCGATGCCGCGCTGCTCGCACAGGTTCTTGAAGCTCGCGTAATAGCCCACCGGCGCGTCGAGCCACACGTAGAAGTACTTGCCGGGCGCGCCCGGAATCTCAAAGCCGAAGTAGGGGGCATCGCGCGAGATGTCCCAGTCGGCGAGCTTCGATTCGCCCGAGTCGCCGAGCCACTCGCGCATCTTGTTGGTCGCTTCCGGCTGAGCGAGTCCGCTCACCCAGCCGCGCAGGAAGTCTTCGCAGCGCGGGTCCGAGAGGCGGAAGAAGTAGTGCGTCGAGGTCTTGCGGATGGGCGTTGCGCCCGAGACCACCGAGTACGGATTCTTCAGGTCGGTAGGCGCGTAGGTGGAGCCGCACACTTCGCAGCTGTCGCCGTACTGATCCTTCGCGCCGCACTTCGGGCACTCGCCCTTGATGAAGCGGTCCGGCAGGAACATGTTCTTGACCGGATCGTAGGCCTGCTCGATGTCGCGCGTCTCGATGAAACCCGCTTCCTTGAGCGCCAGGTACACCGACTCGGAGAGCACGCGGTTCTCTTCGGAGTCCGTGGAGTAGTAGTTGTCGAACGACACGCCGAAGCTGTCGAAGTCGCGCTTGTGCTCTTGCCAGACGCGCGCGATCAACTGCTGCGGCGTGAGGCCTTCCTTCTCTGCGCGCAGCATGACGGGCGTGCCGTGCGTGTCGTCGGCACCGACGTAGTAGACCTCGTGGCCATGCATTCGCAGCGCGCGAACCCAGATGTCCGTCTGGATGTACTCGACCAGGTGGCCGATATGGATCTGGCCGTTGGCGTAGGGCAGAGCAGACGTAACGAGAATCTGGCGGCGGCCGCTTTGATTGGCATGCGCGCCGGCTGCTGCGAGGTCGGTGGCGGGTGCTGACATAAGTGAGGGGAAGTCCGATGTTGCGGGGGGAAAGGGCGATTTTAGCAGGGCGGACGCAGCACCGTTCGGCCAGCAGGTGCGCGCTCGTATGCGCCATGCCTCGTGCGAACGCGGGCCGCGCGAGCAACGGCTATGTTGCGTTGCACAAATCAGGGCCAAAAAAAACCGGGGCAAGAATGGCCCCGGAGCAACAACGACAAGAGGAGAATGGTGACGCGGCGGCACTGCCGCACACGTACCGTAAAGACAGACAGCGCGATTTCCCGAGAGTTCGAAAATTTTTTTCGATTCTCTGCCAGCGCTTTGAAACAGGCGTCCAGCAACGGCTTCACCGTGCGGCTTCGAGCCGCGCAAAATGCAAACGGGACGGCATGACTGCCGCCCCGTTGATGTGTCGCTGTTTTTTCTGCACAGTTGCCGGCAACGCCGTTCCCGGCAACTGCGTCGGCCGGCTTAGCCGCCCTGGTGCTGCGCCGTTGCGCGCAGGTAGATTTCCACGCGGCGGTTCGCGGCGCGGCCGGCTTCCGTGCTGTTGTCGGCGATCGGCTGGGTGTCGCCGCGGCCCTCGGCCGACATGCGCTGCATCTGGATGCCGCGCGAGGCGAGGTAGTTCACTACGCTCTGCGCGCGGTTGGCCGACAGCGTCTGGTTGTACGCGGGCTGGCCGGTGCTATCCGTATGACCCACGACTTGCGCCACGACTTCCGGGTTCTGCTGGAGCGTCTGCGCGACCTCGTCGAGCACCGGTGCGAACGACGGCTTGATCGCGAAGCTGCTGGTGTCGAAGGTCACGTTGCTCGGAATGTTGAGCTTGAGCGAGCCGTCCGGCTGCTCGGTGATCTGCGTGCCCGTGCCCTTGGTCGAGCCCGACAGCTTGTTCTTGATGTTTTGCCAGTTGTAACCGGTGACGCCGCCGACCAGCGCGCCCGCGCCTGCGCCGATCGCCGCGCCCTTGCCGCCGCCGAAGATCGCGCCGATGGCCGCGCCCGTGCCTGCGCCGACACCGGTGCCGATAGCCGTGTTGGTGCCCTGTTGCGTCGCGCAGCCGGCGACGAGCGCGCCGGCAATGGCGAAGACGGACAGGCGAGTCAGGATTCTTGTGTTCATTTGCTTTCCTTTCTTGAGTGGAACGGACGCTGCCCGCGGCGTTCGCGGCCCCGCATGCGAACAGGGTCTTCGAACGGCGCGCGGCGGCAGCTACTACAATGACGCCTTGAGGTTAGCGCCGCCAGGCGAAAAGCCGCTGGATTGCAGCTTCGAAAGCACCTGGCCGGCATACGAAATCGATGCTGCCGCGAAGCGTGCCCTTTCGGGCAATTTTGCGCAATGCAGCTTAACAATTTCTTTCGATTTCCGGCGCGTAGGCGATCAGTCCTCACTCGGACAGGCGAAAACGCAGACCGGCATTCTCCCCACGGAGTTTCAATGAGCATAGATCGGGCTTTGGTCGACGCCGCGCTCGCGGCCTTGACGGATCCGAACACGGGCCATCCCTACACGGTGGCCAAGGGCGTGCGCAACGTCACCGTCGAAGGCGATACGGTCGGCGTCGAGGTCGTGCTCGGCTATCCGGCGAAGAGCCAGTTCGAGGCCGTGCGCAAGCAAGTCGAGGCGGCGCTCGCCGCGGTGCCGGGCGTGCAGGCGAGCCGCGTCGCGGTCAGGAGCGAGATTACCGCGCATACGGTGCAACGCGGCGTGAAGCTGCTGCCCAATGTGAAGAATATTGTCGCCGTCGCCTCGGGCAAGGGCGGCGTGGGCAAGAGCACGACCGCCGTGAATCTGGCGCTGGCGCTCGCGGCCGAAGGGGCGTCTGTGGGCGTGCTCGACGCGGACATCTACGGCCCCTCGCTGCCGATGATGCTCGGCATCGAAGGCCGCCCCGAGTCGCCCGACGGCCAGTCGATGAATCCGCTCGAAGGCCACGGCGTGCAGGCCAACTCGATCGGCTTTCTCGTCGAGCAGGACAACCCGATGGTCTGGCGCGGCCCGATGGCGACTTCGGCGCTCGAGCAATTGCTGCGTCAGACGAACTGGCGCGAACTCGACTATCTCGTGGTCGACATGCCGCCGGGCACCGGCGACATCCAGCTCACGCTCTCGCAGCGCGTGCCCGTCACGGGCGCCGTGATCGTCACGACGCCGCAGGACATCGCGCTGCTCGACGCGAAGAAGGGCCTCAAGATGTTCGAAAAGGTGGGCATTCCGATTCTCGGCATCGTCGAGAACATGGCCGTGCACATCTGCTCGAACTGCGGCCACGCCGAGCATGTCTTCGGCGCGGGCGGCGGCGAGCGCATGGCGAAGGAATACGGCGTGGAAGTGCTCGGCAGCCTGCCGCTCGACATCGCCATTCGCGAGCAGGCCGATTCGGGCAACCCGACCGTCGTGGCCGCGCCGCACGGGCCGGTGGCGGAAATCTATCGCGCCATTGCGCGCCGCGTGGCGATCCAGATTGCCGAGCGCGCCCGCGACATGACCTCGAAGTTCCCGACCATCGTCGTGCAGAACACCTGAGGCCCGGTGTGCGCCGCGGCGCTTGTGCGGCGCCCCGCGCATGGGGACAGATAGGCGCGCGGCGCGCCGCGTGCGCGGTATCATGTGGGCTTCATCGGGTCCGGTATGGCGGCAGCAACGGGGCTGCCGCCGCCCGGCAAGAGGATCGCATGGATAAAGGACACGACAGGCAAGCGGGGAATGCGCACGTCGTCTGGAGGATCGCGCTCGTCGCGCTGTGCAGCAGCGCGCTGCTTGCGGGCTGCACGAGCTTCATGGGCCAGCAGGACAAGCGCGCGAACGCGCAGCTGCTGCCCACCGTCGGCAGCCAGGTGCGCGGCACGGTTTCGTTCGTCGAGCACTCGGACGGCGTGCAGGTGAGCTACAACCTCGCGGGCCTGCCGCCCGACAGCGATCACGCATTGCAGGTGCACGAGCGCGGCGACTGCAACGCCACCGACGCCTCGAGCGCCGGCGCCGTGTTCGCGCCGGCCGCGGAGCACCTGAAGGCCGGCGCGCGCGTGGAAGGGGACCTCGGCAACATCCACGCGGATTCGAATGGCGTGGCGACGGGCTTTATCGTCGCACCCGACGTCTCGCTCGACGGCGTGCGCTCCGTGCTGCAACGCGCGGTGATCGTGCATCGGGACGCCATCGACCCCTATGCCTACCCGCAGCGCGGCACGGGCCCGGCGCTCGCCTGCGGGCTGATCCGCGCCGAGTGAGCGCGGCCGAATGTGGCTGAGCGTGGCTGAATGCGACATTTGCGGCCGCGCGAAGCGTAGTTCCAGGCACGCCGATCCACATCGCGTAAAATAGGCGCCTTTCGCACGCGGCGCCCGCCCGGTGGGTCCGTCCGCATGCATTCCCGACCCGATTTCTCGTTAAGTAGCGAACATGGCAATCAAGTCCGACAAGTGGATCCGGCGCATGGCCGAAGAGCAGAAGATGATCGAGCCGTTCGTGCGCGATCAGGTCCGGATGTCGGAAGACGGCCGCAAGATCGTGAGCTACGGCACTTCGAGCTACGGCTACGACATCCGTTGCGCCGACGAATTCAAGATCTTCACGAACATCAACTCGACCATCGTCGATCCGAAAAACTTCGACGAAAAGTCGTTCGTGGACTTCAAGGGCGACGTCTGCATCATTCCGCCCAATTCGTTCGCGCTCGCGCGCACGGTCGAGTATTTCCGCATTCCGCGCAACGTCCTGACCGTGTGTCTGGGCAAGTCCACCTATGCGCGCTGCGGGATCATCGTGAACGTCACGCCGTTCGAGCCCGAGTGGGAAGGCTACGTGACGCTCGAATTCTCAAATACGACACCTTTGCCTGCGAAAATCTACGCGAACGAGGGTGTGGCTCAAGTGCTGTTCTTCGAAAGCGATGAGATCTGCGAGGTCTCGTACGCGGATCGCGGCGGCAAGTATCAAGGCCAGCACGGCGTCACCCTGCCGAAGACCTGACGCACACAACCACCGGACACAACGACATACGGGGACCGCTGCGCGTTATATGCAGCGGTCGTTTCTTTTGGAGAATCGCCCATGAAGTTTCGTTTTCCCGTCGTCATCATCGACGAAGACTTTCGCTCCGAGAACATCTCGGGTTCCGGCATCCGGGCACTGGCCGAAGCCATCGAGAAAGAGGGCGCGGAAGTCCTCGGGCTGACGAGCTACGGCGACCTCACGTCGTTCGCGCAGCAGTCGAGCCGCGCGGCCTGCTTCATTCTCTCGATCGACGACGACGAGCTGCTGCCCTACGTGGAAGGCTCGGATGGCGAAGCGCCGGAGCACGCGCCCGCGATCGTCGCACTGCGCGCGTTCATGGAGGCGGTGCGCAAGCGCAACGCCGACATCCCCATCTTCCTGTACGGCGAAACGCGCACCTCGCGCCACTTGCCCAACGACATCCTGCGTGAGCTGCACGGCTTCATTCACATGTTCGAGGACACGCCGGAGTTCGTCGCGCGTCACGTGATTCGCGAAGCGAAGGTGTATCTCGACGCGCTCTCGCCGCCGTTCTTCAAGGAACTCGTGAAGTACGCCGACGAAGGTTCGTACTCGTGGCACTGCCCGGGTCACTCGGGGGGCGTCGCGTTCCTGAAGAACCCGCTCGGCCAGATGTTCCACCAGTTCTTCGGCGAGAACATGCTGCGCGCCGACGTCTGCAATGCGGTCGAGGAACTCGGCCAGCTGCTCGATCACACGGGTCCGGTGGCGGCTTCGGAGCGCAACGCCGCGCGTATCTTCAGCGCCGACCATGTGTTCTTCGTGACCAACGGCACGTCCACGTCCAACAAGATCGTCTGGCACGCCACGGTCGCGCCGGGCGACATCGTGCTGGTGGACCGCAACTGCCACAAGTCGATCCTGCACGCGATCACGATGACGGGTGCGATTCCGGTGTTCCTCACGCCCACGCGCAACAACTTCGGCATCATCGGCCCGATTCCGCGCGACGAGTTCAAGCCGGAAAACATCCGCAAGAAGATCGAAGCGAACCCGTTCGCCCGTGAAGCGCTCGCGAAGAACCCGAATCTGAAGCCGCGCATTCTGACGATCACGCAGAGCACGTACGACGGCGTGATCTACAACGTCGAGATGATCAAGGATCTGCTCGGCGACATGCTCGACACGCTGCACTTCGACGAAGCGTGGCTGCCGCACGCCGAATTCCACGAGTTCTACCAGGACATGCACGCAATCGGTGCGGGCCGTCCGCGCACGAAGGCGCTCGTGTTCGCCACGCACTCCACGCACAAGCTGCTCGCCGGCATCTCGCAGGCTTCGCAGATCGTGGTGCAGGACTCGGAGGACAGCGCGTTCGATCGCCATCGCTTCAACGAGGCGTATCTCATGCATACGTCCACGAGCCCGCAGTACGCGATCATCGCGTCGTGCGACGTGGCCGCGGCGATGATGGAAGCGCCGGGCGGCCCGGCACTGGTAGAAGAGTCGATCGCCGAAGCGCTCGACTTCCGCCGCGCCATGCGCAAGGTCGACGCCGAATACGGCGACGACTGGTTCTTCCAGGTCTGGGGTCCGGACGAGCTGGCCGAGGAAGGCATCGGCTCGCGCGAAGACTGGATGCTGCGCCCGAACGACCACTGGCACGGCTTCGGCGCACTCGCCGAAAACTTCAACATGCTCGACCCGATCAAGGCGACCATCGTCACGCCGGGTCTGGACGTGGACGGTGAATTCGGCGACACGGGCATTCCGGCCGCGATCGTCACGAAGTATCTGGCCGAGCACGGCATCATCGTGGAGAAGACGGGTCTCTACTCGTTCTTCATCATGTTCACGATCGGCATTACGAAGGGCCGCTGGAATTCGATGGTCACCGAACTCCAGCAGTTCAAGGACGACTACGACAACAACCAGCCGCTGTGGCGCGTGTTGCCCGAGTTCGTCGCGCAGCATCCGATGTACGAGCGCGTGGGCCTGCGCGATCTGTGCCAGCAGATCCACAGCGTCTACCGTGCCAACGACATCGCGCGCCTCACGACCGAGATGTACCTCTCGAGCATGGAGCCTGCGATGAAGCCTTCGGACGCCTTTGCGAAGCTCGCGCACCGCGAGATCGACCGCGTGCCCGTGGACGAACTCGAAGGCCGCGTCACGTCGATCCTGCTCACGCCGTATCCGCCGGGCATTCCGCTTCTGATTCCGGGCGAGCGCTTCAACAAGACGATCGTGAATTACCTGAAGTTCGCGCGCGAGTTCAACGAGCGCTTCCCGGGCTTCCACACCGACATCCACGGGCTCGTGGGCGAGACCATCAACGGCCGTATCGAGTATTTCGTGGATTGCGTGCGCGACTGAACGCGCGAGGGCAGGGCAATGTTAGGTGGTTCATCGGCGCGGCTAACGCGTTTCTTTGCTGCGACGGGCTCGGCGCTGTCGCTGGTCTCGGTGGCCACGGTGCTGTTCGCCGTGGCGCCGGCGGCGCACGCCGAGGTCGCGGCGGCCGATCCGATCGACACGGCCATGCGCACGTGCCTCGCGCGCGCGGACCGGTCGTCGACGGCCGGGCAGATCCAGTGCATGGACGACGCGCGCAGCGCGTGGCGCACGGCCGCCGGCACCGCCCTCACGCAACTGCTCGCGAAGTTGCCGCCCGCGCAGCAAAAGCGCTGGCAGCTGAGCCAGCAGAAGTGGGTGGCCTGGCGCGACGCCGAGGACACCATGCTCGGCGCTGCGTTCGCGACCACGAGCGGCAGCACCTACCCGCTCTACGAGGCGGACATGCGCCTGCAACCGGTGCGCGAGCGCGCGCTCGCGCTGCGCAACCAGGCGGCCACATACAGCGGCGACACGCCGCAGGCGCGCGCCTGCAGCGCCGACGCGCGCTGCGAGCACGTGAGCTACGACCTCAATCGCTACTACCGTCAGCTGTATGCGCGCATGCCGAAGCACGCGCGGCCGACGCTCGCGCGCGCACAAAGCGATTGGCGCGCGTATCGCGACGCGACCACGCCGCTCATCGACGAGCATGCGCGGCTCGATCTGCTAGGCGGGCGTCTTGCGACCTTGAAGCGTCTGGCCGAGACGGTGAACAACCACTGAGGCCGCGGCTGTTCAGTCGATGATGAACTGCTCCGGCGCACGCGCCGGCAGCGACGTGGGCTCGCCCATCAGGTCGTGCAACGCGACCTCGATGCCGGAAGACATCATGTTGAGTGCGAGGTCGTTGTCCTCGGTGCCGAACGGGTCCTCGAGCTGCGAGGCGATCGCCTCGTGGGCCATGAACGCGTAGGCCACGAACACGGCGAAGATCGGCGTCAAACCGCCAATGCTGTCGACGAGGCCGAACGGCAGCATCGCGCAGAAGAAGTACACGGTGCGATGAATCATCACCGTATAGGCGAACGGCAGCGGCGTGGAGACGATGCGCTCGCAACCGCCGATCACGTCTGAAATTCCATTGAGATTGTGCTCGAACGCGAGCACCGCGTAGCCGTCGAGGCGCCCTTCGCGCGTCTCGCGCCGGACCCATTCCGAGGCGCACAGCATGAGCGTGGCCGGCCGGTAGCGCGAGGCCATCACGCGCTCGAACAGTGCAAGCGGCAAGCGTGCTTCGAGATCGGCGCGCGGGTCGGTGTTGCGCAATTGATGGCGCAGCGCATGCGGCAGCGCGGCAAGCATTCCGGCCAATTCACGCGCTCGTTCGCGCGTGGCGGCTTCGTCGCCGTTGCGAGGCAGCGTGAGCGCCTCGCGCACCAGCGAGCGCGTTTCGTTGAGCATTTGCCCCCACAGCTTGCGGCCTTCCCAGTAGCGGTCGTAGCTCGCGCTGTTGCGAAAGCCGAGAAACACCGCAAGCGCGATGCCGATCAGCGAAAACGGCACCGTGCTCAGGTTCACCGTGAGCTTGAGGATGTGATCGTGCGCGGCCACCGCGATGATCGAGAGGACCAGCACGATGAACAGGCGCGGCAGTAGCTGCGGCAACACGGAGCCGCGCCACGCGAGCAGCATGCGGAACCAGTGGAGGTGAGGGCGGACGATCATGGAAGCAGGGAGTGGAAGCGAAGACAAAACCTGACGGAGCAATACGTCAGTATGGCGCGGGATCGTAGGCCATGGCGTGCGACTGCCGGGCGCACACTTCCGGCATTTTGCTGCGGGTACAGCGCGTTGTCATGCGCGCTGTCATCCGCCTCGTCATGCGATGCGCCGCCGCAAAAACAAACCGGGCGCGCGACAGGGTCCGTCGCGCGCCCGGTTGGCCTGCGAGTGCGGGCGCTTGGCGCCCGCCAGGCTTCGCTTACTTGAGTGCCGCGCGCGCCGCTGCGATGGCCGCACGCACCTGCTCGGGCGCGGTGCCGCCCGCATGGTTGCGCGCCGAGACCGAGCCTTCGAGCGTCAGCACTTCGAACACGTCTTCGGCCAGCAGGTGCGAGACGGCCGGCAGTTCGCGGCGCATCTCGTCGAGCGTGAGGTCGGCGAGATCGCAGTTGCGGTCCACGCAGATACGAACGGCGTGCGCCACCGCTTCGTGCGCGTCGCGGAATGGCAGGCCCTTCTTGACGAGGTAGTCGGCCAGATCCGTGGCCGTGGAGAAGCCTTGCAGCGCTGCCGCGCGCATGGCCTGCTCCTTGACCGTGATACCCGCCACCATCTCCGCGAAAATGCGCAGCGTGTCCGCCACCGTATCGACGGTGTCGAACAGGGGCTCCTTGTCTTCCTGGTTGTCCTTGTTGTACGCGAGCGGCTGGCCCTTCATGAGCGTGAGGAGCGCCATGAGGTGGCCGTTCACGCGGCCGGTCTTGCCGCGCGCGAGTTCCGGCACGTCCGGGTTCTTCTTCTGCGGCATGATCGACGAGCCCGTGCAGAAGCGGTCGGCCAGGTCGATGAAGCCCACACGCGGGCTCATCCACAGCACCAGTTCTTCCGAGAAGCGCGAGACGTGCGTCATCACGAGCGCGGCGGCTGCCGTGAATTCGATCGCGAAGTCGCGGTCGGAGACGGCGTCGAGCGAGTTCGCGCAGATGCCGTCGAAGCCCAGCGTCTTCGCCACGGCGAAGCGGTCGATCGGGTAGCTCGTGCCCGCGAGCGCCGCCGCGCCCAGCGGCAGACGGTTCACGCGCTTGCGGCAGTCCACCATGCGCTCGGCGTCGCGCGTGAACATTTCCACGTAGGCGAGCAGGTGATGGCCGAACGTGACCGGCTGCGCCACCTGCAGGTGCGTGAAGCCGGGCATGATCGTGCCCGAGTGCTGTTCAGCGAGATCGAGCAGCGCGCCGCGCAGGTCGCCGAGCAGGCCGCCGATGCGGTCGATCTCGCCGCGCAGCCACAGGCGGATGTCGGTCGCGACCTGGTCGTTGCGCGAGCGGCCCGTGTGCAGGCGCTTGCCCGCGTCGCCGATCAGGGCGGTCAGGCGCGCTTCGATGTTCAGGTGCACGTCTTCGAGGTCGAGCAGCCACTCGAATTCGCCGCGCTCGATCTCGCCCTTGATCTTCGCCATGCCGCCCTGGATGGCGGCGAGGTCGTCGGCGGAGATGATCTTCTGCGCGGCCAGCATCGACGCGTGCGCGAGCGAGCCATCGATGTCGACCAGCGCGAGACGCTTGTCGAAGAAGACCGACGACGTGTAGCGCTTGACCAGCTCCGACATGGGTTCGGAGAAGCGAGCCGACCAGGCTTCGCCTTTTTTGTGCAGTTGGGACGTCATGGTGATGGGGCGTGAACGAGCGTGATGAGCGTGAAAAAGCGCGGGCCGCGCGGCGCGTTACGTCTCGCACGGCATGAAAGACCACAATTTTAACATCGGGCGCTTGCCGGGCCGTCGCCAGGCCGCGCTCAAAGCCGCACCAGCACCACGAGCTTGAGATCCTCGCGGTGAGCGGGCTTGAAGGTGATCTGGTCGTAGGCAATGCGGCCATGGCGCGGATGGTTGAACTCGCGCCGCCCGCCCTCGCGCTCGAACACGTCCTGCGAGGCCCAGAAGCGCGTGAACTCGTCGCTCGCGGCGATCAGCGAATCGATCAGCGCGCGCGTGGGCGCATCGTTCAGATGGCGGATCGAATCGGCGCGGAACTCGGCGGCCAGACGCCGCGCGCGCGTTTCCCAGTCCACGATCAGCTCGCGCCCGAGCGGCTCGGTGAAGGTGAAGCGCAGCAGGTTGCGGTCGTGCTCGCCGTCGAGCCAGCCCGTGAAGAGGTCCGCCGCATGGGCGTTCCATGCGAGCGCGGTCCACTGGCGGTCGAGCACGTAGGCGGGCGCGTCGACGAGCTTCACCGTCTGCAAAAGCGTGGCGGGGGCGTCCGCGGCGGTGGCCGGGTCGGGCTCGGCGGGGTCGCGCTGCGCAGCCAGTTCGAACAGATAGGCGCGCTCGGCGCGCGAGAGCCGCAGCGCGACGGCAATGCGCGCGAGTGCGTCCGCCGAAGCCGAAACAGGGCGGCCCTGCTCGATCCACGTGTACCAGGTCGGGCTCACGCCGCACAACTGCGCGACTTCTTCGCGGCGCAGGCCGGGCGTGCGGCGGCGCGGACCGGGTGGCAGGCCGACCTCCGCGGGCGAGAGACGCTCGCGATGGGCGCGGATGAATTCGCCGAGCGCGCGGGCGGGCGTCGCGTCGAGGGTCTTGGCGGAGCCGCTGGCGGCGGCGGGCGTGTCGAGGCTCATTGGGTGTGGGGCAGGTGGCGGCGATACCAGAATAATCGCTTAACTTGTACTGGTACAGAACGGGCTCTATTGTAGCGTCTGACGCGGCGACGGGCCGCCACGTCAGACCGCCCGGAGATTGCAGCACCCGCTACGCGCAGCGCTCGACGCTTCGCGCCCTACATAAAGCACCGCATAAGAACCCGCAAAAGGAGCATGCGATGAAGCATCACGATCAGGTCGCCGACGCATTCGGCTCGACCGCCGCCGCCTACCTCACGAGCCAGGTCCACGCGAGCGGCGCGGATCTGGAGAACCTCGCCGCGACCTTCGCGGCCACCTGCGGCAATGCGACGGTGCTGGACATGGGCTGCGGCGCGGGCCACGCGAGCTTTGCCGTGGCGCCGCACGTGCGCGAAGTCGTGGCCTACGACATCGCCCCGCAGATGCTCGCCACGGTTCAAGCCGCCGCGAAGGAGCGCGGCTTGACGACGGTGCGCACGCAGCAGGGCGCGGCGGAAACGCTGCCGTTCGCTGACGCGAGCTTCAACTGGGCCGTGAGCCGCATGAGCGCGCATCACTGGCGCGACGTGCCGCGCGCGCTGGCCGAGGTGTACCGCGTGCTCAAACCGGGCGGCCGGCTGAAGTTCATCGACATCGCGGGCATCGACGATCCGCTTTACGACACGCATATTCAGGCGATCGAACTGTTGCGCGACGCTTCGCACATTCGCGACTATCGCGCCGACGAGTGGATTGCGATGCTGGATGCCGCCGGCTTCGAGGCGAAGGTGAGCGAGCGCTGGCGCATCGCACTCGACTTCGATTCGTGGGTCGCGCGTATGCGCACGCCGCCCGAGCGCGTGACGGCGATCCGCTCGATGTGGGAGCGCGCGCCCGATGAAGTGCGCCAATACTTCGATGTGCAGAGCGATTTCTCGTTCAAGCTCGACGCGCTGATGATCGAGGCGACGCGGCGGGACTGACCACCCGTTGCGGCAACAAAAAACGGCGTCGTGCCCGCGAAGGCACGACGCCGTTTGTCCATGAGCACGGCGCGAACGCTTGACCCGTCGCTTAACCCGTATTGCGCAGCCCCGCCGCAATCCCGTTGATCGTCAGATGAATCCCGCGCTGCACGCGCGGGCTCGGGTCGCCGGCGCGATAACGCTTGATCAGCTCCACCTGCAAGTGATTCAACGGATCGAGGTACGGGAAGCGGTTCTTGATCGAGCGTGCGAGCAGCGGGTTGTCGGCGAGCCGTTCGGCCGCCCCCGTGATCTCGCCGAGCACCTTCGTCGTGCGCTCCCATTCGGCCACGATGCGCTCGAACACGAGCTTGCGCAGCTTCTTGTCGGCCACGAGCTGCGCGTAGCGCGACGCCACCGCGAGGTCGGTCTTCGCGAGCGTCATGTCCATGTTCGAGAGCAGGTTCGCGAAGAACGGCCAAGTCTTGTACATCTTCTTGAACATCGCAAGGCGGCGCGCGCGCTCGGCGTCGCTGCCCGCATCGTCGAGGTATGAAGACACCGCGCTGCCAAAGCCGTACCAGCCCGTGAGCAGCAAGCGGCACTGGCCCCACGAGAAGCCCCACGGAATCGCGCGCAGGTCGTCGATCTTGCGGTTCTTCGGGTCCTGCAGCTTGCGCGAGGCCGGACGGCTGCCGATGTTGAGTTCCGCGATTTCCGTGATCGGCGTCGAGGCAAAGAAGTAGTCGGTGAAGCCGGGCGTCTCGTACACGAGCGAACGGTACGCGGCCATTGCGGCGTCGGAGAGCTGCTGCATCGTCTCTTCGAAGGCGGGCAGTTGATCGGGCGCGTTGCCCGCGCCGCCCATTGGCAGCAGCGTCGCTTCAAGCGTCGCGGCAATGACCGTTTCGAGGTTGCGGCGCCCGATCTCCGGATTGCCGAACTTGCTCGCGATGACTTCGCCCTGTTCCGTGAGGCGGATCTGGCCTTCCACCGTGCCCGGCGGCTGCGAGAGGATCGCGTTGTAGGTCGGGCCGCCGCCGCGGCCCACCGTGCCGCCGCGGCCGTGGAACAGACGCAGCGTGATGCCGCGCTGCTTGTACAGTGCGACGAGCGCCAGCTCCGCGCGATACAGCTCCCAGTTCGACGTGAGGAAGCCGCCGTCCTTGTTGCTGTCCGAGTAGCCGAGCATGATTTCCTGCTCGTTGCCCTGGTGCTCGACAATGCCGTCGATGCCCGGCAGCGCGAGCAGGTCGCGCATGATGCCCGGCGCGTGGCGCAAGTCGGGAATCGTCTCGAAGAGCGGGATCACCATCAGCGCGGCCTTCGCGGGGTCTTCCGCGTGGCCGAGGCGCCCGCTCACGAGGCCGGTTTCCTTTTGCAGCAACAGGACTTCGAGCAGGTCAGAAACCGTTTCGGTGTGCGAGATGATGTAGTTGCGCACCGCGCGCGCGCCGAACTTCTCGCGCGTCACGCGCGCCATTTCCAGCACGCCCAGCTCGCTCTTCACGAGGTCCGAATAATCGAGGTACGGCGAGCGCAGCGTGCGCGGGTCGGCGAGCTGCGCGAGCAGCACGATCTGCTTGTCTTCTTCCGAAAGCGCCGCGTAGTCGGCTTCGACGCCGGCGCGCGCGAGCAGCTCCGTAATCACCGCTTCGTGAATGTCCGAGCTTTGGCGCAGATCGATCGAGGCGAGATGGAAGCCGAACACGTCGACGGCGCGCATGAGCGGCGCGAGACGCGTGGTCGCGAGCGACGCGCCATGATGCTCGGCAAGCGAATCCATCAGGATATGCAGGTCGCGCGAGAACTCATCCGCATCGGCATAGGGCTTCGCGCGCACCGGCGCGGCGTTGCGGCCCGCGCTGCGCACGGCCACCACGCCTTCGCCCAGGCGCACGCGTGCGCTGGCGGCGAGGCGCGTGTACACGCCGATCAGCGCGCGGCGATACGGCTCGTCCACGCGGTGCGGCGACTGGTCGGGCGAGGCTTCGGCCAGCGCCTTCAGTTCATCGCTTGCTCCCGCGAGCAGGTTCGACACCGAAAGCTCGGCGCCCAGACGGTGCACCTCGTCGAGGTAATGCTGGAGGATCACCTGCGCCTGGCGCTCGCTCGCTTCTTCGAGCGTGGCGGCGGTGACGTTCGGGTTGCCGTCGCGGTCGCCGCCAATCCAGCTGCCCATCTGGAAGAACGCGGGCAGGCGCGCCGAAAGGCCGTGCTCCTTCAACTGCGTTTCGATCTCGCTGTAGAGCGCGGGGATCTCGGTGAGGAAGGTCGTGTGGTAATACGAAAGCGCGTTCTCGATTTCGTCGCCCACAGTCAGGCGCGAGTCGCGCAGCATGCGCGTTTGCCAGAGCGAGGTCACGCGTGCGCGCAGCAGTTGCTCGTTGTGCTCGAGTTCGCGATGCGTAAGCGGCTGGTCGCGCTCGGTGAGCAGGCGTGCGATGTCGTGCTGCGAGTCGAGCGTGCTCTTGCGCTGCACTTCGGTGGGGTGCGCGGTGAGCACGGGCACGATCAGCGCGTCGTTGAAGAACTGCTGGAGCACCGGCGTCGCGGCGGAGCCCGCTTGCGCGAGACGTTCGAGCGAATGGGCGATGGTGCCTGCCTGCGGAGCCGAGCCCGCGAGGTCGTGAATGCGGCGGCGGCGATTGCGGTGGCGATCTTCAGCGATGTTCGCGAGATGCGAGAAGTAGCTGAACGCGCGCACGACGCTCACGGTCTGCTCGGGCGAGAGCGCGCGCAGCTGCTTTTCCAGCGCGAGCGCGTCGGCGTTGTCGTCCTCGCGGCGAAAGCGCACCGAGGTCTGACGAATGGTCTCCACCACGTCGAACACGGCGTCGCCTTCCTGCTCGCGCAGCACGTCGCCGAGCAGGCGGCCCAGGAAGCGGATGTCTTCGAAGAGCGGCTGGTCCTTGTCGTCGCGCGCGCGGCCGTTGCGCGAGACGCCGGCGCCCGCTTTCGGGGCTTTCGCCGCCTTCGGGGCCTTCGTGGCTTGAGCGGCCTTCGGCGTCTTCACCGCCTTTGCTGCCTTGACGGCCTCGGCGGCCTCTTTGGTCTGGGTCGCCGGTTTGGTCGTGACGGATTTCGTGGTCTTCGTAGTCTTCGTCGTTTTCGCCGGTTTCGTGGACGGCGTGGCCGGTGCGGCCTTCGAAGTTGCGTTCTGCGATGCGGTGTTGCGGCGCTCTGCGCGCGCCGAGCCTGAAGACTTCACGATGTTTTCCTTGAGGCTTGCCAGGATATGGGCAGGTTAGTCGGAGAACTACCAACTGCATGGCCGCGGCGCGTGCCGGGCCGTGTACTGCGGGTGCAACCTGGAGAGGGTGGAAGGTGCCACCCTGCGTGAGCCGTGCGGATAGTGCAGAGGCGGTGCGGGCCGCCAAAGGCGGTGCGCCGGGTGCAGGCGTTGCTGGAGAGTGCGCCGCTGCGAGCGCGTACGCAAGCCGAAGCGCCACCGCGGCGATGGCCGCAGCCATGCGGGCTGCGCATGCGCCACACGCGCACCCTGCGCGCGCCAGTCACGCAGCCTCTTCGGGCCGCCGTGTCCATGACGTATCGCCAGTGGCCGGCTCGCGGCGCATTGCGTACCAAATTGCCTACGATGAATACAGTAGGCGCCGCGTGCAACGCCAGAGTCTCTTCCTTGCCGCCGCCCGCGCCTTCCCAGCCTGTCCCTGCGGGGAGGCGGTAAAAAGGGCGCGTGCTAACATTGCCTGTTATCCGATCCTGCTTTTCATCCCGTCATTCGATGTACTTGCCATGAACTCCGAGACGTTATCCGCGCCCATGCCCCGCACCCTGGTGATCGCTTCGCGGGAGAGCCGCCTCGCGATGTGGCAGGCAGAGCATGTGCAAGCTGCGCTGCACAAATTATATCCAGCCTGCGACGTGAAAATTGTTGGAATGACGACACGCGGCGATCAAATTCTCGACCGCACGCTTTCGAAGGTGGGCGGCAAGGGTCTTTTCGTGAAGGAACTGGAGCAGGCGCTGGCCGAGGGCCGCGCCGATCTCGCGGTGCACTCGCTCAAGGACGTGCCGATGGAGTTGCCCGAAGGCTTCACGCTCGCGGCCATCATGGAGCGCGAGGACCCGCGCGACGCGTTCGTCTCCAACGACTACGATTCGCTCGCCGCGTTGCCCGCGGGCAGCGTGGTGGGGACGTCCAGCCTGCGCCGCGAGTCGATGATCCGTGCGCGCTATCCGCATCTCGACGTGAAGCCGTTGCGCGGCAATCTCGACACGCGCCTCGCCAAGCTCGATCGCGGCGACTACGCGGCCATCATTCTCGCGGCTGCGGGCTTGAAGCGTCTTGGCCTCGGCGCGCGCATCCGTGCGCTCATCGAGCCCGAGGACAGCTTGCCGGCGGCGGGCCAGGGCGCGCTCGGCATCGAAATCCGCGCGGACCGCGCCGATATCGCCGCATGGCTCGCGCCGCTGCACGACGACGCCACCGCGAAGGCAGTCGAGGCCGAGCGCATGGTTTCGCGCGCACTGGGCGGCAGCTGCACGGTGCCGCTCGCGGCCTACGCGCAGTGGCACGACGGCATGCTCGCGCTGCGCGGCACGATCGCCACGCCCGACGCGAGCCGTGTGCTCGCCGCGCAGGAGGCCACCGCGGCGTCCACGGTCGACGAGGCCGTCGCGCTCGGCCGCCGCGTTGCCGACGACCTCATCGCGCAAGGCGCGCTCGAGATCGTGCGCGCGCTCGCGGATGCGGCCCAGGCCGCCGACGGCCCGAATACGGCGCCTCAAACGGGCGCTGCCATGAACAACCCAACCGGCACGGGCGAAGGCCCGGCCTCCCGATGATGGCCGGCCCCTGGCAACCGCGCGGCAACGCCGGCCAGCCCGACGAGTGGGGCGGCCCTGGCGACGCCTCCACCGGCGCGAAGCGCGCGTCGTCGGCAAGCGCGGGTAGCGGCAGCACGCCGTTCACCGTCGTCATTACCCGGCCGGCCGGTCAGTCGGATGGGCTCGCCGGGCGGCTCGCGCAGCGCGGCATGCGCACGCTCGACTTCCCGCTCATCTCCATTGCGCCCGTGACCGACGAAGCGCCGTTGCGCGCCGCGCTCGGTGCGCTCGAACGCTATGCGCTCGTCGTGTTCGTTTCGCCGAACGCAGTCGATCGCGCGTTCGCATGCTATGCCTCGGTGTCCTCGATCTGGCCGCCCGCGCTGCCCGTTGCCGTGGTCGGCCCGGCGAGCGTGGCCGCGCTCGAGCGTCACGGCGTGGCCGAGCCCGAGCATCGCGTCGTGAGCCCTGCGGGCGCGGGGGAAGAAGAGCCTGCGCGCTTCGATTCGGAGTCGCTTTACGCGGCGCTCGAGAAGACCTTCGGCGCGGACGCCTTTGCCGGCAAGCGCGTGCTGATCGTGCGCGGCGACGGCGGCCGCGAGTGGCTCGCCGAGCGTCTGCGCGAAGCGGGCGCCGAGGTGGAGACCGTAGCGGCTTACCGCCGTGTCGTGCCCGAGCCGCCCATCGCCACGTGGACACAGGTGCACGCGCTGCTCGAAGGCGCGCCGCACGCGTGGCTCGTCACGAGTTCCGAGGGCGTGCGCAACCTCGACGAACTCGCGCGCGAGCACCTCACGGCGGGCGAGATCGTCGAACTGCGTCATGCGCCGCTCGTCGCGCCTCACCCGCGGATCGCCGAGACGGCGCGCTCAATGGGTTTTGATAGGATTACGGTGTCCGGCGCGGGCGACGAACGCATCGTCGAGACGCTGCTAGGCCTCGCTTCTTCCGTTGTTCAACCGGTTCAGAACACTCCGGCCCAGACGCCGGCCAACCCACGCATGACAGATTCGAACAACTCAAGCAGCACAGCAAACCAGGGTGCCGTCGCCACGGGCGCGGCGGTTTCCTCCGGCGCGTCGGCTTCGGCCAGCGCGTCGGCGCGGCCGTCGTATGCGTCGTCGGGCACGGGGTCTTCCGCGCCGCTGACCCAGCCGCCGGGCCCGGCACGCCGCGGCGCGGGCTCGGCGCTGCTGTGGCTCGTCGTGGTGCTGATCGCGGCAGGCGCAGGAGCGGGCGGCTACGCGCTCAACCGCAAGCTCGACCGGCTCGACACGCAACTCGCGCAGCGCCAGCAGGCAGGCGAGCAGCAGATCGCCGCGCTGCGCGCACGCACCGACGAGGCCGTCTCGGGTGCGCAGCAGCTCGACAAGCAGATCGCCCAGCTCGAAGGCAAGATCGCCGACGCGCAGACTTCGCAGCAGGCGCTCGCGCAGCAATACGCCGATCTTTCGAAGAGCCGCGACGACTGGACGCTCGCCGAAGTCGGCCAGATGCTCTCGAGTGCGAGCGAACAGCTCCAGCTCACGGGCAACACGCAGCTCGCGCTCTTCGCGCTGCAAAGCGCGGACACGCGCCTCGCCGCTTCGGAGAACGCGCAAGCCATCGCCGTGCGCAAGGCCATCGCGCAGGACATCGACAAGCTCAAGGCCGCGCCGTCCACGGACCTCACAGGCCTCGCCATCAAGCTCGACACCGCGCTCGGCCAGATCGACTCGCTGCCGCTCTCGGGCGAAGCGATCGTCGCGCATACGAAGCCCGAAGCTGCGCAGCCCGCCGATGTCGCAAAGGTTGCCGCGGCGACCAATCAGGCGAAATGGAAGGTGTGGATCGACACGTTCGTCGACGGCGTGGGCAAGCAGATCGCGAGCCTCGTGCAGGTGCGCCGCATCGACAACGCGGACGCCATGCTCGTGTCGCCCGATCAAGGCTACTTCGTGCGCGAGAACCTGAAGCTGCGTTTGCTCTCGGCGCGCCTCTCGCTGCTCTCGCGCAACCAGGACACGCTCAAGTCCGACCTCGCGGCCGCCGACGCCACGCTTGCGCGCTACTTCGACGGCGCCTCGAAAGACACGCAAACCGTGCGCGATCTGCTCAAGCAAGTGAACGACGGCTCGGCCGCCGTCGCGCTGCCCACGCTCGACACGAGCCTGAAGGCGATCCAGCAATACCGGAGCCGGGGGTAAGACATGGCGATCCGTGGACTCCTCTGGCTCGCGCTTCTCTTCGCGATTGCCGTCGCGCTTGCGACCGTCGGGCGCTTCGACACCGGGCAGGTGCTGCTCGTCTATCCGCCGTATCGGGTAGACGTCTCGCTCAACCTGTTCGTGGTCGGCATCGTGGTGGCCTTCCTGCTGCTGTACGCGATCCTGCGTTTCGCGCGCAACATCGTGACGATGCCGCGCCGCGTGGCTGCCTACCGTGCACGCATGCGCACCGAGAAGGCGAACTCGGCGCTGCGCGACGCCGTGGGCAATCTCTACGCGGGCCGCTTCTCGCGCGCCGAGAAGGCCGCGCGCGATTCGCTCGCTGACATCAAGAACACGAGCGCCGCGGGCCTGATCGCCGCGACGGCCGCGCATCGTCTGCATGAATACGCGCGCCGCGACGAATGGCTCACCCAGGTCGACGACCCCGACCTGCAGGAAGCGCGCCTCATGGCGACCGCCGACATGCGCGCCGACGGCCGCGACGCCGATGGCGCGCTCGCCGCGCTCACCGAAATGCGCACGCAGGGCGGCCGCCGCATTCACGCTCAGCAGATCGCACTGCGCGCCCAGCAGCAGCTGAAGAACTGGAGCGAAGTGCTCAAGCTCGTGAAGACGCTGGAAAAGCGCGAGGCGCTGCACCCGGCCGTGGCCGTGCGTCTGCGCCAGCTCGCGGCGGAAAACCTGCTGCGCGATCGTCGCCACAACGCCGACGCGCTGCTCGAACTGTGGCAGTCGCTCTCGAACGTCGAGCGTCACTCGCCGCGTCTGGCCGATTGCGCCGCCGAACTGCTGATCGCGCTCGATCGCCAGGCCGACGCGCGCAAGATCGTCGAGGAAGCGCTCGCGCAGAACTGGGACGCGCGCCTTTTGCGCCGCTATCCGGACACGGCTGGCAGCGACGCGCTGCCGCTCATCCAGAAGGCCGAGGCGTGGCGCAAAGAGCGCCCGGAGGACGGTGACCTGCTGTTCGCGCTGGGCCGCCTGTGCCTGAAGCAGCAGCTGTGGGGCAAGGCGCAGTCGTTCCTCGAAGCCGCGCTCAAGTCCGCCGACGCCACGCAGAACGAGCCGCTCAAGATCCGCTCGCATCGCGCGCTCGCGCGCCTGCACGAGCAGCTCGGCGACGGCGACAAGGCTGCGTCGCACTATCGGGAAAGTGCGCTGTCGATGAACGTGGTCTAAGGAAGCTCACTGCAAATCCGAAGTCCCAACGAAAACGGCCGCCTGCAAAACAGGCGGCCGTTTGTTTTTGGAGAACCCGGAACGCTTCAGCGATTCACGAGTTTCGCCGGTGCGGAAAGTGCGAGCAAACCGCCCAGGATCATGAACGCTGCGAGCATGTACATGCCCGAATCGTTGGCCTTCGTGGCCTCCTTGAGCCAGCCCACCGCATACGGGCTCAGGAAGCCCGCGAGATTGCCGATCGAGTTGATGAGCGCGATGCCGGCCGCCGCCGCTGTGCCCGAGAGCCAGGCCGTGGGCAGGCTCCAGAACAGCGGCAGCGTGGTCAGAATGCCGATGGTCGCGATGGTGAGCGCCGTCATGGCGAGCGTGGTGTCGTGCGCCCAGGTGACCGAGAGCACGAGGCCGATCGCGCCGATGACAGCGGGAATCGCGATGTGCCAGCGGCGCTCACGCGTGCGGTCGGCGCTCTTCGCGAAGAGCACCATGCCGACCACGGCCGCCGCGAACGGAATCGCCGAAAGCAGGCCGATCGTGAGCGCGTCTTTCACGCCCGTCGCCTTGATGATGGTGGGCAGCCAGAAGCTCACGCCGTAAAGGCCCATCACGAACGAGAAGTAGGTGAGGCTCATGACCAGTACGCGCGGGCTCGTGAGTACGCTCATGAGCGGCGGGTCTTCCTTGGTGGCATCTTCGGCGGCGATGTTGCGTTCGAGCAGCGCGCGCTCTTCTTCGGTGAGCCACTTGGCTTTGCCGATGCGGTCGTCGAGCACGAAGAACACCAGCACGCCGACGATCACCGAAGGCAGCCCTTCGAGCAGGAAGAGCCACTGCCAGCCCTGCCAGCCATTCGCACCGTCGAAGGACTTGAGAATCCAGCCCGACACGGGCCCGCCAATCACGCCCGAAAGCGCAATGGCCGTCATGAACCACGTGGTCATGCGCCCGCGCCGATGCGCCGGATACCAGTAGGTGAGGTAGAGGATGATGCCGGGGAAGAAGCCCGCCTCGCACAGGCCGAGCAGAAAGCGCATCACGTAGAACATGGTGGGCGTGGTGACGAACATCGTCAGGATCGAGACGAGGCCCCACGTGACCATGATGCGCGCGATCCACACCCGCGCGCCCACGCGATGCAGGATCACATTGCTTGGGACTTCGAACAGAAAGTAACCGACGAAGAAAATGCCCGCGCCGAAGCCATAAACCGCATCGGAGAGATTGAGCGCCGAACTCATCTGCAGCTTGGCGAAGCCCACGTTCACGCGGTCCAGATACGCGACCACATAACACAGCATGAGAAGCGGAATGAGCCGCCACGCGACTTTGCGATACGTGGCTTCCTCGAAGGCGGAGGGCGGTGCGCCCGCTCCCGCTTGCGGCAGGTGATTCGCTGGACTGGCCATGGTGTCTCCTTTGTCGACCGGAGATGGCGCTCCGGTCCCATGCAGAGCAAGATCTTGCTCGTTGGCGTGTTTGTTGTATTGCCGCCGTGTTATGGCGGGTATTCGACGCGAAAGCACGACCATTCTATACGCGCCGCCGTGGCGCGACGGCGCGTAACGCTCGGGGAAAACACCGATTAGTCAACGACTTGGCGCGCACTAGACGCAGCGGCCGCCATCGACTTCGATGCAGGTGCCGGTGATGAACGCCGCTTCGTCCGAGGCGAGATAGAGGCACGCGTTGGCCACGTCCTGCGGCGTGGAAAACCGTCCGAGCGGGATGGTCGCGATAAAGCGTTGGCGGTTCTCGGGCGTGTCGGGCACGCCCATGAATTCGGCAGTCAGGCCCGTGTCGCCGATCACGGGGTTCACACAGTTCACGCGAATCTGGTCGGGGCCCAGTTCGGCGGCAAGCGCCTTGCTGGCGACGATCATCGCGCCCTTGCTGCCGTTGTACCAGACGAGGCCCGGCCGCGGCCGGATGCCCGCAGTCGACGCGATGTTGACGAACGCGCCGCCGCCGCGCTCGCGAAAATGCGGCACGAACGCGCGCACGCTCCAGTAGAGGCCCTTCACGTTGACGGCGTAGACGCGGTCGAACTCCGCTTCGCTCACTTCGAGCACGGGCTTGTTGCGATGCGTGGTGCCCGCGTTGTTGACGACGATCTGCACGCTGCCGAAGTCTTCGATGGCGGCTTCGCGCAGCGCGTGCCAGTCGGCTTCGCGCGTGATGTCGCCTTGCACCGCGATGGCCCGTCCGCCCGCGAGCGCGATCTCGCTCGCCACGCGCTCTGCTGCATCGCCGTTCAGATCGTTGATGACGACGTTCGCACCTTCGCGCGCATAGGTCTTGGCTATCCCTTCGCCGAAGCCCGAACCGGCGCCCGTCACGACAGCCGTCTTGCCTTTGAGTCGCATGGTGTCTCCGTTTGTATGGTGCTTGCTTGACTGCGTAAGGGTTCAGCCGTGCCGGATCGCGATTGTTTTCAGCACCGTGAAGCCATAGAGCGCCTCGAAGCCTTTTTCGCGCCCATGCCCCGAATGCCGGGTGCCGCCGAACGGCAATTCGACGCCGCCGCCCGCGCCGTAGTTGTTGACGAACACCTGGCCCGCGCGCACGCGCCGGGCAAGACGCATCTGGCGCGCGCCGTCGCGCGTCCAGATGCCGGCGACGAGGCCATAAAGCGTGCCGTTGGCGAGCGCGAGCGCTTCCTCCTCGCTCTCGAAAGGCATGGCCGCGAGCACCGGCCCGAACACTTCTTCCTGCGCAAGACGGCTTTGCGGCGGCACGTCGCGCAGCAGGGTCGGGACTTCGTAGAAGCCGCCGCTCGGTGCATCCGCTTCGAGCCTGCCGCTCGCCGCCGTGGCGATACGGCAAGCGGTGGCTTCGTCGAGAAAGCCGCGCACGCGCTGGCGCTGCTTCTCGTTGATGAGCGGGCCGCAGTCGAGGTCGGCGCTGGCGGGGCCCACGCGCAGTTTGCCGAACGACGCAGCGAGCCGGTCGATGAGCGGCTCGTACGCACTACGCTCGATCAGCACGCGGCTGCCCGCGGAACAGGTCTGCCCCGCGTTCTGCACGATCGCGGCCACGAGCACGGGGAGCGCCGCGTCGAGATCGGCATCGGCGAAGACGATTTGCGGCGATTTGCCGCCCAGTTCCAGCGTGACGGGCACGTGGTGCTCGGCGGCCATCTGCGCGACGAGCTTGCCCGTTTGCGGCGAACCGGTGAACGAGATGTGGTCGACGCCGGGGTGCGAGGAGAGCGCCGCGCCCGCCTCATGCCCCAGGCCCGTGACGATGTTGAGCGCCCCGGCGGGCAGGCCCGCTTCGCGCGCCAGTTCGGCCACGCGCAAGAGCGACACGCAGGCGTCCTCGGCGGGCTTCACCACGCACGCGTTGCCGGTGGCGAGCGCCGCGCCCACGCTGCGCCCGAAGATCTGCATCGGGTAGTTCCAGGGCACGATGTGGCCCGTCACGCCGTGCGGCTCGCGCACCGTGAGCACCGTGTAGCCGCTCTGGTAGGGAAGGGTTTCGCCGTGCAGCTTGTCGGCGGCGCCGGCGTAGAACTCGAAATAGCGCGCGAGCGCGGCGGCGTCGGCGCGCGCCTGCTTGAGCGGCTTGCCCGTGTCGCGCGCTTCGAGCTGCGCGAGTTCCTCCTTGTGCTGGAGGACAAGGCCCGAAAGCGCGAACAGCAGTCGCCCGCGCTCGGTGGCGCTCAATGCGCCCCATGCGCCCTCGAAGGCTTTGCGTGCGGCCGTGACGGCGTCGTTGATGTCGGTGGCATTGCCGCGCGCGAGCTGCGCGAACGGCTGGCCGGTGGAGGGATCGATCGCGGCGAGCGTTTCGCCGCTGGCGCTCGCTTGCCATTCGCCGCCAATGAAGTGCTTCGCTTCTTCCATGCATGCGCCTCGTAAATGGGGGTGAAACGAGGGAGGGGAAACGCAAAACGGGAAACGTCGCCGGGGCGTGCCTCGAATTGCCCGATGGCGGGCCGCGCCGGCGGATTCATTATCGCGCCAATTGCAGGCCCTACGCGCAGGAATTCAGCAGGCACTTCATCTGCGTGCGGGAAAGCCCTGGGCCGAAGCGCCGGCCGTCCTGGCCCGCCCTGGCCGATTGGCTATAATGGCGTCCATCCTCCAACGTCCGTTCGCGCGGGTTTTGCGCGCGAACCGTCGCTTTTTCCCTTCTCAACAGAGAGCGCTCATGAGCTTTGCAAATGTCCCCGCCGGCAAGGATCTGCCGCAAGACTTCAACGTGATCATCGAGATTCCCGCGCAAAGCGATCCGGTGAAATACGAAGCCGACAAGGACCTGGGCCTGCTCGTCGTCGACCGTTTCGTCGGCACGGGCATGCGCTATCCCGTGAACTACGGCTTCATTCCGCAGACGCTCTCGGGCGACGGCGACCCGGTCGACGTGCTCGTGATCACGCCGTTCCCGCTGCTGGCAGGCTCCGTCGTGCGCTCGCGCGCGCTCGGCATGCTGCAGATGACCGACGAGTCGGGCGTCGACGCGAAGCTGATCGCGGTCCCGCACGACAAGGTCTGCCCGATGACGGCCAACCTCAAGTCGCTCGACGACGTGCCCGAGTACCTGAAGGACCAGATCAAGCACTTCTTCGAGAACTACAAGTCGCTCGAAAAGGGCAAGTGGGTCAAGGTCGAAGGCTGGGTCGGCATCGAAGCCGCCCACAAGGAAATCACCGACGGCGTGGCGAACTTCAAGAAGTAATTCGCACGCTTTTGGGTTGATCGAAAGACCGCACGCGCCGACAGGCTGTGCGGTTTTTTCATGGGCGCTCGACTAGCCCACCTCGGCGACGTCGCGCAGTTCCGGCCCGCGCAGGATGTCGAGCCGTGCGGGCCTGCCCACGCCGTAGCCCTGCGCGTAGTCCACGCCCATCGCGATCATCCAGTCCACGATGGCGGCGTCCTCCACGCACTCGGCGATCGTAAGCTTCCCCGCTGCGTGCGCGACCTGGTTGATCGAACGCACGATGGCCTGGTCCAGCGGACTGTCGATGATGCCGCGGATAAAGCTGCCGTCGATCTTCAGATAGTCGACGTGCAGATGTTTGAGGTAGTTGAACGACGACATGCCCGCGCCGAAGTCGTCGAGCGCGAAACGGCAGCCCTGCGCGCGCAGGCGCTCGATGAGCTTGATCGCATCGTCCATGTTCGTGATCGCGGCGGTTTCGGTGATCTCGAAGCACACGCGCTCGAACGGGATGGACCAGACGCGCTGCTGCGCCTCGATATAGTCGGCGAGCTGCTCGTCGCCGAGCGAGGCGCCCGAGAGGTTGATCGACCAGGTGCCGTAATCGTGCGTGCCTTCGGCGATCATCGCGAACGCGCTCGCGATCACCCAGCGGTCGATAGCCGGCATGAGGTCGAAGCGCTCCGCCGCACCGATAAAGGCCGACGGCTCCACGAGTGCGCCCGAGGCGGTCTGCATGCGCAGCAGCAGTTCGACGTGCGTGTCGTCGGCCGACGATGCCTGCGCGAGCGAGAGAATCTTCTGGCCGAACAGGCAGAACTGGCCGTTTTCGAGCGCGGCCTTGATGTCGGAGACCCATGCCATCTGGGCGTGGGTTTGCGAGAGTTCTTCGTCGTCATAGCGAAAGCGGTGCACGCGGTTGCGGCCTTTCTTCTTCGCCATGTAGCACGCCACGTCCGCGGCCTTCATCACTTCCTTTACGGAAACGAGGCCTGCCGCCTCGCTGACCAGTCCGATGCTCACGCTCGTCTGCACGATGCGCCCGGCGCCCGTGAAGCGGATCGCGGCAATGCCCGCGCGCAGGTTCTCCGCGAGCAGCGACGCGTGCGCGGCCGTGCAGTGCGGCAGCACGACGCCGAATTCGTCGCCGCCCAGGCGCGCAATGATGTCTTCGCCGCGCAGCTCGCTTTTGAGCACGCGGCAGACCTGGCGGATCAGTTCGTCGCCGGTCGAGTGGCCGCACGTGTCGTTGACGACCTTGAATTGGTCGAGGTCGAGAAACATGACCGCGTGGCCGTGTCCTGGCTGTCCTGACTGCCCCGGCTGTGCATTGCCACCGTCGTCGAGCAGCGCGGCGAGCCGCCGCTCGAATTCGCGGCGGTTGTAGATGTCGGTGAGCTCGTCGTGGGTCGCCTGGTAGGCGAGGCGGGCCGCGTGTTCGCGCAGTGCGCTCACGTCGTAGAGCACGATCACCGTGCCGATCACCCGGCGCTGCACGTCGCGCAGCTTCGACACCGAGTAATCGACCGCGAGGCGCGAGCCGTTCGGACGCGTCACGTGAAGCGTCACGCCGCCTGTGTCGTCCGTCGCAGCCGTCGCTCGTGAATTGATCAGGATATCGAATCGTTGTGGTTCGTGCGCGTCGTTGCGCAGATCGCAGATCGCGTCGAACGGCTGCGAGAGCATATCGGCGGCCGCGCGGCCGAGCATGCGTTCGGCCACGGCGTTGCAGTAGGTCACGCGCGCGTTCTCGTCGGTGCGGATCACCGCTTCGCCGATCGAGGCCAGCGTGACCTCCGCCAGTTCGCGTTCGGTATAGGCCTTCGCTTCGGCCGTCCTGAGTTCGGTGATATCGAACAGGCAGCCGACCATGCGCACGGCGCGCCCGCGCGCGTCGCGCACTGCCTGGCCGCGTGCGCGGCACCAGCAGTAAGTGCCCGCGAGCGTGCGCAGACGAAATTCCACATCGAATGGCGTTGCGCGCGCGAGGTGTTGGCGCAACGCGTGGCGCACGAGCGTGAGGTCGTCGGGATGGACGAGCTGAGTGAGGCCGGTATCGCTTTCGAAGCGCGTGCCCACGTCATAGCCGAGCTGCTCATACAGCCAGTTCGAGAAGTAGCATTGGCGGCTGCCGACCTCCCAGTCCCAGAGCCCGGCGTTGATGCCTTCGAAGCCTAGTGTGAGGCGCTCCTCGTTCTTGCGAACTTCGGCTTCGAGGCGGTCGCTGCGCGCGAGCGCACGGCGGATGAATTGCGAGAACACGCCGAGCAGCCCGATGGCGGAGGCGGCGAGCGCGAGTGTCAGGAGCGAGCGCGTGGCGCGTGCCGCGTCGTCGAGCGAGCGGGAGAAGCCGCTTTCGATGGGCGCGAGCTGGCTGTCGATCTCGCGCAGTTCGCGCACGAGGTTGGCGGACTCCGGCGCGTGCAGCCGGCCCGACTGCACGAGTGCGTGCAGGCGCTCGCCTGTATCGGCGAGACGCAAGATAAAGTGGTCGCCGATATCCCAGAACGCCACCGCCGGGCGCATCCACGGCGTGTTCTTGAGCGTGCGGTAGCCCCAGGTCATGCCGTCCATATCGTCGGGCGCGATCCGGCCCAGCTCGAAGCCGCGCCGGATTGCCGCGGTGTCCGGTTGCGCGCGGTTCATCTCCAGCTTGGCCGCCCGGTCGCCGAGCGGCACGGCAATGCCGGAGAGGAACGTGCGGTAGTCCGTTTCGTCGCCGGTGCGCGCATAGCGCTCCAGGGCGTGAACGGCGTCCTTCTGTCCCTTCGACCAGCTGCTTTCTCCTGCCACATAGGCAAGCAGGATCGACATGATCGAGAGACTGGCCGCGGCGATCACCGCCATGACGGCCGCGAGCAGCCATAGCGGCAGCAGGACCGCGGTCGTGCGCCGCAATCCGTGCCAACCGGGGGCAAGCCGGCTCGTCTCCGCCTTAATAGGTCTCTGCATGCCTCACCGGCCCCGTCCGAGGTGAAATGAGCGCGCACGCCGGGGGCTAAGACCGGCGTCTTGTGCGCAATAACGGCGGAGGCTGCGGGCGGCTTTAGGCTTTACGCGGGGTGTTCGATGAAAAGAGCAAACGCCCGTTTGGCAAGACGTTTGCTCGGTTTGCTCATTCTGATGCTTCGGTGTCCGGGGACGTATCCGGAGGCGGGGGTGGCGGCGGCAGGACCGATTCGAGCGTGCGCGCGCCGGCCGCGAGCGCGCGCTTTTCGCGCGGGGTGAGGCGTTTGACCCAGTATTCGGCGCTCGATGCGCGCGCACGGTCGGCGAACTCGAACTGCGCGAGCACCTGCACCGGCTTGCGCGAGCGCGTGTAGCGCGCGCCCGTGCCGCTTGCGTGCTGCGAGAAGCGGGCTGCGACGTCGATGGCAATGCCCGTGTAGACGCTGCCGTCGGCGCATTCGAGCATGTAGAGGAACCACGGCATAGTTCTGGAAGCGATGATCGTATTAGGCGAGGGCGTTTCAGGACACGCTGCGCGCGAGCTTTTCGCACGCATCAGGCGCATCAGGCGCATCAAGCACGAAAAGGATTGCGCTCATTGAGCTCGTGCATATAGGCGTGAATATGGTTGGTCTCGTTTTCGAGAAAGCGCGCAACGGCGTCCGAGAACGCAGGGTGGGCGAGCCAGTGCGCCGAGCGCGTGGCGGTGGGCAGGAAACCGCGCGCCATCTTGTGCTCGCCTTGCGCGCCGCCTTCGAACACGTCGAGCTTTTCCTCGATGCAGAATTCGAGCGGCTGATAGTACGCGGTCTCGAAGTGCAGGCACGGCACGTGTTCGAGCGCGCCCCAGTAGCGGCCATAGAGCGTGCCGCCCTGGCCATTCTCGCCGCGCTGCCAGACCACGAGCGAACTCGCGATCGGCTTGCCTTCGCGCTCGGCGATCACGAGCAGCAGATTCTCCGGCATCGTCTCGCCGATCGTGCGGAAGAAGTCGAGATTCAGATACGGCGACGAAAAATGCTCGCGATACGTCTGCCGGTAGCAGCGGCTAAAAAAGCGCCACTCGGCGTCGCTGATGTCCTCGCCGCGCACGCGCCGCATCGTTACGCCCGCTTCGCGCACCTTGCGGCGTTCCGCGCGAATGTTCTTGCGCTTCTTCTGCTCGAGCGTCGAGAGGAAGTCCTCGAAGTCGCGATAGCCGTCGTTGAGCCAGTGAAACTGCACGCCTTCACGCTGCATCATGCCGAGGTCGGTCAGCGCCTCGGCGTCTTCGGTGGTCGGGAAGAGCACGTGCAGCGACGAGACGTCGGCCTGCTCGGCGAACGCGAGCAGCGTGGCGGCCAGGTGGCGGCGCGCGGTCGCGTCGGCGGCGAGCAGGCGTGTGCCCTGCACCGGCGTGAACGGCACGGCGCACAGGAGCTTTGGGTAGTACTCGAGGCCGTTGCGCTTGTAGGCGTCGGCCCAGGCCCAGTCGAACACGTATTCCCCGTACGAGTGGCCCTTCAGGTACACCGGCGCGGCGGCGGCGAGGCGCCCCGTGCGTGTGTCGGTGAGCGTGACGAACTGCGCGGCCCAGCCCTCGTCCGGCGTGGTGCAGCGCGTGGCGTCGAGCGCAGCGAGGAATTCGTGGCGCAAAAAAGGCGTAGGCTGCGCCTGGCGTGCGAGCAGCGCGTTCCATTCGGCGGCGTCGACCTCGGACGGTGAGCCGAGGATGCCCGTGCGATAATCGAAATGTTCCTGTTTCAACTTGCGTGCCCGTTGGCGTGGGAAGCGGCGTGGGCGTTTCAACAGCGCCTGCCGCGGCAAACGGTCATGGTAAAGCAAACGTCCCGAGCGGGTGAGGACCGCCGCGCCGCTTGCAGCGGCGGCAGCCGCGCGGGGACATCGAGCGGCATCACGCGGCACCAAGCGGCACCAAGCGGCATCAAGCAGCCCGAACGTCAGAGCGCGCGCTTTCGTGCGCAGCGCGCCCGCCTCAAGGTTATCGAAATGAAAGAGCGCTTCTTCAATCTCTATACGCACGGCTTTGCGCGCGTGGCCGTGGGCGTGCCCCGCTGCCGTGTGGCCGACCCTGCGTTCAACGCCACCGAGACGCTCGCGCTCGCGCGCGAGGCTGCTGCGAAGGGCGCGGCGCTCGTCGCGTTCCCCGAGCTGGGCCTCTCGGCCTATACCTGCGACGACCTGTTCCATCAGCAAGCGTTACTCGACGCCTGTGAGCGCGCGCTCGCGCAGATCGTGGAAGCCTCGGCCACGCTGCCGCTCGTCATGATCGTCGGGCTGCCGGTGCGCGCGGGCCATTCACTCTTCAACTGCGCGGCTGTCGTGGCGGGCGGACGTGTGGCAGGCGTCGTGCCGAAAAGCTTCCTGCCGAACTATGGCGAGTTCTACGAGCCGCGCCAGTTCAGTCCCGCCGATGTCGCTTGCACCGACACCGTGCGCCTCGCCGGCGCGGACGTGCCGTTCGGTGCGTCGCTGCTGTTCGAAGTTCCACAGGTCGCGGGTCTGCGCTTTCACGTGGAGATTTGCGAGGACGTCTGGGTGCCGATTCCGCCGTCGTCGTTCGCGGCGCTCGCGGGCGCTTCGGTGCTCGTGAATCTTTCGGCGTCGAATGTCGTGGTGGGCAAGGCGGGCTACCGGCAGCAGCTGGTGTCGCAACAGTCGGCGCGCTGTCTCGCGGCGTATCTGTACACCTCGGCGGGCAAGGGCGAATCGACCACCGACATGGCCTGGGACGGTCACGCGCTCGTGTGCGAAAACGGCGAACTGCTCGCGCAATCGGAGCGTTTCCCGGACGACTCGCACCTCATCTTCGCCGACATCGATCTCGCGCGCTTGCAGCAGGAGCGCGTCCGCCAGACCACGTTCGGCGATTCGATTCGCCGCCACGCCGATGAAGTCGCGAAGTTTCGCGTGATTGCATGCGAGCTGGCGGGCGAGGGCGCCTGGGCGCGCGAAACGCTCGCGCTGGCGCGCCGCGTGGAGCGCTTCCCCTACGTGCCGGCCGATCCGAAGCGCCGCGACGAGCGCTGCAACGAGGTCTACAACATCCAGGTGCAGGCGCTCGTGCAGCGGCTTTCGCAGGCGGGCATCAAGAAAGTGGTGATCGGCGTGTCGGGCGGGCTCGACTCCACGCATGCGCTGCTCGTGTGCGCGAAGGCGATGGACCGCCTCGGGCTGCCGCGCGCGAACATCCTCGCGTACACCATGCCCGGGTTCGCCACGAGCGAGCGCACGCTGCGCCAGGCACGCGAACTGATGGCGCTCGTGGGTTGTACGGCGCGTGAAATCGACATTCGCCAGAGCTGCATGCAGATGCTCGAAGACCTGGGTCATCCGTATTCGGAAGGCAAGGAAACCTACGACATCACCTTCGAAAACGTGCAGGCCGGCGAGCGCACGAATCACCTGTTCCGCCTTGCCAACTTCAATCACGCGATCGTGATCGGCACGGGCGATCTCTCCGAGCTTGCGCTCGGCTGGTGCACGTACGGCGTGGGCGATCACATGTCGCACTACAACGTGAACGCGAGCGTGCCGAAGACGCTCATCACGCATCTCGTACGCTGGGTGGCCGAAACCGGCCAGATTGGCCAGAACGGCGAGAGCGGCCGCGACGTGCTCGAAGCGATTCTCGCCACCGACATTAGCCCCGAGCTGATTCCGGGCAAGTCCGATGGCGCGCCCGAGCAGAAAACCGAGAGCACGATCGGCCCGTACGAGCTTCAGGACTTCAACCTCTACTACACGCTGCGCTTCGGCTTCGCGCCTTCGAAGGTGGCGTTCCTCGCGCGCCACGCGTGGGGCGACCGGGAAGCCGGGGCGTGGCCCGAGAACGCGAAAGTCGTGCGCAACCAGTACGATCTTGCGGCGATCAAGCGCAATCTGCGCATATTCCTCGACCGCTTCTTCCGCCAGAGCCAGTTCAAGCGCACCTGTGTTCCGAATTCGCCGAAGGTCGGCTCGGGCGGCTCGCTGTCGCCGCGCGGCGACTGGCGCGCGCCGAGCGATTCGGAGTCGGTGGTGTGGCTCGCCGACCTGGAACAGGTACCCGATGAAGCGAGTGGGGCGAGCGCGGGCAAGCCCTCGGCTTGAGCCCCGGCCGCACAGCGTAGAATCCCGATAGGTTCTGAAATTTCCGACTGATCCGATAACGAGACGAGGTTCGCCATGAAACGCATTACTGCCGTGATCAAACCGTTCAAGCTCGACGAAGTGCGCGAGGCACTCGCCGAAGTGGGCCTCACGGGCCTGACCGTCACCGAGGTCAAGGGCTTCGGCCGCCAGAAGGGCCATACGGAGCTTTACCGCGGCGCCGAATACGTGGTCGACTTCCTGCCGAAGGTGAAGATCGAGGTGGTCGTCGCGAACGATCAGGCCGACCAGGTGATCGACGCGATCATCGGCGCGGCGCGCACGGGCAAGATCGGCGACGGCAAGATCTTCGTGACCGACGTGGAGCGCGTGATCCGCATCCGCACGGGCGAGGAGAACGAAGCGGCGGTGTGAGGCCGTCCGCTTTGCGGCCCCGAAGTACACGAAGCACCGGATGCACCAATAGAAAAGGGGACGGCGCCGCTTTCGCGGCCCGTCCCCAGCATAAAAAACGGTGCGATACCCTTTCGGACATCGCACCGATACGCGCCTCTCGCAGCAGCGTGAAAACGTCGATGTAGCTGTTCTGTCTACACTCGCTTCAAATTAGAACGAGTGCTGGATACCTGCGTACACGCCAACCTGGCTGTGGCCCGGCAGCGGGTTGCCGGTTGCGGCAGCCGTACCGAAGTTGTTGGCGTTCAGGCCGAAGTTGGCCGTCTTGCTGTTCTGCACCGTGCCTGCCTGAATGTCGAGCAGCGTGCGCTTGGACAGGTTGTACGAACCACCAACCGTGTACAGCGTGGCGTTGCCGCCGCCGTTGTTCGCATTGACGTGGTAGACCGCTGCGATCAGCGCTGCAGCCGGCGTCATTTGCCACGTCACACCGCCCCATTCGTGGTCAAGCGTGGTCGGCTGACCGATGATGCCCGGGTTCATGCCCGACGAACGGATGGCTTCGTAGCCGCCCTGAATCTTGAATGCGCCAAGGAACACGTTGAACATGGCCATGTAGTCGCGCGAGTACGCGAACACGCCGTTGCCCGTGGCCTGGGTGCCGACCGGAGTCGTATTGCCGCCGTTGAGCGCGTTGTAGACGCCGCCGAGCTGACCGTTGTTCGGATTGCGGATTTCGTCATACAGACCGCGGACCTGGAACAGCGAGCTCGTGTAGGTGAGCTGCAGGCCAGCTTCACGACCTTGCGACGTCGAGCCGTTGCCGTTCCAGTTCGTTGCGTTCGAGAACGCGTACTGGCCGTACACGTCGAAGCCCATCCAGTTCGGCGACTGGTACGAAATGTTGTTGCTCGATTGCGGCCAGTTGCGGCCACGGACCATCGAAGCCGACGACCAGTTCGACTGACCGAACGGGTCGAAGTCCCAAATGCCGTTGGAGATGAACAGCATGCGGCCAGCCAGCAGCGTACCGAACTGGTCGTTCGCTACACCGATAGTTGCCCAGCGATTCCAGAGCGAGCCGGCCGAGCCGAGCGAGCCGTTAGCCGTGCTGAAGCTGCCTTCCAGGTGGAACAGAACCTTGTTGCCGCCACCGATGTCTTCAACGCCCTTCATGCCCCACAGGCTGGTGCCCCAGTAGCCGCTTTCGAGCTGAACCTGGCTGGAGCCGTGGGTAGCCGAGCCGATGCTGCCGGGAGTGGTGCTGACGCCGGCACCGATGCCGTTCATGTACGCGATACCCATGTCGAGACGGCCATACAGCGTGACGCTGCTTTGTGCATGCGCGACCACGCCAGCCGACATCAATGCTGCGGCGAGCAAAGCTTTCTTCATCTTCTCCTCCATACCCTGTCAAAGAGTCAACCTTAGTACTGCGAAAGACGTCCGTGCGCTTGGCGGCGCTGCGAACAGAAATCGTCGCGTGAGGGAGAATTACCCTGAGGACCGGCGTACGGGCTGGTGCCGCTGCATGACCCGGGCTGGGTCGTCTTGCAGGTCCCCTGGTTGACTGGCATCTCCCGTTCTTTTTGAAGTGAAACTACTTTTAATGAACTTTGTTTTGCTACTTTGGTTACTAATTTAGCAAAAAAGGTCCGCGCTGGCGAACTAATTCGTGCTCGCACCCCGTGGTGTCGTCAAATTGCAATATGGCCTTCCTGGATGGTGGTCAGAGGGATACTACAAATAGATCGAAAGCCTTACGGGATAAGGGACTCACGTCAATTTATTGGCTAAGTTCAGGATTGCCACTATTGACGAGCGATTTCACAAGGAGTAATGCGAAAAACGCCGTTTTTGACGTCAAAGCGGCGGCTTTTCGAGGGTAAAAGACGAAAAAAGAAAAGGCGCTGTAAGCGCCTTGTAAAACTACTTTTACTACATCGCCGAAAGGCGGCGACCCTGAAGGTCGTCTTACTTGAGGCTGCCTGAAAGGAACTGGCGCAGGCGCTCGCTCTTCGGATTGGCGAATACCTCGGACGGCTGGCCTTCCTCTTCCACGAGTCCCTTGTGCAGGAACATGACGTGGTTCGAAACGTTGCGCGCGAAACCCATTTCGTGCGTGACCACGATCATCGTACGGCCTTCCTCGGCGAGCTTCTGCATGACCTTGAGCACTTCGCCCACGAGTTCGGGGTCGAGCGCCGAGGTCGGCTCGTCGAACAGCATGACGTCGGGGTGCATGGCGAGCGCGCGGGCGATCGCCACGCGTTGCTGCTGACCGCCCGAGAGGTGCGAGGGGTATTGCTTCTCCACGCGCGGCGCGAGACCGACCTTCTCCAGATAGGTGCGCGCGCGATCTTCGGCTTCCTTGCGCGACAGACCCAGCACGTGCACCGGCGCCTCGATCACGTTTTCGAGCACCGACATGTGCGACCACAGGTTGAAGTGCTGGAACACCATCGCGAGCTTGGTGCGCACGCGCTGGAGCTGCTTCGCGTCGGTGGGGTGCAGCGCGCCCGTGCGCTTGTCGGCGCGCGTGGCGACTTCCTCGCCGTCCACCACGATGCGCCCGGCGTTGGGCTGCTCGAGGAAGTTGACGCAGCGCAGCATCGTGCTCTTGCCCGATCCGGACGAGCCGATCACGCTGATCACGTCGCCTGCATTGGCTTTCAGGGACACGCCCTTGAGGACTTCGTTGTCGCCGTACTTCTTGTGGATGGAGTCGACGAACAGCTTCTGCTTCTGGGAATTCATCAAATAGCCTCTAGCGAGCTCACTTGCCTTGCGGTCGCAGGTACGCGAGCCAGCGGCGCTCGGCGCGGCGGAACAGCCACACGAGCGTGAAAGAAATGATCAGGTACAGCAGGGCGGCGATGCCGAACGCGCCGAACGACTGGTACGTCGCCGAGTTCACGTCGCGCGCGATCTTCAGGATGTCGGGCACGGTGGCCGTGAAGGCCACGGTCGTTGCGTGCAGCATCAGGATGACTTCGTTGCTGTAGTAGGGCAGTGCGCGACGCAGCGCCGAAGGCAGGATCACGCGGCGGTACAACGTGAACTGCGACATGCCGTAGGCGCGCGCGGCTTCGATCTCGCCGTAGGGCGTGGCCTTGATCGCGCCCGCGAAGATTTCCGTGGTGTACGCACAGGTGTTGAGCGTGAACGCGAGCAGCGTGCAGTTCATGCCGCTTCTGAAGAACGCGCTCGTGAGCTCGTGATTGCGCACGATCTCGAGGCTGTAAAGGCCCGTGTAGCACAGCAGCAGCTGCACGTAGAGCGGCGTGCCGCGGAAGATATACGTGTAAAGCCACACGAGCCCGGCGAGCCACTTCTTCTTCGATACGCGGGCCACGGCGAGCGGCACCGAGAGGCAGAAGCCGAGCCCGATCGAGATGACGAGCAGCCACAGCGTGATGACCACGCCGCTGAAATGGTAGCCGTCGGAGAAGAGGTAGTTGCGCCAGTACTGCTGGATCAGTTGGACGAAGTCTTGCATGGTCTTGGCCTCGTGCGATTCAGAGATCCGCCTTGCGCACACCGGTGGAGTAGCGCTTGTCGAGATACATCAGCACGAAGTTGGAGACCGTGGTGATGACGAGATAGATCGCGCCGGCGAGCAGCGTGAAGAAGAAGAAGCGCAGCGTGCCCTTGCCGGCGTCCTGGCTGGCCTTCACGACATCGGCGAGACCGATGATCGAGACGAGCGCCGTGGACTTCACGAGCACCTGCCAGTTGTTGCCGATACCGGGCAGCGCGAAGCGCATCATCTGCGGGAACATGATGCGCGTGAACACCTGCCAGTTCGTCATGCCGTAGGCGTGGCCCGCTTCGAGCATGCCGCGCGGCACCGCGATGAACGCGCCGCGGAAGGTCTCGGTGAAGTACGCGCCGTAGATGAAGCCGAGCACGACCACGCCCGCGAGGAACGGGTCGATGTCGATCTGATCCCAGCCGAGCATGTCGGTCAGGTTGTTCAGCCAGATCTGGATGCTGTAGAACAGCAGCAGCATCAGCACGAGATCGGGCACGCCGCGAATGAGCGTGGTGTAGAGCGTGCCCGCGCCGTTCGCGACGCGGTTTTTGGAGAGCTTGGCCGCCGCGCCGATCAGCCCGAGCACGAACGAGAGCGCGAGCGACAGCACGGCGAGCTTGACGGTCTGCCAGGTGCCGGCGAGGATCAGCGGGCCGTAGCCTTGAAGAAACATGGGCAAGTCCTTGACGGTGCGTTTCTCACACCGCGAAAGGCGCGGCGTTTGTGTGCCGCGGTTCAAATCCGTTCATGGCCGCGCGGTGTTTTGCGCGGTGTTGCGTACGCGTGCGTGGCCGATGCAATTGCGCTCGCGAGCGCGCCTGTGACTGCGCCTGTGACTGTATACGAAGCCCGGTGGCGGTCTATCGGGGAGCCCCCGGGGCTTTAAGCGTCCTGGCGCGCGGCGCGAGCGGTAATGTCTCGTTGTTTATTTACCTGCGTGTGCTTTCCCGTTCACTTGCCTTTGTAGATATCGAAGTCGAAGTACTGCTTCGCGATCTTGTCGAACGTGCCGTCGGCATGAATCGCGGCCAGCGCCGTGTTGAACTTCGCCTTCAGGTCGGCGTCGTCCTTGCGCAGGCCGATCGCCGTGCCGTCGCCAATCGTCGCCGGGTCTTCCACTTCCGGGCCCGCCCACGCGAAACCCTTGCCGCGCGGCGTTTTCAGGAAACCGAAATCGGCCTGGACTTCGTCTTGCAGCGTCGCGTCGAGGCGGCCGGCGATCAGATCCTGGTAGACCTGATCCTGATTCTGGTACGAGATCACATTCACGCCCTGCGGCGCCCAGTGCGCCTTCGCGTACGCTTCCTGGGTCGAGCCCTGCTCGACGCCCACGTTCTTGCCCTTGAGCGAGGCAGGCGTCGGCAGCAGCGGCGAGCCCTTGCGCGCGAGCATGCGTGCGGGCGCATCGAACATCTTCGCGGAGTAGTCGATCTGCTGGGCACGCTGCGGCGTCACGGTCAGCGACGACACGATCGCGTCGAACTTGCGGGCCTTGAGCGCCGGGATGATGCCGTCGAGGTCGTTCTCGACCCACACGCACTTCACGTTCATGCGCGCGCACAGGGCTTTCGTGAGGTCGACATCGAAGCCGACGATCTGCCCGTTCGGCGCTCTGGACTCGAACGGCGCATAGCTGGCGTCCACGCCGATGCGCACGGTTTTCCACTCTTTGGCGGCGGCGCTGCCCGCGATCAGGGCCAGCGCCACGCACACTGCAAACTTCTTCATCATTCTCCTGTCGAGCCGCAGCGAGTGCGTGAACACTGACTGCGGTCCCATGCACAGCTGATACGGGCGGCGCGGCGCGGTAAGGGGCGCGCGGCCGAAGCGGGGCGGCTAAGGCTCGTGACCGTTGGCCGCCATTCTAGGCGATCAAAAATGCGGGTCGGAAAGCGCGGACGCACTCCGGCCCCGGCGGCCGCGCGCGTTGGCGCGGCGGCGGTGCCGCCCCGGGCTGTCCGCCCCGGGCCATCGGGCTCGCGCTGGCCGAAAAGCGCGGTATTTTACCCGAAGCCGGAGGGTGTGCCAGTCTGACGGAGGGCAACGCTGGCAGCGCAGCCCATTGATGTCGCTGGCGAAACGATGCGGTGCGCCGCTGCGGATTGTGCAGGCGGGCCGCCGCCCTTACCTTTGGACATCGACATGATTGACCGGAGATTGCCATGCTGACCATCCGACGCGCCGACGAACGCGGCCACGCCAACCACGGCTGGCTCGATTCGTACCATAGCTTTTCGTTTGCAGACTATTTCGACGAAGCGCATATGCACTACGGTGCGCTGCGGGTGCTCAACGACGACCGCATCGCGGGCGGCCAGGGCTTCGGAGCCCACGGCCACCGCGATATGGAGATCGTGACCTACGTGCTTTCCGGCGCGCTCGCGCACCGCGACAGCATGGGCAACGGCTCGACCATCCGCCCCGGCGACGTGCAGCGCATGAGCGCCGGCACGGGCGTGATGCACAGCGAGTTCAACGGTTCGAAGGAAGAGGAAGCGCACCTGCTGCAGATCTGGCTGCTGCCGCGCGAGCGCGGTGGGGCGCCCGGCTATGAGGAAAAGCGCTTCGACGACGCCGGCAAACGCGGGCGGCTGCGCCTTATCGCTTCCCCCGACGGGCGGGACGGCTCGGTGACGGTGCGCTCGGATGCCTCGATCTATGCGGGGCTCGTGGACGGCGAGGAGCGCGTCGAGTATGCGGTGCCCGCGGGGCGGCGCGTTTATCTGCATGTTGCGCGCGGCGCGCTCGATGTGAACGGCCAGCGCCTTGAAGCGGGCGACGCCGCGATGATCGAAGCCGAGGCGGGTGTCGCGCTCGCAAACGGCGCAGCGGCCGAAGTGCTGGTGTTCGATCTCGCCTGAGCGTTGACCGGCAGGGGCGGGCAAACTGGCATATGCGTAAGCGGGCAAATAAGTAAGCGGGAAAAACGCTCGCGCCAAAAAAAAGCGCCGCGGGATGCGAGTCCCGCGGCGCTTTGTCGCACGTTTGCGCATTGGCGCGCCGCCCCCGGGCGGCGCGTGCGCGAGCCGGTTACTGCGGTGCGGCCGGTGCCGAAGCGCCGCCCTTGTGGTGCTGCTCCCAGCGCTGGCGCATCTGGTCGTGGCGCTGTTCCATCTTCGCGAAGCGTTCCTTGATCGCCGTGCTCACGGTCGTCTTCTGCTGGTCGTTCAAGCCGTTATAGAAGGCGAGCCACGCTTGCGTGGTTTGTTCGCGCAGTTGCTGGTTCTGCTGCTCGATCTGCTCGTGCGCCGCGTGCATGGCGTTCAGGTCGAGAATCGGCTGGTTCTTCATCGAATCGAACTGTTGCTTCATCTGTTCATGATTCTTGCGCATGGCCTGGCCGTTCTGCTTCATCGTGTCGAGCGCGGCCTGCCATTGCTTTTCCTGCGCGGCGTTCAGATTCAGCTTGTCGTGCAACTTCTTGAAGCCGAGCATGAAGTCGCCGTGCATGCCGGGACCGTGCTGCATCATGCCGGGACCGCCCGGGGGCGGCGGCATCTGGGCGTTGGCGGCGGTGGCGCCCAGGGTGAGCGCGAGCGAGGCAGCGGCGATAGCGAGAAGGCGCGAAGTCGTCTTGTACATGGTGATGCTCCTGACAAATCCTGAGGGTTTTATCCGGTCTGGCGCGGCGCTTATCGGAAGTGGTGGCGCTCGCAACCGGTGTCCCTAGCGTATCGACCCCGCAGGTGGCGCGTGTTACGCGGCAAGCCGCCGAGATTACGCGACATTACACGCGCCTTTCGCGGTAACACCTCGTAACCCAGGTGGAAGAGCTGTAAGCAAACGGCCCGCGCGCGCGCGTTACACTTCATCCCATGGCTACTCAAATCCTTGTCGTCGACGACGACCTCGAACTACGCGACCTCCTGCGCGACTATCTGGCGCGCCAGGGCATGGAAGTCTCGGTGCTGCACGACGCCGGCTCGCTCGAGCGGCGGCTCGAGCGCGAGCGCCCCGATCTGATCGTGCTCGACCTGATGATGCCGGGCGTGGACGGCCTGACCGCGCTGCGCAAGCTGCGCGCGGCCGGCGACGACATCCCCGTCATCATGCTCACGGCGCGCGCGGACGACGTGGACCGCATCGTCGGCCTCGAACTCGGTGCGGACGACTACCTCGGCAAGCCGTTCAATCCGCGCGAGCTGCTCGCGCGCGTGCAGGCGGTGCTGCGCCGCCGCCGTACGGTGCCTTCGGCCGCGGCGCCCGAGCAGCGCGAGCCGTACGCGTTCGGCCGCTTCACGCTCGACTTCCAGTCGCGCACGCTGCAGCAGGAAGGCAAGCCCATCATGCTGTCGGGCAGCGAGTTCGCGCTTCTGAAGATTTTCGTGAACCACCCCATGCGCACGCTCACGCGCGAGCGCCTGCTCGAGCTGCTGCACGGTCCCGAGTACGACGGCACGGACCGCGGCATCGACGTTCAGGTGTGGCGTCTGCGGCGCATTCTCGAAAGCGATCCGTCCACGCCGCGCTTCATCCAGACGGTGCGCGGCCGCGGCTACGTGTTCGTTCCCGACGGAGAGCAGGGCAACCATGCGCCGGCCGGTTGATTCGCTGTTCGGGCGCCTCGCGGTCATCTTCATCGGCGTTCTGCTGGTGTCGCACGTCGCGTGGTTCACGCTCATGCGCGTCGAACACAATCAAATGCAAACGCGCTACGCCGTCGAGGAGGCCACCTTCCTCGTCGACGCGGTGCGCCAGCACGTCGAGCGCGAGCCCGACCAGCCGCTGCCTTCGCGCGTGCAGCTCGTCGACCCGGCAAGCCCGGCTGTGCCGCCACAGACCGATCGGATGCCCGATCCGCTGCGCCGTTTCATCGACGACGTGCGCGAACGCATGCCGCCCGGCACCGACGTGCGCCTCGGGTCGCCGGGCGGGCCGCCCACGCTCTGGGTGCGCGGACCGCAGGACGCCCGCTGGATCGTCTTGCCGGGCCAGCCGTTGCGCGTCATGCGGCCGCTCGACAAGTTTCTGCCGTGGGTCGTCACCATTTTCGCCACCGCCGTGATCGCCGCGCTCGTGGCTGCGTGGATGCTGCAAAAGCCTTTGAGCGCGCTCGCGCAGGCCGTGGGCCGCTTTGGCCGGGGCGAGCCGGTGCCGCCCGTGCCCGAGCGCGGGCCGCGCGAGTTGCGCCAGCTCACGCTCGGCTTTAACCAGATGGTCAAGGAAGTCGAGCGTACGGAAAAAGACCGCGCCGTCATGCTGGCGGGCGTGGCTCACGATCTCAAGACGCCGCTTGCGCGGCTGCGCCTGCGCGCCGAAATGATGGACGAGCAAAAGGTGCGCGACGGCGTCGTGCGCGACGTGGAGTCGATGGCGCACATCGTCGACCAGTTCCTCGTGTTCGCGCACGACGGCGCCGATCGCAGCGAGCCCGTCGAGGTCGACGATCAGTGCGAGCGCATTGTGCGCAACCACCGCACGGCGAACGGCGAAACGATTGCGATCGAAACGCGCCTGCGCGCCGGTCCTGAGTTTCGTCTGCCCGCGGCCACGCTCGAGCGTGTGGTCTCGAACCTGCTCGACAACGCCCATGCGTATGGCGCACCGCCCGTCGTGATCGAAAGCGAGCGCGGGGCAACGGGTTTTTCGCTCACCGTGCGCGACCACGGCAAGGGCATCCCCGACCAGGATCTCACACAGGCGAGCCGGCCGTTCGTGCGGCTCGACCCGGCGCGCGGCGGCAACGGCCACAGCGGTCTGGGACTGGCGATCGTCGAGCGCCTCGTGCGCCGCGCGGGTGGCGAGCTCTCGATCGGCAACGGCGAAAGCGGCGGCCTTGCGGTGCGCATGACGTTTGCGTTCGACGTGGTGGAGCGCACCGTAACCGAAGCGGCGCAGATCTGGTAATTCGCGGTTGATTGGCTGGCGCAAGCCCGCACCGCTCAGGTGGGGCATCGCCGGATGCGCTTGACGCGGGGTCAGGCTGGGTTTGCCTGCGTTTTACGTGGTACGGACCTGACGATCCGTGCGAAGGCGCCGCCTCAGCGACGCCGGGTAATACCGGATGAACCCAGACGCACCCGCTCAGGCCGTGAAAAGCGTGTCGAGCGCGGCGGCGGCGTCGTTGTCCACCGTGTTATAGGTCACGGTGTCCGCTTCGAAGATGTAGTGCGTGGTGTACTTGCCGAGGCGGGCAAGAATTTCTTCCTGAATCAACTCGGGCGTGGTGTCGAGTTTCAGATACCACGCGGTCGATGACAGGCGCGTCTGGAATGCGCCGTACTCGACCATCAACTGGTCGAACGCGAGCGCATCCTGATCGCGGCAGACAATGACCAGATTTCCCTTCATGCATGCCTCCAGATTTGTGCGGAACACCGAAGTGGCGCGGTTTGACTCATGCGCGCCGAACAAACTGGCGCGCACCGTTTAACCGATGATACCGCGCCTCGCCGGTTGAGCCGGGCGAGTCCCGCAGACTGATACGGGCTTGTTTCGTGCGGGTTGTCGCGCCAGTTCGTTGCGCGCTCACCAGGTTGGCGCTGCGGCGCGCGGCGGCACGACGCCCTCGGCCGTCATGGCCTCGCAGCGGTCGCGCCCGGCTGCCTTTGCCATGTAGAGCGCAAGGTCGGCGCGGCTCATCAGACGTTCTGGTTGATCCTGCGTGGCGGCAAGCTCGGTCACGCCGATGCTCACGCTCACGCTCGCTTCCTCGGGCAGGTCCACGCAAATGCGCTTGCCGACCTGCTGGCGCAGGCGGTCGAGCACGGCTTGACCCGTGGCGAGCGAGGTTGCGGGCAACAGGATGCCGAACTCTTCGCCGCCAAGACGCCCGACGGCGTCGTCGGCGCGCAGTTCCGCGCGGCAGGTTTCCACGAAATGCTGGAGCGCGCGGTCGCCGGCCGGATGGCCGAAGCGGTCGTTGATCTGCTTGAAGTAGTCGAGGTCGGCAATCGCCATGCACAGCGGCGTACCCGCGGCATAGGACGCGTCGATCTCGCGGCGCAGCAGGTCGAGGAAGTAGCGCCGCGAGAGCGCGCCGGTCAGCGCGTCGTGGCGCGCCTCGGCGGCGAGCAGTGCGTTCGCGGCCTGCAGTTGCCCGGCGAGATCGCGGCTTGCGTGGTGCAAGCGCCGCTCGCGCACCCACGAGACCGAGATCACCGCCGCGAGCGCTGCCGTGCCCGCGAGCGTGAGGAAAATGAGGAGCCGGTCGCGCTGGTGGTTCGCGATCAGATCGGACCACGCATTGACCGGATCCACGAGATGCGCCGAGAGCCCGGAGTTCAGGCCGCCGCGGTGTTCATAGAGGGCAGGCGAGCGTTGGCCCGGCCATTCGATCATTTGCGCGGCGTCCGCGCGCGGCGTCCACGGCGCCTCGCGCAACGCCGTTTTCGAGGCCGAGCGCAGTTCGAGCGGCGCAAAATGCTCGCGCAAATAGGTGTTCACGCGGTCCACCGCGTTCATTTCCGCGACGTGCGAGCCCGGCAGGGCGTGTCCTTCGAGTGCGCTGTCGTGGGCCATGATGATGACGCCGTTGTTGTCCGCGACGAAGGTGCCTGGGTGCGTGACCCAGTGGCGCAAGCGCGCGATGCTGACCTTCGCGACCACGGCGCCGACCAGCAGGCCGTCGTCGTAGACGGGCGCGGCGACGAAGATGCCGGGTTCGCCGCTTGCCGTGCCCACGCCGTAGGCTTCGGAGAACGCGCCGAGCAGCGTTTCGTTCAGATACGCGCGTGGCCGCATATCCACGCCGACGTAGGAGATTTTCTCGAGCGCGTTGCTCGAGGCGATGCAGATGCCGTTGGCGTTGACGAGCCAGATCGCATCGAGCCCGGAGAAGCCCTGGGCGTCGTGCAGGAAGCGGTCGACGCCGGTGAGCGCCGGCACGCTTTGCAGGTCCTTGCGCCGCGCCAGTTCCGTCGAATCGCTTGACGCGGCATAATGCGCGGCCTCGGTGAGCGCCTGCTGGACGACGCGGGTTTCGGCCATCGTCGCGGGAATGGCGCGCGACATGGCGAGGTCGCTTGCGATCACTTCGGCCATGTTGTCCACAACCGAGCGCATCATCTGGCGCTGCGCGGTGAGCGCTGCTTCGAACTCCTGGCGGACCATGCGGTCCGCGAGCCAGTCGGCTGCCGCCCAGCAGACGAGCGCGACCACCACGACCCCGAGGGGCCCGGCTGCCTGGCGCAAGAGTCTCCTGTTCATCGGCCTTCTGGTTCGTGAGTGGTATTGAGGCGTGGTATCGGTGCCCCCGGGCATCGAAGCGCCATTGACGGAGCCCGTCGATTTTACCCCTCGAATGGGGCCCGCGAACCCGCTCTCGAAGCGGCGGTGCGGTGTTGAGAGGCGGCGCGCGAGGGCGCGGGGACGTGCGCAGATCGCAAACATGCAAGCCGCATGCCGCCAGTACGGCCCTACGTGGCGTTGAGCGGCGGTGAGCGGGCTGGAGGAGGAGTCAGCGCGGTCAGCGAGGCTTCGCGCGCGGGGTTCGCGCTCGGGCTAACGTGTGGCGCGCAAGCGACGCCTACTGGCGCTGGCGGCCTCGAAGTGGCAGGAGCGACGACACGCTATGTCATCAAGGCGTCATCGATGCGTCATCACGATGACGTCCAGAAGCCGCGTGCGCTTCCGTTCTGGAAGCTGGCCAGAAGGCCTGCGAAAGCGCCGCGAAAGCCCGCGTGGTCTGGCTTTCGCGGGGTGCCTGGCGCGGTTGTGAGTGTCATGAAGGTTGTAGTAGTGTCGTGCCGTTTCAGTCGAGGCAAGCCCAGTCGCGAGCCGCCAGCCGCTCCAGCAACGACGGCGTGGGCGGTGCGTACCATCGCGGCATCGTCGCCGTGTCATCAACGCCAACGAAATTCTGTGTCCATGCGCCTTGCCCTTGTCGATCCGCCATCCCTGTTGCAAGTGCCACGCTACTCTGGCGGCACGGACGCCCTGTCGTCCGCTTTCCTGAAACCCGGCGCGGAGGGCGTCTGAATGGAGTTCAGCTTCAACCTGAACCGCACGGCCAACGCC